>JANNKR010000280.1:0-13875 GCA_031396395.1 Betaproteobacteria bacterium
ATCCCCTGGCGTTGAGCGTTGAAGTTAGAAACGAACCGGTCTACGCTTTTGAACCGACTGCTCGCAATGGCGTGAGCCTGGACGCATGCAAATTGAGGCAAGCAGGAAAATCCTAGGCGCCCCCGGCGTTCCACGCAAGCACTTTTGCAGCATTTTTCGCGCCGACTGCACGGTTGTGGTGGCGATACCGTCGTAACACTAACGCCGCAAATATGACATTGGTATAAAATACGCGAGCGGCGCCATGGATGCACCCCGTCGCTGATCGCCTCATGCCGATACGTCCACGGGTACGCGCTACCATCGCGCCCATGGGACCACTGACCGGCTTGCGCGTGCTCGAGTTCGAGGCCATCGGGCCGGCCCCCTTCTGCGGCATGCTGTTGGCCGACATGGGTGCCGATGTGCTGCTGGTGGATCGGCCGAACGATCCGGGTCTCGGCATTGGCGCGCAGCGTTGGTATGACGTGATGACGCGGGGTCGCCGCTCGGTCACGCTCGACCTGAAGCGTCCCGACGGCGTGGCCGCGGCGATCGGGCTTGCCGCGAAGGCGGACGCGATCATCGAAGGCTTTCGTCCCGGCGTGATGGAACGCCTGGGCCTGGGCCCCGACGTGCTGCTTGCCTGCAATCCGCGCCTGGTCTATGGCCGCATGACCGGCTGGGGCCAGGATGGCCCGCTGGCGGCGCGCGCCGGACATGACATCAATTACATCGCGTTGTCCGGGGCTTTGCACGCGATGGGGCGCAAGGGCGATGCGCCGGTGCCACCGTTGAACCTGGTCGGCGATTTCGGCGGCGGTGGCATGCTGCTGGGCTTCGGCGTCGTGTGCGCCCTGCTCGAAGCGCGGCAATCCGGCCACGGACAGGTGGTCGATGCGGCCATGGTCGAGGGAGCGTCGCTCCTGACCACGATGTTCTGGGGCATGCAGGCGGCCGGACGCTGGAGCGATGTGCGCGGCGACAATGTTCTCGACTCCGGCGCGCCCTGGTACGACACCTACATCACCAGCGATGGTCGCTACGTTGCGGTCGGCGCGATCGAACCCAAGTTCTATGCCGAGTTGCTGCGGCACCTGGGCCTTGCCGGCGAATCGCTGCCCGCGCAGCATGATCGGGCCGGCTGGCCCACGCTGCGCGCACGTTTTGCCGCCGTGCTGGCCACGAAGACCCGCGACGAATGGTGCCGCGTGTTCGAGGGGACGGACGCCTGCGTGTCGCCCGTGCTGACCTTCAGCGAGGCGGCTCTGGATCCGCATGCGGTCGCGCGCCACGCGCACGTCGATGTCGGCACCGTCGCACAACCGGCACCCGCGCCGCGATTCTCGCGCACGCCGGGCGCGGTGCGCGGCGCGCCACCCGCCCGCGGCGAGGGCGGACGGCAAGCGCTGGCCGATTGGGGCTTCAGCGGATCCGAGATCGATCACCTGTCCGGGCTGGGGCTGGGGTTCACCCCGCCGTGACGGCTAGACCGCAGCGGTTCCGGCCTTCGCGAGCACCGTTTGCCGTACGAGCGCCACGTGCTCGCGCAGTGTGTAGCGCTCGCTGGCGTAGCTGACGGGCGTGCGGATGCGGTAGACGGCCTGCTCGATCCGGTCGAGGTCGGCCAGCCATTGCTTGATCGGCAGCGTGCCCTCGCGCGTGGCGATGTCGCGTTCCAGCAGCGCCAGCTCGCCGTACCAGCGATAGATGCGTGAGCGTACCCGCCAGCGCATCACCTGCGGCAGGTAGCTTGCCACCGGCACCAGCACTGCAAGCAGCGGCACCATGATGATCAGCATGCGCTCGATCAGCGACGCGACCCAGAACGGCATGATCCGGTAGAGGTAGTGCGGCCCGAAGCGGCGGTGCTGGTCGGCATCGCTCGACACCGGTAGGTCGACCGGAGACGTGTCGGGGAACTCGCCAGCGGCTTCGAAGTACCCCTGGCCGCTGTGAATTTCGCGGGCGGCGTCGAGCAGGACGCTGATCAATGCCGGGTGCAGGTTTTCCCGCGCCGCAAGCATGGCCTTGGTGCCGATCAATTCGGTTTTCGCCGGGGGAATGTTGAGCGCCAGGTCGATCGTGCCCGCGGGCAGCGTCAGCCTGGTCAGGAATGGAAAGCGGCGCTGGTAGGCCTCGGCGCGTACGAGCGATACCAGCTCCAGTCCAGGATCGCGCAGGGCCTGCTGGATCACCGTGCTGTCCGCGCCCCCGACAAAGAAAACCACGTCGATCTCGCGTTTCTGCAACGCCTGCAGCGCCTGCGCGCCACCGACGGCGCGCAGGTCGGCCGCCGTCGGCTGGATGCCATTGACCTGCATCAACATGGTGACCAGGGCGTGGGTGCCGCTACCGACGACGCCGACCGCGATGCGCTTGCCGGCAAGCTGGTTGATCCGCGCGACCGGGAAGTCATCGTGGTGGAACATCCACAGTGGTTCGTAATAGAGGCTGGCCAGCATCTCGAGCTGATCGACCTTGGCGCCGGAAGCGGTGGCGACACCCCCTTGCATGAACGCGATGTCCACCTTGGAATCGGGCTGCAGCAGCAGGCGGAGGTTCTCCTCCGCGCCGTTGGTCAGGCGCACTTCGACCTTGATGCCGATTTCGGCAAGGATGGCCTTGTAGCGCAATGCGTGCTGGTGATAGAGGCCAGCCTCGGTTCCGCTGGCCAGCACGATCGTGCGCGGGGGCCCGGGATTGACGACCTGCACCACCAGCCAGACGGCGATTCCGAGCAGCAGCGCCGTCAGGATGGCGAGGGTGATGCGGCTTCGTTTCGAGAGCAGGGCGAACGATTCAAGTGCCATCGTAATGGATGTCGTCTGGGAGCTGACCGGAGTTTCGGGAACTGGCCGCGAGAATACAGCGCGCGACGGCCGCGGTCACCTGATGCCGGTGAAGGCGACTGCCCGACCGCTGCATGTAGGGGCGCTGCCGGCAGCGGGCTGGTGTCGTCGCGTTACACTTGACCTCGTGGCAACTCCGATCGCATCGTCATTCGATTCCTACTTCGGCAATTCGCCACTGCGACACCGCCGGTTTCGCTGGTTCTACATCGCGTCGATCATGGTGGCACTGGGTTACACGATGCAGGTGACGACGGCAGCGTGGCAGATGGCGACGATGACGCCGTCGGCGCTGATGGTGGCTCTGGTGCAATCGGCCAGCACGGCACCGACGCTGGTGGTGGGATTGGTCGCCGGGGCGCTGGCCGACATCATCGAGCGGCGGCGCATCATTCTCGCCACCCAGGTGTTGCTGATCATCGCCACCGCGGCGCTGGGCGCCACCACGCTGTCCGGCCACCTGTCTCCCGGCGGCTTGCTGGCGCTGACCTTTGCCATCGGTGCCGGCTTCACGTTCTACATGCCGGCGCAGCAATCGAGCATCAATGAGCTGGTGGCGAAGAACGAGGTACCGCAGGCCGTGGCCCTCGGCGCGGTGGCGTTCAACGTGGCACGCGCCGTCGGCCCCGCGCTGGCTGGAGCGATCGCCGCATGGTTCAACCCTGGTGTTGCATTGCTGGCAAGCGCGGCGTGTTTCGTGGTGATGGTCGTCGTGGTGCGCGGCTGGAAGCGGCAGGGGCCTGCGCTGCCCGGCGTGCCAGAGACACTCTTTTCGGGCATTGGCAGCGGCGTGCGTTTCGCGCGGCATTCGGCGCCGATGCGCGCGATCATCATCCGCAATCTCAGCTTTGCGGCGTGCGCCAGCGCCCTGTGGGCACTGTTGCCGGTGATCGCCCGCGACCAGTTGCAGCTTGGCGCAGGCGGCTACGGCATCCTGTTCGGCAGCTTCGGCGCCGGCGCCGTTGGGGGCGCGCTGTCGATCCCCCGTTTGCTGGGGAAATACTCACTGCAGCGGATCGTGGTCGGCGCGGCGTTGTTGTGGATCATTGCGTCGTCGATCATCGCCGCGACGAACTACGTTGGTGTGGCGCTGGTCGGTGCCTGCATGGCCGGTGCCTCGTGGGTCGGCGTCCTGGCCAGCCTGTCGGCGGGCACGCAGAGCGCGGCGCCGGCGTGGGTGCGGGCGCGGGCCGTGGCGATGAACCTGATGGCCGTGCAGGCCAGCCTCGCGCTCGGCAGCATCCTCTGGGGTACGGTGGCCTCGTGGACCGACACCCACGTCGCGCTGGTTGCCTCGGCGATCGTGATGTTGCTGCTGCTGTTCGTCAATCGCAATGTCAGGGTCCGGCTGGGTCGCGAGGCCGATGTGACGCATGACGCACAGCTGCCGGATCTCGGCATCAAGGTCGAACCACTGCCCGACGACGGCCCGGTGCTGATCCAGATCGAGTACCGGATCGATGCGGCCAACCGCGCCGCGTTCCTGGAAGGCATTCGCAAGGTCGAGCCCACCCGCCGGCGCAATGGGGCCAGCAGCTGGCGGGTGTTCCGGGATCTCGCGGAGGATGGCCGCTTCGTCGAGCGCTACATCATCGATTCGTGGGCGGAGTACGTTCGGCTGCGGCGGCGGATGACGATGTCGGACCGCCACACGCAGGACGAGGTCAACAAGCTGCAGCGCGCCGATGTGCCGATTCGCGTGTCGCGGCTGCTGGGCGTCGATCTCGACGAACTGACACTCATCGTGCCCGGAGCCACCGAACGTCCGTAGGCAGGGCTTCGGCCGCGCGTGACAGTGCGAAACCGCTTCTATGTAACGATCGTCCCGGACCCGCAGGTTGCGTGCGGTATCGTTAAGGGTGCGCTCGGGAATCCTCCGCGGCCGCAGCCCCACATTCTCTTCAGCAGGTAGCTTTCATGCGCGTTTTCAATTTCAGTCCCGGTCCCGCGGCGTTGCCGGAGGAAGTCCTGACCATTGCCGCGGCCGAGATGCTCGACTGGCACGGCACCGGCACGTCGGTGATGGAGATGAGCCACCGCGGCAAGGAGTTCATCGGCATTGCGGACAAGGCGGAAGCCGACCTGCGCGCCCTGATGGGCATCTCCGCCGACTACGAGGTGCTTTTCCTGCAGGGGGGGGCCATCGGTGAGAACGCGATCGTGCCGATGAACCTGGTGCGCGACCGCACGGTGGCCGACTACGTCAATACCGGTGAATGGTCGAAGAAGTCGATCAAGGAAGCGAAGAAGTACACCACGGTCAACGTGGCCGCGTCCTCCGAAGACAAAGGCTTCACCTATGTGCCGCCACAGGCGGACTGGAAGCTCACGCCGGGTGCCGCCTACGTCCACATCTGCTCGAACGAGACCATCGGCGGCGTCGAATATCCGTTCACGCCCGACACCGGCGATGTGCCGCTGGTCGCGGACATGTCGTCCAACATCCTGTCGCGCGTGATCGACGTGGCGCGCTACGGCGTCATCTATGGCGGCGCGCAGAAGAACATCGGCCCCGCGGGCCTGACCATCGTGATCGTGCGCCGTGACCTGCTGGATCGCGCGCTGCCCATCACGCCGTCCGCGTTCCACTGGAAGGAACAGGCCGAGAATGACTCGATGTTCAACACGCCGGCCACGTATGCGATCTACATCGCGGGACTCGTGTTTGAATGGCTGCAGAAGCAGGGCGGCGTGGCGGCCATTGAACGGCGCAACGTGGCCAAGGCGAAGCTGCTCTACGATTGCCTCGATGCGTCGTCGTTCTATCGCAACTCAGTGCGACCGGCGGATCGCTCGCGGATGAACGTGGTGTTCACGCTGCGCGATCCGGCGCTGGACGAGCCGTTCCTGAAGGGCGCGAAGGAGCGCGGCATGGTGCAGCTCAAAGGCCATCGTTCGGTGGGCGGCATGCGTGCGTCGATCTACAATGCGATGCCCGAGGCGGGGGTGCGCGCGCTGGTGGCATGGATGCGCGAATTCGAGACGCAGCATGGTTGAAAAGGCGCCGCGCCAGTTCGAGATCCTGACCCTCAACCAGATCGCCGCGCATGGGCTCAAGCGCTTTCCGGCGGATCGCTACACGGTGGGCAAGGCGGTCGCGCATCCCGATGCGATCATCGTGCGTTCGCACGACATGCACGCGATGCCGATTCCCGCCAGCGTCAAGGCCATCGGCCGCGCGGGAGCGGGCACCAACAACATCCCGGTGGCCGAACTCACCGGACGCGGGGTGCCTGTGTTCAATGCGCCCGGCGCCAATGCCAATGCGGTCAAGGAGCTGGTGTTCGCGGCGCTGTTCATGGCGGCGCGCAACCTTGTGCCGGCGCTGACGTACGTGGGCGGGCTCGATGCCGGGGCGAGCGATCTCGAGGCGCGGGTCGAGGATGGCAAGAAGTCGTTTGCCGGCGTGGAGCTGCCGCAGCGCACGCTCGGCATCGTCGGGCTGGGGGCCATCGGGTGCCTGGTGGCCGACACGGCGATCAAGCTCGGCATGAAAGTGGTGGGTTTCGACCCCGAGATCACCGTCGACGCGGCGTGGCGACTGCCCTCCAGCGTGCGCCGCGCGCACAGCGTGGACGAGGTGCTGAAGCAGTCCGACTTCATCACGCTGCACGTGCCGCTATTGCCCGTCACGCGCAACCTGATCGACGCGCCACGGCTGGCTCTGGTCAAGCCGGGTACCGTGCTGCTCAACTTCTCGCGCGAAGGCATCGTCAGCGAAGACGCCGTGACGGAGGCGCTGGCATCGAAGCGACTGAAATATTACCTGTGCGACTTTCCGTCGGCGGCACTGTTGCGCGTGCCCGGCGTCGTGGCGTTCCCGCATCTGGGCGCATCCACGGCCGAGGCGGAGGAAAATTGCGCGATCATGGTGGTCGACCAGGTCCGCGACTATCTGGAGCACGGCAACATCGCCAACGCCGTCAATTTCCCCAACGTGGAAATGCCGCGCGAGTCGCCTTACCGGCTGGCGATCGCCAATGCCAACGTACCCAACATGCTGGGCCAGATGTCGACGGCCATGGCGCAGGCGGGGCTCAACATCCACAACATGGTGAACAAGTCGCGCGGCGAGATGGCGTACACGCTGGTCGACGTCGACAGCGCCGTGCTGCCGGGCGTGATCGACGCGATCGCCGGCATCGAAGGCGTGTTGTCCGTGCGGGCGATCCCGGTAACCGGGTCGGACTGACCGCGCTTCAGACGTCCGGCGGGGCCGTGGCGCCGGGCGTGTACAGGGAGGAGCCGCGGAATCCGATCGGCAGGCAGCCGCCGGCGAGGCCCGCGACCAGGATGGCGAGCAGCACGCGCAGAGCAAGGGTACGCAGGATTGTCATGCGTCAAGATTACCCTATCGTCGTACCGGCGCAACCCAACCGGATCCGTCGGCGGGTGTAAGCTCGACGGGTGTCGGACGTGGGCGGCGCGTGCCGCGGGGTTCGGCCACGAGGCAGCACTCAACATCAACAAGGAGCAGCAATGGGACTGATGAGTTTTATGAAAGAAGCGGGCGAGAAGCTCTTCGGGCGTGGACAGGCGCAGGCCGCGATGGCCGAGGTCAAGGCGGCGCCGCAGGACGAGGCGAAGATCGCGGCAGCCAACGCGGCTGCGGGCGATGCGATTCTGGACTACATCAAGGCGCAGAACCTGTCGGCCACCGGCCTGACGGTGACTTTCGATGGCGCGTCGTCGACGGTATCCGTGTTCGGGGTCGCGCCGGACCAGGCGACGATGGAAAAGATCGTCCTCTGCTGCGGCAATGTGGCGGGCGTGGGCTCGGTCAACAACATGATGTCGGTCGACCTGTCCGAGCCGGAGGCCACCTGGTACACCGTCGTGTCGGGCGACAACCTGTCGAAGATATCGAAGGCCAACTACGGCGATCCGAACAAGTACATGGTGATCTTCGAGGCCAACAAGCCGATGCTGAGCCATCCCGACAAGATCTATCCGGGCCAGGTCCTGCGGATCCCGCCGCTGTAAGCATCGCGCCGTGTTCCTCCTCGCGAAGTCGCTGGAAGGTCTGGACGAGCCGATCCCCATCGGCGAGCCGGACGACGGCGACTTCGATGATGACGAGGATGACGACGAGGAGGAGGACGACGACGACGATTTCGACGACGATGCCTGATGGGCGTGCGCGTCAAAATCGTGAGTCGGAATTGCGGGCAGGCCGCGCTGGCGGTCGCGGGACCGCTTTCCAGTTGAAGTCGGGGCCAAATCGACGGCCCCTCCAATTCAACTGGAAAGCGGTCCCCCGCCCACCAGCGCGGCCGACGACTTGGCGATGCGCTCCAATAGCGTGTTGGCGAAGCGCGCCAATTGCACACCGGCGATGCGTACCGATGGCCCGTTGGCGAAACGCTCCAATGGCACACAGGCTGCACGTGAGCCCCAAGGTTTGACGCCCGGTTTGCACTGCAACAAGAAGCTTGCCTTGGCGGCCAAATTGCTGCTACAATCAATATCTTGCAGCTTGATTTGCACTCTCAGGCTCAGTTGTTGCCTTGCCCTCGGGCGTGGCGGCAACAGTTCATCGAAACCTAATCATCCCGGCCTCGCCTTCCGCGCGGGGCCCGTCCCGACGGTAGCGGCATCACCGTCCGGCGGCAGTTTCCGGTTAGCGACGATGGCAGCAATGTCGACCCGGTCACGGCCAGGCGCGGACATGGCAACAGCGTAGAAGTCGGCACTTCGCCGGCAGCGCTTTCCGCCAGGTCTAAAGCCCGTTCTCCATCCGGATTTCTCTTGGTGCAAGCCGCGTCGTTGCGCGCCTGCCCGGTAGTTGCGTTGTCGCCCTGCGCGCCCGAAGCGGTGCGCGGCGATGCGTTGATCTTGGAAAAAAACATGACGTTTGCAGAATTGAACCTCGCTCCCGCGCTCCAGACGGCGCTCGCCGCCTGTGGCTATGGCACGCCCACGCCGATCCAGGCGCAGACCATTCCGCCGTTGCTGGAAGGTCGCGACGTGATCGGCTCGGCCCAGACCGGCACCGGCAAGACCGCCGCGTTCGTTCTGCCCGCGCTGCACATGCTGTCGACCACGCCCTCGCTGCCGGCGCCCAAGCACCGGATGGCCACCCAGCCGCGCGTGCTGGTGCTGGCCCCCACGCGCGAACTGGCACAGCAGGTGGCGGAACAGGCCGTGCGCTACGGCCAGCATCTGCGCCAGCGCGTGGTCTGCCTGTACGGCGGCGCGCCGTATCCGGTGCAGAACCGCCAGCTCGCGCGCGGCGTCGACCTGCTGGTCGCCACGCCGGGCCGGTTGCTCGACCATCTCGACCGCGGCCGCATCGACCTGTCGCAATTGCAGGTGCTGGTGCTGGACGAGGCCGACCGCATGCTCGACATGGGTTTCATCGACGACGTCGAGCGCATCTGCGCGCTGACGCCGACTACGCGCCAGACCGTGCTGTTTTCCGCCACCTTCGACGGCGCCATGGGTCGCCTGGCCGCCAAGCTCACACGCGATCCGGTACGGGTCGATGTCAAGGCGGAAGACGCGGCGCCGCTGATGATCGAGCAGCGCGTGCACTTCGCGGACGACCGCTCGCACAAGTACAAGATGCTCGATTACCTCCTGGCCGACGTCGCGATGCGGCAGAGCATCGTCTTCATCGCCACCAAGCGCGATGCCGAAGCGCTGGCGGTCAAGCTGCAGGGCGAGGGCCACGCGGCCGCCGCGCTGCACGGCGACATGAACCAGCGCGAGCGCAATCGCACGCTGGCCGACTTGAAGCGCGGCAGCGTCCGCACGCTGGTGGCCACCGACGTCGCCGCGCGCGGCATCGATGTCCCCGGACTCTCGCACGTGATCAACTTCGACCTGCCGCGCCAGGCCGAAGACTACGTGCACCGCATCGGCCGCACCGGCCGCGCGGGTGCCAGCGGCGTGGCGGTGTCGTTTGCCAACCATGCCGAACGCGGCACCATTCGCACGATCGAGCGTTTCACCGGCGCCACCATTCCCGCGCATGTGATTCCCGGCCTCGAGCCGCGCGCCCGCGCCACGCACGATGCGCCGAACCGGCGCCCCGGTTTCGGCGCCAAGCCTGCCGCTCGCGGTCGTACCTGGCACCCGGCACCCGCCGGCGCGCGTGGTGGCAAGCCCGCCTCGCACGGCGAGCATCGGGGTGGCGGCACGTTTGCGCGCAAGCCCACGCGCGACCGCTGATCCGTCGGCAGTATCCGCAGGACGAAGCCGCTGGCGCCATGCGCCGGCGGCTTTTTTCACGCCGGCGCGAGGCCGCCGAAGCGTAAACGGAACGCGGCGCTGGCCGGCGGCAGCGCGGCGTCGGGCGTGGCCAGCGTGGCCGCAAGGTGGCGTTCGGCACTGGTGTGGGTCAGCCGATAGAAGTCGCGGCACAGCGCGTAGGCGGCGGCTCCCGGCCAATCCATCGGCAGCAGGGCCATCGGCAGCAGCGGGTCGCGCAGCAGCACTCGCCGATACGCATGGACGAGCAGGGTGCGCACGACGAAGCATTGCGCCGGATCGTGTGCGGTGCCGCTGCGGAAGCGCTCGATCACGGTGCCGAAGTGCTGCAGGAACCGGCGATAGTCGGTGGCGAGTGACGCCAGGTTCCACGCTTCGCCGGTCGCGGCCGCCAGCGGGGTCCGACCTGCGACATCGGTGGCCTGCGTAACGATCGCCACGTTGGCAATGCCACGCGCGCCCAGGATGGAGGGCAGCGCCTGGCCCGTCAGCCGCGGCCGCACGAACGTCGTGGTGCCCAGTTCGCCGTAGCCCGCCCAGTGCAATTCCTCGCGCAGCGACGCGCGCAATGGCGATGGCACGCGATCCGCCAGCACGAGGTCCCACGCACCATCCCAATCCTCCTGCGGCCGGTCGTAGATGCGGTGGTGCGCGTCGTCGAAGCGTCGCGCGCCTTCCGGCGTCAGCGCATAGCGACTGACCCGGCCCACCGCCGTTGCGTCGAGCCAGCCGTCGCGCGCGAGGCGGAAGACGCTGGTGCGCACGGAACGCTCATTGATGCCAAACGGCGCCATCAGCCGGATGAGGCCGGCGAGCCAGACCGCCCCGCCGTGGGGCGCCAACGCATCGCCCCACACCGTGACGATCAGCGACTTCGCCCGCGGCGGTTCGGCCGCCAATGCACGCCGGATCCAGCGGGCGACGACGTCGTCCGCGCCACCGCTCGGGGCGGGTCGTGTCGCCACCGCCGACAATCGTGATACAGAAGTTACTTGACGCATCGTAAAACTGTATCATAATGCCGGACTGGCTGCACCACTGGAGCAGCCCGTCCCGAGGAGATCCACGATGTACGCCCAACTGGTCGAGACCGGCTTGAAAGACGTGCGGCAACGGCAGGACATGTCGCCGGAGGAGCGCGCATTCCAGGATCGCATCGACGCGGACATCAAGGTCGAGGCCAAGGACTGGATGCCCGATGCCTACCGCCGCACGCTGATCCGGCAGATCCAGCAGCACGCGCATTCCGAGATCGTAGGCATGCTGCCTGAAGGCAACTGGGTGGGACGCGCACCGTCGTTGCAGCGCAAGGCCATCCTGATGGCCAAGGTGCAGGACGAAGGCGGGCACGGCCTGTACCTGTACGGGGCCGCGGAAACGCTCGGCGTCTCGCGCGACCAGATGGTGGCCGACCTGCACGCGGGCAAGAGCAAGTATTCGTCGATCTTCAATTACCCGACGCTGACGTGGGCCGACATCGGCGCCATCGGCTGGCTGGTGGATGGCGCCGCGATCATGAACCAGATCCCGCTGTGCCGCTGCTCGTATGGACCGTATGCGCGCGCGATGGTGCGCATCTGCAAGGAAGAATCGTTTCACCAGCGGCAGGGCTACGACATCCTCCTGAAGCTGTGCGCCGGCACGCGAGAGCAGAAGGCGATGGCGCAGGATGCGCTGAACCGCTGGTGGTGGCCTTCGCTGATGATGTTCGGGCCGCCGGATGCCGACAGCGTGCACAGCGCGCAATCGGCGCAGTGGAAGATCAAGCTCCTGTCCAACGACGAATTGCGCCAGCGCTTCGTCGACCAGACGGTGCCGCAGGCCGACTACCTGGGCATCCGGATGCCGGATCCCGACCTCAAGTGGAATGCGCAACGCGAGCGCTACGACTTCGGCGCCATCGACTGGAGCGAATTTCACAACGTGCTGAAGGGCAACGGTCCGTGCAACCGCGAGCGCATCGCTGCGCGGGTCAAGGCGTGGGACGACGGCGCCTGGGTGCGCGATGCGGCCGTGGCGCACGCGGACAAGCGTGCCGCTCGACTGGCGCAGGCGGCCGCTTGACGTCGCAGGTGAGGCAGCCTTTGGGAGGGCACAGGACCTGGCCCATGGCCGGTTCATTGCATGGCCCGACGAATCATTGCAAGGGAGACATCGATGTCCGCTGAATGGCCGCTATGGGAAATCTTCATCCGGTCGCAACATGGCCTGGCACACAAGCACGTCGGCAGCCTGCACGCGCCCGATGCCCCAAGTGCGGTGCGCAACGCGCGTGACGTTTACACGCGGCGCAACGAGGGCGTGTCGATCTGGGTGGTGAAGTCGAGCGACGTCGTGGCCACCAGCCCGGGCGATCGCGAGGCGCTGTTCGAGCCGGCCAACGACAAGGTCTACCGGCACCCCACGTTCTTTCCGATGCCCGACGGCGTCAAGCACATCTGACGCCGGGCCAGACTTACATGAGCCACGACGAAGCGTTGTTCGAATACCTGCTGCGCCTGGGCGACACGGATGTCGTGTTCGCGCAGCGCCTGGGCGAATGGATCGGCCACGGTCCGGTGTTGGAGGAGGACATCGCGCTGACCAACGTCGGGCTCGACCTCCTGGGCCAGGGACGGCTGTGGCTTTCCTACGCCGGCGAAGTCGAGGCGCGCCTGCGCGGCAAGGGCCGCAGCGAGGACGAGCTGGCCTTCCTGCGCGACGGCAGCGACTATCGCAACCTGCAGCTGGCCGAGATGCCCAACGGCGACTTTGCGATGACGATGGCGCGCCAGTTCTACTTCGACCAGGCGCACCTGCTGCTGCTGCGCGGTTTGACCGCGTCCACCGATCCGCGGGTGGCCGGGATCGCCGCCAAGGCGGTGAAGGAAGTGGCCTACCACGTGCAGCGCAGCGCGGAATGGGTGATCACGCTGGGCGACGGCACGGCGGAATCGAAGCGTCGCATGCAGCGCGCGCTTGATGCATTGTGGCCGTATACCGGTGAGATGTTCACGCTGGATGCCGTCGACCGCGTGCTGCTGGACGCGGGGCTGGCGGCGGATGCGCCGGCGTTGCGCGCGCCGTGGCTGCAGGCGGTCGATGCGGTGCTGGCGGAAGCCACGCTGACCCGTCCGACGGGCGAGTGGATGCAGGGCGGCAATGGCCGTGGTGGTCGGCAGGGTGTGCACACGGAGCACCTGGGGCACTTGCTGGCACAGATGCAGCATCTGCCGCGCGCGCATCCCGGGGCGCAGTGGTGAGTGCGGCGCGGCGCGAGGCTGAAGCCTCGCCTACAGGCGCGCCTAGGCATCGATCCGTAGGCGAGGCTTCAGCCTCGCGCAGCCCCACGCTTCCTGCGTCAATGCCTCGCGCACCCATTTCCAGCGCCGCGCTCTGGAACGCGTTGTCCACGGTGCCCGATCCAGAGGTCCCCGTCATTTCCATCGTCGAGCTCGGCATCGTCCGCGACGTGCAGCAAAACGACGGGCGCGTACGCGTGGTGCTCACGCCCACGTATTCCGGCTGCCCGGCCACGGAAATGATCGCCACGCTGGTGCGCGAGAGCATGGCTGCGATCGGAATCGCCGAGGTGGAACTGGTGACGCAGCTCGCGCCGCCGTGGACCACCGACTGGATTGCGCCGGAAGGGAAACTCCGGCTGGCGGCTTTCGGCATCGCGCCGCCGCATCTGCGCGTCGCCCGGATTGACGTCACCGGCATCAGCCCGCTGCGCCGCGCTGACGTGACGGTGGCGTGCCCGCGCTGCGCGTCGCCGCGCACGCGTCTCGTTTCCCAGTTCGGCTCGACGGCCTGCAAGGCGCAGTATCGATGTGATGCGTGCCTCGAGCCC
>JANNKR010000342.1:0-14849 GCA_031396395.1 Betaproteobacteria bacterium
GCCTCTGTTTGAACTGATGGGCAAGAACATAACGTTGGTGGGGGGCAATGGTGACGGCCAGACGGCCAAAGTAGCCAACCAGATCATTGTGGCGCTGACCATTGAAGCAGTGGCCGAGGCGCTGTTGTTTGCCGCCAAGGCGGGTGCCGATCCATTGCGTGTGCGCCAGGCGCTGATGGGTGGGTTTGCATCTTCCAGGATTCTGGAAGTGCATGGCGAGCGCATGATCAAGCGTTCATTCGACCCGGGTTTTCGCATCGAGCTGCACCAGAAGGATCTGAACCTGGCGTTGTCAAGCGCGCGCGCCCTGGGGGTGGCGCTGCCCAATACCGCCACCACGCAGGAGCTTTTCAACGCCTGCGTGGCGCATGGCGGCAAGGCGTGGGACCATTCGGCCATGGTGCGCGCGTTGGAGCGAATGTCCAACTTTGAAATTGGGCAACAAGCGGCATGAACCCTTCATCGCTGCTATCGGCCGCCTTGCAATAGGCGGCGCTGGCGACGAGCCACCTTCAGCTGATGACGGTCACGAGGTCGGTGTATTGCCCGAGCATCGCGTCCACGGTAAGCAGCTGCAGCGGCTCGACCATCGCTTGCGCAACCAGCAAGCGGTCGAACGGGTCTGTATGGATGAGTTCGAGTTCAGCCACCCGCGCGGCATGGACCGAGCGTACGGGCAGTTCGATGAATCCGGCCTCCTCGATACCCGCCAACAAGTCGCTGGGGCTGACCCTGATTTTGCCGAGCCGTTGCTTGATGGCAACTTCCCACACCGATGCTGCCGACACGTACACCGCATCGGCGCCCTTGATAAGGCGCTTCGCTTCGCCCGGGAGGCGCGCATGACCCGCCAGCGCCCACAATACGATATGGGTGTCGAGCAACAGCCGCATCAGCGACCCTCGAATTCGGCGAGGATGTGGTCCGGAAGGGGCGCATCGAAGTCATCGGCTACGCGGAGCTTTCCCTTCAGCACGCCGAATTTGATGGGACGCTTGCCACTTTCGAGGCGCGTGATGCGTGCCACCGGTTTCCCGTTGCGACAAACGACAACGTCCTCGCCTGATGCGGCCTTGTCGAGCAGCTGTGACAGGTGGGTCTTGGCGTCGTAGACGTTGACAGTACCCATGGCGACCTTGGTGTGAGTTGACTAAGTCTAGTCTAGCTCAGGCCACAGGTCAAGCCCATGTCGGCAAACACCTCCGGAAGCCATCAAAGTCACTCCGCGCCGTAGTCGAGCGGCCAGCGCGGCGTCAGGTAGTTCAGCACCTCGTCGTTGAAGCCGTGCGAGTAAAACGTCCACACTGGCTTGTCGCGATCGAACTTGACGAGCTTGTTGTGATGGACCAGCACCACTTCCCCTGCTGGCAGGTCTTCGGCCGCGTATGCGGCCTTGTCCACCTCGAAGCGCTTGTCCTCGGCGAAGATCAGCCATTCGGCGGCGATGATGTCCTCCAGTTGGTCGAGCTGATGGCATAACGCATCGTCCACCGG
This sequence comes from Betaproteobacteria bacterium, assembly GCA_031396395.1. GTDB lineage: Bacteria > Pseudomonadota > Gammaproteobacteria > Burkholderiales > Casimicrobiaceae > VBCG01. The sequence continues at coordinate 1,495 of JANNKR010000342.1, forward strand.
AATCGGCGCATCCAGTTCAGGCGTGTTTTTCGCGTAGTCGAAGCGCCAGCCGCCGTAGACGTCCGATCCCTTCGTCGTGTAGAAGCGCTTCGCGCCGGGGGAGAAGAAGTTTTCGATCCTGAAGTAGGCCGCCGGATAGGCATAGTCCTTGAGCCCGATGAACCAGCCCGACACGTTCCTTTCGTCGGCGATGTAGGTCACCGCGCACAACAGTCCGCCGCCCCGTGGCGCATAGGCAATGAAGCACTCGGGCTGCATCATGGTCGCGGCGCTTCCACACCCCCGGACTTGCGCGCCAGGAGCCAATGCTCAGTGGACCTCTGCCGGGGACAAAGCGTAAAAGCAAACATCAAAATATTCATTCGTCGTGGTGCTTGACCTCGCCGCGTTGCGCGCGTGCGTGGTCATCCAGTTGCCGCTTCGCGGCGTCGAAGGCATCGCGCAACGCGGCGTACATGTCCTCCTGCCCCGGCGCGCGATTCACGATGAACTCCTTGCCCGGGACCGCAAGCTCGACGTGCACGTCAAAGTGCTTGCCTTGCTGCTGGCGATTGTGCGGCAACCCGATCGTGACCCGGCAACCACTGATTTCGGGATAAAGGTGCTCGAGCTTGGCGACCTTGTCGCGGACATGTTCTTCGACCGCATCGGAACGCTCGACACCATGAAATACAACCTGGACAGGTTTGATCATGGTCAACCTCCAATTCAATGCGGCTTGCGGCGCCGCATCCTCAGTACTATGTTGAAGATAGCGCGATGCGGAGATGCCGTATTGACGCATGTCAACCGCGCGCTCATGGCAGTGGCGTGGATGGATGCCGGGGTTGAACGGAGGTAAGCATGAAACGCAACGTGGGTTTGTGGATCGATCACCGGGAAGCGTTCCTAGTGTTTGTCGGCGATGCCGGCGAGGAAACGCGTCGAATCGAATCGGGCATGGAGCAGCATGTCCGATTCTCCGGCGGTAACCGGCCGGCAGACGGCGCGGCCGACAACCAGCGGGACAGGCAATTCGCGGTGCACCTCAACCACTACTATGACGAGGTGATCGCGCAAGTTCGTGACGCGGAGTCCATCCTGGTCTTTGGACCGGGTGAAGCCAAGGGCGAGTTCGAAAAACGCCTCGCGGGCAAACGGCTGGGCGGCCACCTTATCGTGGTTGAAACGGTCGACAAGATGACCCCGCCCCAGATTGCGGCCAAGGTGCGTGAGCACTTCCAGACATAGATTGACCGGCCGGTACGTGCGCTTCAATCCGGGCCAACCATCGGCGCTTCCGATGAACTCTTGCGACAGGCTACGTTTTCGGTGACGAAGCGTTGCCACTGCGTTGGATGTCGTGCGGTTCCTTGAGCTAAGATTGCTTTTTTGCGTGAGCATGCACCTGAAGAACGCTGTCGCCTTCGGTGCGGCGCGGCTTACGCCCGCGTAAACATATCCACGGAGTTCACCGATGCGCTACCTGAACCTGAATCGATGGCTGGTCGCGATGGCGGCGATCCTGGTGGCCGCCTGCGGGCCCAGTCCCGATCCTGCGGTCAAGTCTGCCGCGCCTGCAGCCAAGGCGACGGCCCCTGCGCCACAGTCCGCCACGCCGGCAGCCAAGTCCGCAACGGAGGCCACCGAAACCGTGCAACTGGGTGGCGCATCGACGGGTGCGGGCAGCATGTCCGCGGACCTCGGCGATGTGCAGCCCGCCGACCCCAGCAAATTCCACAAGGAACCCGGCTACTCACCCTACGCAGGGCGGCGCTACCCGGATCGCCCCTATTTCGGCGACTCGCATGTGCACACCGCGTGGTCGGCCGACGCCGGCGGCTCGGGCGCAACACTCGGACCGGAAGAAGCCACGCGCTTTGCGCGCGGCGAGCAGGTGGTGTCGACCAGCGGCCAGCCCGTCAAGCTCGGCACGCCACTCGACTGGGTGGTGATCGCCGACCATTCGGACGGTATGGGTGTGATCTCGGAGATCAAGGGCGGCAACGCCGAGATGATGGCCGACCCGACAATCAAGAAGTGGCACGACATGTTCGCCGCCGGCCCGGCCGAGGCGATGAAAGCCACGATGGAGCTGATCAACGCGCAGGCGACCAAGAAGCTGCCGCCGCTGGTGATGGACCCGAAGTTCGCGAAGACCGTGTGGCTGAAGAACACGGCGATTGCGGAGAAGTACAACGAGCCCGGACGCTTCACCACGCTGATCGGCTACGAGTGGACCTCCAACGCGGGTGGTGGCGACAACCTTCACCGCAACGTGATCTACCGCGACGGCAAGGACAAGGCCGATCGCGTTCTTCCGTACACCACGTTCCAGAGCGAGAACCCCGAGGATCTGTGGAAGTGGATGACGGAATGGGAGAAGACCACCGGCGGCAAGATGCTGGCCATCCCACACAATGGCAACCTGTCCAACGGCCGGATGTTCGAGGTGAAGACCTTTGCGGGCGCACCGCTGACCAAGGCGTGGGCGGATGAGCGGCAGAAATGGGAGCCGCTGTTCGAGGCCATCCAGATGAAGGGCCAAAGCGAATCGCACCCGTCGCTGTCCGTGACGGACGAGTTCGCCAAGAACTACGAGCTGTGGGATCGCGGCAACCTGGTGCTGGCGCCGAAGAAACCAGAGATGATCCAGTACGAGTACGCGCGCGAGGCGCTGAAAAACGGCATGAAGGTCGAGCAGGACACCGGCGCGAACCCCTTCAAGTACGGCATGTCCGCCGCCACCGACACGCACAACGGCCTCACCGCCGCGGAGGAAGACAACTACTTCGCCAAGTTCCCCAGCGCCGAGCCGCGCGCCGACCGCTGGGACGAGGACGCGATGAAGTTCGGCGATCGGGTCATCAAGGGCTGGGAGCTGACGGCGGCCGGGCGCACCGCGGTCTGGGCCACCGGCAACACGCGCGCCGAACTGTGGGACGCCATGAAACGGCGCGAAACCTACGGAACGAGCGGGCCGCACATGGTGGTTCGCTTCTTTGGCGGTTATGACTTCAGCGCCGACGACATCTCGCGCTCTCCAGCCGTGGCCGGCTATGCCAAAGGCGTGCCGATGGGCGCGGACCTGCCGGCTGCGCCCGCTGGCAAGGCACCGACCTTCCTGGTCGCCGCGCTCAAGGACCCGAAGACCGGCAACCTCGACCGCATCCAGGTAATCAAGGGCTGGGTCGACAAGGCCGGCAAGACGCACGAGAAGATCTTCGACGTCGTCTGGAGCGATACGCAAAGACGCAAGATCCTGAACGGTAAGCTGACACCGGTTGGCAACACCGTGGATGTCGCGCGTGCCACGTGGACCAACAGCATTGGCGCGCCCGAGCTGATCGGCGTGTGGAAGGACCCGGAGTTCGATCCTGCGCTGCGCGCCTTCTACTACGTGCGCGTGCTGGAGATTCCCACGCCGCGTTGGACGGCCTACGACGCCGCATACTTCAAGGTGAAGATGGCCCCGAACGTCCCGATGACCACGCAGGAACGCGCGTTCACCTCGCCGATCTGGTACACGCCGAAGTGATGACTTGATACCCGTGGCCAGCGAGGCCGTTGCAGGCCAGGTGCACCTCCTGCAAAATTCCGCCCGATGATCCATAAGCTGTTGCGCGAACCGGTCCTGCACTTCCTGCTGATCGGCGTCGCGATCTTCGTGGCTTATGGCCTCGTCGCGCCGCGTGGCAATGACAGCACGCGCATCGTGGTGACCCAGGGGGTTGTCGACGCGTTGGCCCGCGAGCATCAGGCGCGCTGGCAGCGGCCGCCCGTCGAGCAGGAACTCGCCGGGCTCGTCGAAGCGTATGTCCGCGACGAGATCCTGTATCGGGAAGGCGCCGCACTCGGCCTCGACCGCGACGATCCGGTCATCAAGCGCCGCGTGCGGCAAAAGCTTGAAGTCGTCGCCGAGGAACAGCTGGCCCGGGATGCGCCGACCGACGGCGACCTGCAGGCCTATCTGGCACGACATGCCGATCGCTTCACGCGGCCGGGCACGGTCAGCTTCGAGCAGATCTTCCTGCCGGCCAGAGCGACCGCCGCAGAGGTGGAGGTGGCGCGGGCGTCCGCGGCGCGCGGCGTCGACCCCGCGCGCCACGGGCAATCGTCGATGCTACCGCCGCGCGCGGTGAACATGCCGCTTGACCTCGCCGCGCGCGACTTCGGCGTCGGACTTGCAGCCGACCTCGCGAAGCTGCCGCTGAACGAATGGGCAGGACCCGTGCGCTCGGGCTTTGGCCAGCATCTCGTGCGCGTTACCGCGCGTACGCCCTCCGTCGTGCCGCCGCTGGCCGAGGTGCGCCCCGCGGTCGCGCGCGAATGGGAAAGCGAGCGTCGCGTGGCGTCGCTATCCGACAGCTACAAGAAGCTGCGCAGCCAGTACGAGATCGTGATCGAGGCGAAGAACGTTCCGCCGGTCGCCGCGCGATGATCTCGATGCTGCATCGTCTGGCGGTGGTTTTCGCGCTGGCACTGTGCACGGCGCTGCCGGCCGCCGCCGACGAGTTCCGCCCCGCGTACCTGCAGCTGCGCCAGGTCGACGTCGTGACGTACGACGTGCTGTGGAAACTGCCGGCGCTCGACGAGTCAACCACGCTCAAGCTGCGCCCGGTGTTTCCGGCCGGCACCGAGGTGATGGCACCCGTGCGCAGCAGCTACGCGGCGGGGACGGCGGTGCAGCGCTGGCGCCTGCGCGCGGAAGGCGGACTTGCGGGCAAGGCGATCGAGTTCCCCAACCTGTCCGCCAGCCGCATCGACGTGCTGGTGCGCGTCGAGCGCAGCGACGGCACGACGCAGGTGGCCCGTGTCCTGCCGGTGGAGCCGCGCTTTGTCGTGACCGCCAGCCCCGGCCCATTCGAGGTCGCGCAGACCTACACCGTGCTTGGCATCGAACACATCCTGACTGGCTTCGACCACCTGCTGTTCGTGCTCGCGCTGGTGATCCTGGTGCAGGGCACGCGTCGACTCATCGTCACGATCACCGCATTCACGGTTGCGCACAGCCTGACGCTGTTCGCGGCGACGCTCGGCTGGGTCCACGTACCGGGTCCGCCGGCCGAGGCCATCATCGCGCTGTCGATTGTCTTCGTGGCCGGCGAGATCGTGCATGCGCGGCAGGGCCGGCCGGGGCTGACGCAGCGCTACCCATGGATCGTTGCGTTCACGTTCGGCCTGCTGCATGGTCTTGGCTTTGCCGGCGCGCTGGCGGAGGTGGGGTTGCCGCCGCTGTCGATTCCCATGGCGCTCTTGTTCTTCAACGTCGGCGTCGAGATCGGCCAGCTGATCTTCATCGCGGTGGTGCTCGCGGTCATGGCCGCCGGGCGCTGGAGCGCGCGTCGCGTGAAGTTTGCCCCGCCGTCGTGGCTGTGGCGCCTGCCGCCCTACGCCATCGGCGGCATTGCCAGCTTCTGGATCGTGCAGCGCGTGGCGGCGTTCTGATCGTGACCACCCACGCCCGACCCGCCTACACCGCAACGCAGGCGCTCGATCGCCTGAAGGAAGGCACCGCACGCTCCGTCAGCGGCAGCGCGCGGTTTCCGACCCTGCAAAGACTAGGCGGCGCCCTTTTTCCCGGCGCCCGCACTGCTCTTCTTCGAGTCTTGCCTGCCAAGCTCCTCCGCGGTCAGCTTGACCTTTTTCACCTTTTCCGTGACGACCTTTTCCTTCTTCACTTTTTCCTTCTTGACCTTTTCCTTCTTCACGACCGGCCCTGCCAAGGCCAGCTTCGCCAGGTGCTTGGCCTGCTTTTCAGCGACGTCGAGAAGTTTCCTGGTTTTCTGGTGCTGCCGTCTTGCTTTGAGCATTGACGCGTGAGTCATCTTGGCCTCCGGTGGATGAAAGATTGATTTCGACTTCAGTTTGACCTGATTTTGCGTTCTTGGCGAACCAGGTCGAAGCGATCGAGGTTCATTACCCTGCTCCAGGCCGCCGCGCCTTCCGCCAATTCAGCGAGCCTTGCCCCGGCCTCTCGAAACAGCCTGCTCGAACGCGCGGGCGATCACGATTTCGTGGGCCAGGGTCCGTCGGCAATGTGCGCTTGCGTACTTTACTTCATCGAGGGGAGGTGGATGATGGAGGCAGGTCGCTTTCCCCTCTACGGACACCTCAGTATGCCGGTAACGCCACCGCTCGAACTACACCACGCGCCAAAAGGGCTTTCCGACCGCTTTGCCTATGCGTTCACCAAGGCCCTGCGGTTTTTCGCCGACACTTTCTTCGCCCGCCGGTATGGCCATCGCGCAGTCGTACTGGAGACCGTTGCTGCCGTCCCGGGGATGGTGGGTGGCGCCTTGCAGCATCTGCGTTCACTGCGGCGCATGGAAGGCGATCACGGCCGGATCCACATTCTCCTGGAGGAAGCGGAGAACGAGCGCATGCATCTGATGACCTTCCTGCACATCGCCGCGCCTTCGGCGTTCGAGCGCCTGCTGATACTGCTGGCTCAGGGTATCTTCTACAACGCCTACTTTCTGCTTTACCTGTTGTCGCCCACGACCGCGCATCGCGTGACGGGTTACTTCGAGGAAGAAGCGATCTATAGCTACACGGAGTATCTGGCCGAGGTGGACAACGGCACCCTTGCCAACGTAGCTGCGCCGCGGATTGCCATTGACTACTGGAAACTTGGGCCGGACGCGCGTTTGCGGGACGTCATCGTCGCGGTCCGCGCGGATGAGGCCCAGCACCGCGACGTCAATCATCGCCTTGCCGACGAATTGGCTTGATCGGTGTCGTGCGACCAATCGACCTACCGGGCCGCCGCGCCTTCCGCCAATTCAGCGAGCCATGCCCCGGCCTCGCGAAACGGCTTGCTAGAGCGTTCGGCGCGACCGCGAATATAGGCGCCCTCGATGGCCGTGAGCAGCAGGCCCGCAAAGGACCTCGCTCGCCGCCGATCGTCGAACGGGAAGTGAGCCTCGATCGCGTGCACATACTGGTCGAACGCGTTGGCCACGACGACGCGCAGAACTTCGAGATCGGCATCGAGATCGAGGCAAACGGTCCCGACGGGACAGCTGTGCAGGAACTCACCCTGCTCGATGCGTTCGGCAAACGCGTTGAACAGCGCCTTGACCTTGTCGCCCGGCTTGCGCTTGCGCGACAGATTCAGGTCAATGAACGCCACGACGCGCTCCGAATACTGCGCGAGCCCTTCCTCGACGAGTTGCTGCTTGCCGTCGGGAAAGAAGTGATAGACGGAGCCCTTCGGCGCGCCGCTGGCGCGGACGACTTCGTTGATGCCCGCACCCGACAACCCCGAGCGCCGCATCAGCGTGATGGCGGCTTCGATCAGCTTGTCGCGGGTACCGGGGGCCGTGGCAACGGCGGCAGAACGGCTCATGCTTGATTTTCTATATAGACTGGTCTATATAATATAGCTCATTCTCGTTGCCTGGGGAAGCCCATGAATGCCAGCAAGCGAGCAGCGGTAGTGCGTTCTTCGCCATTGACGTTCAGGAGCCTGCGGGCGCGGCCGGTGGTGCTGAAACTAAAGCGACCCGTGGTGGCGCGCATCGCCACCATCACGGAATGGCCCCTGATCCTGATCGACCTCGAAACGGAGGAGGGCATCGTCGGCCGCAGCTACCTCGAGCCGTACACGCTCAAAACGATGAAGTACCTGATCCCGGCGCTGCACGATCTTGGTGACATGCTGAAGGGTCACGCGTTGGCGCCGGTTGAACTCTATGCACTGGCGCGCAAGTCGCTGCATTTCGTGGGCTACCAGGGCATCTCGATGATCGCGGTTGCCGGGCTCGACATGGCTGCCTGGGATGCGCTGGCCAAGTCGGCGGGCGTGCCGCTTTGCGTGCTCCTCGGCGGTTCGGTCGGCCCCGTTCTCGCGTACAACAGCAACGGCTTGTGGCTCCAGGCGCCGGCAGCGGTGGCGGCGGAAGCGCCTGAGTTGCGCGACCAAGGAGGCTTCACCGGCCTCAAGCTCCGTTTGGGCCGCGACCATTTGCGCGACGATGTGGCAACGATCGAAGCGGTCCGGAAAACGGTCGGCCACGACATGCACCTGATGGTCGACTTCAACCAGGGACTGGACCTCGGCGAAGCGCTGCAAAGGTGCCACGCAATCGACAGCCTGGGTCTCGACTGGATCGAGGAGCCGCTGGTTTACGACAATCTGGATGGCTATGCGCAACTCGCCGCGGAACTGAAAACACCCATCCAGATCGGCGAGAATTTCTACGGTCCGCGCGACCTGTACCGGGCGCTGCAGTGCAAAGCCTGCGATTTCGTGATGCCTGATTTCATGCGCATCGGTGGTGTCACGGGTTGGCTGCGAGCAGCGGCCATTGCCGGCGCCGCAGGGGTGCCGATGTCCACGCATCTGTATCCGGAAGTGGCCGCCCACGTGATGCGGGTCACGGAAACCGCGCACTGGCTCGAATGGCAGGATTGGGCCGATCCCATCTTGCAGCGGCCCTACGCCATCAAGGACGGCCGGCTGCACATCCCGGACGTGCCCGGTGTCGGCCTGGAATGGGATGAAAGCGCGGTGAAGGCCAACCGGGTCGATTTCTAGCATCGACCCCAGTTGCGCCAACGCCGGGCTTCCAGCATCACGCCAGGTCGAAGCGATCCAGATTCATCACCTTGGTCCACGCCGCCACGAAGTCCTGCACGAACGCCTGCTGCGCATCGCTTGACGCATAGACTTCCGCGAGCGCTCGCAGCTGGGAGTTCGAACCGAAAACGAGATCGACGACGGTGCCGGTCCACTTGGTGGCACCCGAAGCGCGGTCACGCCCCTCCAGCACGCCATCCGCGGTGGCGGACGTCTGCCACTTGGTGCGCATGTCGAGCAGGTTCACGAAGTAGTCATTCGTCAACGCTTCAGGCCGCTTGGTGAAAACACCGTGCGCGGACTGCCCGACGTTGGCATTCAGCGCGCGCATGCCACCGATCAGTACCGTCATCTCCGGCGCGGTCAGCGTCAACAGGTTGGCGCGATCCACCAGCTGCTCCGCCGACGAACGCTCCTGCCCCGTGCGGACGTAGTTGCGGAATCCATCCGCGGTCGGCTCCAGCACAGCGAATGAATGCACATCGGTTTGCTCCTGCGACGCATCCGTGCGTCCCGGCGAGAAAGGCACCTTCACCTCGACGCCGGCCTTCTTCGCCGCGGCCTCGACGGCGGCGCAGCCACCCAGCACGATCAGGTCGGCCAGCGAGACCTTCCTGCCGGCGGACGTTGCGCGGTTGAAGTCCTGCTGGATGGCTTCCAGCTTTTGCAGAACGATCGCCAGTTGGGCCGGCTGGTTCACTGCCCAATCCTTTTGCGGCGCGAGGCGAATGCGCGCACCGTTGGCGCCGCCGCGCTTGTCGCTGCCGCGGAACGTCGATGCCGAAGCCCAGGCCGTGGCCACCAGTTGCGCAATGGAAAGTCCCGAGGCGAGGATCTTCGCCTTGAGCGTCGCAATATCGTTCGCGTCGATCTGCGGGTGATTCACGGCGGGCACGGGGTCCTGCCAGATCATCACTTCCTGCGGGACGAGCGGGCCCAAGTAGCGGGCGCGCGGGCCCATGTCGCGGTGCGTCAGCTTGTACCAGGCGCGGGCGAAGGCATCGGCGAATGCCTGCGGGTTGGCCATGAAGTGGCGCGCGATCTTCTCGTAGGCCGGATCCATGCGCAGGCCCATGTCGGCCGTGGACATCATCGGCGCGTGGCGCCGCGCGGGGTCATGGGCGTCGGGCACCGTGCCTGCCGCCGCGGCATCCTTCGGCGTCCATTGGTGCGCGCCACCGGGACCCTTGGTGAGGACCCAATCGTAGCCGAACAGATTTTCGAAGTAGTTGTTGTCCCACTTCACCGGGTTGGTGGTCCACGCGCCCTCCACGCCGCTGCTGATCGTATCCACGCCACAGCCGGTTCCAAATGAATTTCTCCAGCCGAAGCCTTGCTCGTCGATGCCCGCACCTTCGGGCGCGGGACCGACGTACTCGCCGGGATTGGCAGCGCCGTGGCATTTGCCGAAGGTGTGTCCGCCGGCGACGAGCGCCACAGTTTCTTCGTCATCCATGGCCATGCGGGCGAACGTCTCGCGGATGTCGCGCGCTGATGCCACCGGATCCGGATTGCCGTTGGGCCCTTCCGGATTCACATAGATCAGGCCCATTTGCACGGCGGCGAGAGGATTTTCAAGCTGGCGGTCGCCGCTGTAGCGCTGGTCATCCAGCCACTTGCCTTCAGGCCCCCAGTAGATGGCTTCGTCCGGCTCCCATACGTCCGCGCGCCCGCCGGCGAAACCAAAGGTCTTGAAGCCCATCGAATCCAGCGCGACATTGCCCGCAAGAATCATCAGGTCGGCCCACGAGATCTTGCGGCCGTACTTCTGCTTGATCGGCCAGATCAGCCGGCGCGCCTTGTCGAGGCTCACGTTGTCCGGCCAGCTGTTGAGCGGCGCAAAGCGCTGCGTGCCGGCGCCCGCGCCGCCGCGACCGTCGGCGATGCGGTACGTGCCCGCGCTGTGCCACGCCATGCGGATGAAGAACGGCCCGTAGTGGCCGTAATCCGCGGGCCACCAATCCTGCGAGTCCGTCATCAACGCATGGAGGTCCTTGATGACGGCGTGGAGGTCGAGGCTCTTGAATTCCTCGGCGTAGTTGAACGCCTCGCCCATCGGATTGGACAGCGACGAGTGCTGGGCCAGGATCTTGAGGTTGAGCTGATTGGGCCACCAATCCGCATTGGTGGGGCCACCTTCAGCGCGGATGTGCTTGCCGGCACCGTGCGGGAACGGGCACTTCGCTTCGTCGGGCATCGCTTTCTCCTTGGGTTGCTTACGGCTGATTATCGATCGAGTCTGGGATACGGGCACCGCCAGATCAAATTGATTTTTCTAATCGGGGCGATAACATCCGCAGGAAGCGAAACCCGGCCGAGCATGAAGACTGGTGCAATTCTTGTGACCCCTGCCGTGCAGGCGGCTGCGCGGACGTGGGTCAGCCGACCATCTTCAGCTCCCGGAAGCGGAGATACAACTCGCGGCAGGCCCAGGCGTCGGTAGCCGCGTAGGTGATCTGCTGCGGCGTCAAACTGCGCGCCGCCCAGTTCGTCGTTTTCGCGCCCTTGGGGATGCGGGTCCCGAGGAACATCCCCGCGAGGTTGCGCACCCCCGTCTGCTTCATGCCATGGCGCTTGGCAACCTTGCCGAGGTCCACCACCGACTTCTCGTCGAACTCGAAGAGCCGCTTGAGGTTGCGCAAATCGTCGGCCACCGACACGCCTGTCTTGATGACGTGCTCCGCGGAAAGTATCTCCCGCATGGCGTCGAAGAGGTCAGGCTGCTGGACCTGCAGCAGATACACGGCGTTCGCGGTGGCGAACTGCGCGATCGAGGGAAGATAGCTCTCGCCGGGCCGGAAAGCGGGCCGCGTCTCGGTGTCGAAGCCGACGACGCGTTCCTGCATGATGTCCTGCATCGCAGGCTTGAGCTCCGATTGTGCTGCGACGACGTACACCGAACCTTCATAGCGCCGGATCGGCAACGCGCTCATCTCGTCATGCGAGATCTGTTTCGCGTATTCGGGGGGCGGTGCGACGGTGGTGGCGGGGCTCATTTGCTGGATACTATGCTGGTTAGTCGTGGCTCTGGCGGTGTTGGCGCTTCACCGTTGCAGTGGGCGTCCCGTCTTCGCCCAGAGCGAACCCGTCCATTCGATATGGATTCACCGAATTCGAGCACCCAGAGCCCGCATGACTGACCCGCCATGCCTACCTCTGCCCGATCGCTACGAGCGGGCAATCAACCTCCGGTCGACCATTGCCATGCGGCTGACGATCCCGCCCTCGCTGCTGCTACGCGCCGACGAGGTGATCGAATGAAGCGGCGCAACCTCATCACGCTGGCCGGCGCTGCGGCCACGGTATCAATGCTCGCCCCACTAAAGGCGCGCGCACAACGGCCGGCGCCGCCAGTGGTCGGCTTCCTCGGCGCCACCGGGCCGATCCCGGACGTCATTGCGGCCTTCGCCGAGGGTCTGGCCGGCGCCGGGTTCCAGGACGGCCGCAACGTGACGATACTTCAGCGCTGGGCGCACAACCAGCCCGATCGCCTGCCTCCGCTGGCGGCCGAGCTGCTGCACCACCGCGCCGACGTGATCGCCACCAATGGCGGCGCGGTCGTGGTTCAGGCGGTGAAGGCCGCCAGCATGTCGGTGCCGATCGTTTTCCTGGTCGGCGCGGATCCGGCGGAAGCCGGCATCGTCGCAAGCCTCGCCCGTCCCGGGGGCAACGCCACTGGCGTCTACATGCTAACGGCCTCGCTCAACGGCAAGCGCCTGCAACTGCTGCACGAGATGGTGCCGAGGGCGGTGACGATCGCGGCGCTCATCAACCCGGCCAACTCCGGCTTCAAGGCTGCCGAAGCCGAAGTCCGCGTCGCCGCCCTGGCCGCCAAGGTGCAGGTGCAGTTCCTGCGTGCCAGCAACGAGCGCGATATCGATGCGGCCTTCGCGACCCTCGCAGAGCAGCGGATCGGCGCGCTCATGTTGTGCAACGATCCATTCTTCAACAGCCGGCGCGAGCAGCTGGTGGCAATGGCGAAGCGGCACGCAGTGCCGGCCATCTTCGAGTGGCGCGAGTTCACCGCCAGCGGTGGCCTGATGAGCTATGGCGCGCACCGCTCGGCCGCGCTGCGCGAACAAGGCGCCTACGTGGCGCGCGTTCTCGAGGGCGCCCGGCCGGCCGAACTGCCCGTGCTGAAGCCGACGCGCTTCGAACTCGTGATCAACGGCAGGACGGCCAGAACGCTTGGCCTGACGATCCCACAGTCGCTGCGACTGCGTGCCGACGAGGTGCTTCAGTGATGCCAAAGCGCAGGGTCCTGCTGGCGATAGGCGGCATGCGCGGTCGTGTCGAGAGCGGGAACCTGAGAGTGCCCGCGCCTCACGCCAGGTTGCGCTCGGCAGCAGTTCCGGTTCGGGCGTTTGCGCAGCGCGGCACCGCGACGACTGGTGCGAGGTGGATAGGGGCGATCAGCGTGCGACACGGCAATTGATATAGTTCGCAGCATTCGCGAACCCAGAGCACCCCATGACGGACATCCCCCTACGCCCACCCCTGCCCGATCGCCTGTCCGTGGACCCGGGCAGCCCCCACTACGTGGCCGCTGCGATGGAGCACGCCATCGGCATCCGCCTCAACGACAAGGAGCGCAAGGACGTCGAGGAGTACTGCATCAGCGAAGGGTGGGTCAAAGTGCCCGCCGGCAAGACGGTCAACCGCAAGGGCCAGCCGCTGCTGATCAAGCTCACGGGGAAGGTGGAGGCGTTTTACCGGTAGGCGGGCCGTCGAGGCGTCAGACCGATCGCTTCGGCAGCTTCCACCCCGGCCGGACGAAGTGGCAGGTGTACCC
>JANNKR010000359.1:0-14272 GCA_031396395.1 Betaproteobacteria bacterium
ACCGCTTTCCAGTTGAATTGGAGGGGCCGTCGATTTGGCCCCGACTTCAACTGGAAAGCGGTACCGCGACCGCCAGCGCGGCCTGTCCGCAAAATTCAATCAAACTGCCGCGACTGCCAGCGCGGCCTGCCCACAAAACGCAGCTCAACCGCCGCTCCCGATGCGCTGCAACCCGGTACACCCAGGCGCAGGTCGCGCCGGCGCAACTTCAGCGCGACGGTGGCGGCGGCAACAACTTCCGCAACTTGACCGCGGCTTGTCCCGCCTGATCGGCGCAGAGCGTCACACCGGCGCGCGCAAGATCCTGTTCGAGACGATGGCGCGTGCGTTCGGCCTTGGCGGCAGCAACCTTGCGGGTGACCTCGAGATACTGCTCGCCACCGGGAAGCGTGGTGACATCCAGCACGTAACTGCGGTCGGCCGCGCGCTGGGTGGTGATCGCAAGCGGACCGAGCGGCTGCAAGGCAGCAGGCAATGGCTCGCCGCCCACCACGTCTCGCAGGTAGCTTCGCTGCGCCTGCGACAGCGCATCGTGCACGCGCATCGTGCCCGCCACCAGCAAATCGGCATGCTGGCGCGACAGCGGCTGCGAAAGCGAAACGGCGCCAGTCATCGTCGTGCCATGCAGGTCCAGCTCACACTTGCCCTGCGCCGGGGGAATGGCCCCAGCCGGAATTCGTGCGCAATCCTGGTCGGCCACCTTCAACGTGAGATCGGCGCCGCGCGCATCGACCCGTAAGCGCAGCCGCAGCCCGCGCTGCAGGAGATTCAAGCCCGCATCATCGAAGAGCCACGTGGTGGTCACCGGTCCCGGCGCGCGCAAACGCAGGGCCTTGGTCACATCCGGCAACGCCGCGCAAATACCGATCTGCACCTCGGCCCGTACGGTGGAAGCGGGCTGCGCAGCGGTCGCCAGCGGCGACGGACAAGCGCAGAGCGCGAGCAGGCCCGCAATGAAATGATGTTGCACGCGCCATTGCATCGGACGATTGTGCCATGCACTGCGTGAGAGACCACCCATCTTCTCGCACCGCGCGATGCCGGGGCACCCTGCCCGGTGTTCAAGCCGGTGGTGCACCGCTATAATGCAACCTTGCTGCATCAGCGTCCTCCGCTGCGTCGGTTTCACGTTGACCTGACTGCATCTTCCCTCGCCACGATCCCGTGACTCCGCTCGCCAATACCCTGGTCGCAGCACTCGCCGGCGGCGTGCTGTCGACGCTTGCCGCCGCCGCCACGCTGGCACTCGGGGCCGGGGCCATTTCCCGTCTCGTCTCCTTTGCCGTGGGAGCATTGCTCGGCGCCGTTTTCATCGAGCTGCTGCCGCATGCCCTCGAAACCGGGAGCCCGGAACGCGTGATGGTCACCGTGCTGGTCGGCCTGCTGGCCTTCTTCCTGCTCGAAAAACTGGTGCTTTGGCGGCACTCGCATGGCCATGCCGAACATCGCGACGACGCCGAGGAAACAGAACACGATCACGCGCTGCACGCGCATCACCATGGCCACGACGATGGCGGTCGTTCCGGGCTCATGATCCTGATCGGCAACAGCGTGCACAATTTCTGCGACGGCGTGGTGATCGCCGCGGCATTTCTCGCGGACGTGCGACTTGGCGTTGCGACCACGATCGCGATCGTCGCCCACGCCGTGCCGCAGCAGGTCGGCGATTTCGCGATCCTGATCCATTCCGGGTTTTCGCGCACGCGCGCGTTTGCATTCAACGTCGCGACAGGCTTCGCCACGGTGGTCGGTGCCCTCGCCGGCTACTTTGCCCTGGCAGAGCTCCAGAACGCCTTGCCGACGGTGCTGGCCGTGGCGGCCGCAAGCCTGCTCTACGTAGCCGTCGCCGACCTCATCCCGAGCCTGCATCGACGATCCGAACCGCTCGAAACGGCCAAGCAGATGGCGTTCATCCTGCTGGGCGTGGGCATCATTGCCGGCGCGCACCTGATCCTCGCGCACTGAAGTCAACGTCCCAGCCTGCGGACACACGCCGGCCAGTGGACATTGAGGAAGTGGCGCAGTCACGATACCATCGATCACCTTGATGTCGTGTCCGCGACATGCCTCACCACGGCGACCTGAGCATGGCTCCTCTCGATCCACGCAACCCCTCGACATGGTCGGAGATGGACACCCATTGGCAGGATGCGCAGCGCCAATGGTCGCAGTGGTGGAGCGCCCTGGCGATGCC
The DNA here is from genome assembly GCA_031396395.1 of Betaproteobacteria bacterium. Lineage (GTDB taxonomy): Bacteria > Pseudomonadota > Gammaproteobacteria > Burkholderiales > Casimicrobiaceae > VBCG01. Next base: position 2,195 of record JANNKR010000359.1, read on the forward strand.
GGCTCCCGCCGTCGCCGCCTCCAGCGATCCGGTTGCCCCATCCGCACCGAACTTCGACGCGTCGGCGATGGCCACCCTCAATGCAAGCCTTGCGCCACGCGTGCAAGCGCTGCTGCGCGCCACGGTCAACGCGACCGCGGGTACCGCAGTGCCGGAGATCGTCGCGCCGTTGCCGGGTGACCGTCGGTTCAATTCTGCGGCATGGCGCGAGCAGCCGTACTACGCGCTCGTGAAACAGTGGTACCTGCTGTATGCCGAATACTGCCGCGGCATGACCCACCTGGCACCTGTGCCTCCGGCCGAGCGCAAACGCCTCGAATTCGCAACGCGGCAATTTCTCGACGCCATCGCGCCTTCCAATTTCCCGGCCACCAATCCGGATGTCCTCGCCCGCGCCGTCGCCACCGATGGCGCCAGCCTCGTGCAGGGATTGCGCAACCTCGCCGAAGACACCGAGCGTGGCCGGATCACGATGACCGACGAGGCGGCGTTCGCGGTCGGCCGCAATCTTGCGCTGACGCCCGGACGCGTCGTCTTTCGCAACGAGCTGATCGAGCTGATCCAGTACGATGCCTCCACGCCCACCGTGCACCGGCGCCCGCTGGTCATCGTTCCGCCGTGCATCAACAAGTACTACATCCTCGACCTGCAGCCGGCCAATTCCTTCGTTCGCCACACGGTGGCGCAGGGACAGACAGTGTTCCTGGTGTCGTGGCGCAACATCCCGGAGGAGCTCGGCCACCTCACATGGGACGACTACATCGAGCAAGGCATCGTCCGTGCATTGCGCGTCGCGCAGGATATCGGGGAGAGCAGGCAGGTCAACGCATTGGGCTTCTGCGTCGGCGGCACCCTGCTCGCCTCGGCGCTGGCAGTGTTGGCCGCACGCCGCGATACGACGGTGGCCAGCGCAACGCTGCTGACCACGATGCTCGACTTCGCCGACCCCGGCGAGATCGGCGTCTACGTGACGCGCCAATACCTGGATTCGCGCGAGTCGGCGCTGCTGGCCGGCCAACGGGTGCCGGGCGCCGATCTTGCCAACGCGTTCGCAAGCCTGCGCGCCAACGATCTGGTCTGGAACTACGTGGTCGGCAACTACCTGAAGGGCGAGACCCCTCCGGCGTTCGATCTCCTGTACTGGAACGGTGATTCGACCAACCTGCCGGGTCCGATGTATGTCTACTACCTGCGCAACCTCTATCTCGATAACCGGCTGCGCGATCGTGGCGCGCTGACGATGGCAGGGTCCACGATCGATCTTCACCGCGTGGTCGTGCCGATGTACATCTATGCCTCGCGCGACGATCACATCGTGCCGTGGCGCTCCGCCTACAGCAGCACGACGCTGGTGGGTGGAGACTGCACATTCGTGCTGGGTGCATCGGGGCACATCGCCGGCGTGGTCAATCCGCCGATGCCGATGAAGCGCAACTACTGGACCAACGACCTCCTGACCGACGCCCCCGACGCCTGGCTGGAGCGGGCGCAATCCGTCCCGGGCAGCTGGTGGCCGCACTGGTCGGCCTGGCTCGAGGCCCGGGCGGGTCCCCGGCGCGCGGCCCCTGTTGCCGCCGGCAATGCACGCTATCCGGCGCTGGACCCGGCACCTGGTCTCTACGTCCGGGCCCGGGCCTGATGGGCCGTCATCGCGGCCCACCGGGACGAATCACCGGGTGTTGCCCGACGCCACGCACCGCTGCGCTAAGATGAAGGTTTGGCGATCCGCGCACGTTGCCGCGGACGTCTTCGGGGGGGCGATTCATGAGCGACATCGTCATCGTCGGCGCGCTGCGCACGGCAATCGGTAAATTCGGCGGCGCATTGGCCAAGGTGCCTGCGCCGGAACTCGGCGCGACGGTGATCCGCGCGCTGCTGGCGCGTTCCGGCATCGCGCCGGACCAGGTGTCCGAAGTGATCCTGGGGCAGGTACTTGCCGCAGGCAGCGGCCAGAACGTGGCGCGGCAGGCGCTGCTCAAGGCGGGCATTCCCGATGCCATTCCCGCGATGACGATCAACAAGGTCTGCGGTTCGGGCCTGAAGGCCGTGATGCTCGCCGCGCAGGCGGTGCGCTGCGGCGACGCCGACATCGTGGTAGCCGGCGGGCAGGAAAACATGAGCGCCTCGCCCCATGTGCTGCCGGGTTCGCGCGACGGTATCCGGATGGGCGATGCCAAGCTGATCGACACGATGATCGTCGACGGCCTGTGGGACGTCTACAACCAGTACCACATGGGCGTCACTGCCGAGAACGTCGCCAAGAAGCACGGCATCGCCCGCGCGCAACAGGACGAGTTCGCGGTGGCCAGCCAGAACAAGGCCGAAGCCGCGCAGAAGGCCGGCAAATTCGTCGACGAAATCGTGCCGGTGCTGATTCCGCAGCGCAAGGGCGATCCGGTGGCCTTTGCCGCGGACGAGTTCATCAAGAACGGCACCACGCTCGAGAGCATCGCGGGCTTGAAGCCTGCGTTCGCGAAGGAAGGCTCGGTCACTGCCGCCAACGCCTCGGGATTGAACGACGGCGCCGCCGCCGTGCTGGTGATGACCGCCACGCGCGCGAAGCAGCTGGGTCTGACGCCGCTTGCCACGATCAGGGCCTATGCGTCCTCGGGGGTCGATCCCGCCATCATGGGCATGGGGCCGGTGCCGGCATCGCGGCGCTGCCTCGAGAAGGCCGGCTGGAAAGCCTCCGACCTCGACCTGATGGAAATCAACGAGGCCTTCGCCGCGCAGGCCTGTGCCGTCAACAAGGAAATGGGCTGGGACACCAGCCGGATCAACGTCAACGGCGGCGCGATCGCATTGGGCCATCCTATCGGCGCCTCGGGCTGCCGCGTGCTGGTGACGCTGCTGCACGAAATGGGCCGGCGCAATGCGACAAAGGGCCTGGCGTCGCTGTGCATCGGCGGCGGCATGGGCGTGGCGCTCGCGGTGGAGCGCGCCTGATATCACGGGGTACCTGCAACGGCATCAATACAATAAATCAATGGAGGAAATGAACGATGGCAATGGACAAACATCGCGTCGCGCTGGTCACGGGCGGCATGGGCGGGCTGGGCGAGGCAATCTGCATCAAGCTGGCCGCGCTGGGCTACACGGTGGTCACCACCTATTCGCCGGGCAACACCAAGGCAGCGGAGTGGCTCGAATCGATGCAAAAGCAGGGACTGTCGTTCAAGGCATACTCATGCGATGTGGCCGACTTTGAATCCGCCGCCGCGTGCGCGAAGAAGGTCACCGCGGAAGTGGGCCCGGTCGACGTGCTGGTCAACAACGCCGGCATCACGCGCGACATGACGTTCAAGAAGATGGACAAGGCGAACTGGGACGCGGTGATCAAGACCAACCTCGATTCGTGCTTCAACATGACGAAGCAGGTCTGCGACGGCATGGCCGATCGCGGCTGGGGTCGCATCATCAATATCTCGTCGGTCAACGGCCAGAAAGGCGCCTTCGGCCAGACCAACTATTCGGCCGCCAAGGCGGGCATGCACGGCTTCACCAAGGCGCTGGCACTCGAATATGCGCGCAAGGGCGTCACGTCCAACACCATTTCGCCCGGCTACATCGGCACCAAGATGGTGATGGCGATCCCGAAGGAAGTGCTCGACTCGAAAATCATTCCGCAGATTCCGATGGGACGCCTGGGCAAGCCCGAGGAGGTGGCGGGATTGGTCGCTTACCTGTCGAGCGAGGAAGCGGCATTCCTGACGGGCGCCAACATCGCCATCAACGGCGGCCAGCACATGTTCTGAAACACTCGACGGGCGCGCCCAGCGCCCGCCGACGAATCTGCGCATGGCCATGGTGCACTTGCGCTGCGAGGGGAGTGAACGATGGCGGATTTCAAAGTGCATTCGCGACGCATGCGCAATGGATTGTTGCTGGTACTGTCCGCGTTGTCCGCGCTGGCTGCAGTGCACGCCACGGCGCAACAGCCGACGCAAGCACAGCAAAGCGCCATTCGCGCCTCCTGCCGCGCCGACTTCCAGGCCAACTGCGCCGGCGTTCCGACCGGGGGCGCAGCCGCGTTGTCCTGCCTCAAGCAGAATGTCGACCGCGCGTCGCCGGCGTGCGCGCAGGCGTTGCGGGCGGTGAGTGGTGGCAATGCGCCCGCTGCTGCGCCCCTTGCCGCACCGCGCGCGACCACGCCTGCGGCGTTGCCCGTAGCGGATCAGTGGCCGCATACGGTCGACACGCCAAACGGCAGCGCCACCGTCTACCAGCCGCAGGTGATCAGTTGGCCCGAGCACCAGACGCTGAATGCGCGGGTGGCGATCGGGGTCACGCCCACCGGCACGGCGATGCCGGTCATGGGCACAATCGACGTGTCGTTTGCAACGGACACTGACATGGCCTCGCGCACGGTCGCGCTGAGCCAGCCGCGGCTGCTGGCCACGCGGTTTCCAGCCGTGGACACCGCGCAGGCTGCGCAGTTCGAGGCGCGCATCCGCACCGCCGTGGCCGCGCTGCCGGTCAAGCGAGTGCCGCTCGACGCGATCGTGCTGAGCGACGGCGCGCGTGCGGCCGCGCCCACGCCGGAAGTGACGCTCGACAACACGCCGCCGCGGATCTTCGTGAGCCCGCGGCCAGCAAGCCTCGTCGTCTTCGATGGCGAACCGGTGACTGCGCCGGTCTCGGGTACGACGCTGGCCGTGGCGATCAACACCAACTGGGACGTGGTCCAGGACATGACGACGAAAACTTGGTTCCTGCTGGTCAACGGCGGCTGGCTGGCCGCGCCCGACGCCAAGGGGCCGTGGATGCCGGCGGGGCGATTGCCCGCGGCCTTCAATGCGTTGCCGGCCGACGCCAATTTCGCCAAGGTGCGGCAGGCCATTCCCGGGCGCGCGCTGGGAATCACCGACGCGCCGACCGTCTTTGTCTCGACCACGCCCGCCGCGATCATCGTCACCAGTGGCGCGCCGCAGATGGTGGCGATCCCCGGCACCACGCTGCAATACGTCGGCAACACCGATGCCGCCCTGTTTCGGGACAGTGCCGGCGGCCGCTACTACTACCTGGTATCGGGCCGCTGGTTTGCCGCGTCCGCACTGGAAGGCCCGTGGACCTTTGCCACCGCCAGCCTGCCGCCCGACTTTGCGCGCATTCCCGCCACCGGTCCGCGTGGCTTCGTGCTGGTGTCGGTGCCCGGCACGCCGCAGGCGCAGCAGGCCGTGCGCGAAGCGCAGATCCCGCAGCAGGGCACGCTCAATCGCGCGAGCGCAAAACTGGACGTGACGTTCGCGGGACCGCCGCGCTTCGAGCCCATCGCGGGCACGCCGATGCAATACGCGGTCAATACGTCGTATGCGGTGATCAAGGTCGACAACAATTACTTCGCCGTGTGGCAGGGAGCGTGTTTCACGGCGCCCTCGCCGACCGGCTCGTGGGTGCTGGCCGCCAGCGTGCCTGCAGTGATCTACACAATTCCACCGTCGAGTCCGCTTTATGCCGTCACCTACGTCAAGGTCTACGCGGCCACGCCCGAAACCGTCACCTACGTCTATACATCGGGCTACTCGATGAGCTACGTGAGTGCCGGCGTGGTCGTGTACGGCACCGGCTTCTACTACCCGCCTTACCTCTACCCGGCGCCGATTCCGATCTATTACCCCTATCCGTATTCGTATGCCGGCGCGACGTATTACAACGCAGCCACGGGCGCGTGGGCGCAGGGCGGTGCGATCTACGGGCCCTATGGCGGCGCGGCCAAAGCGGGCTACGCGTACAACCCCAACACCGGCGCCTATGCGCAGGGCGGTGCGATCTACGGGCCCAACGGCGGCGCAGGTGCATTTTCCGCATACAACCCGAGCACGGGCAGCTACGCGCACGGCAGCGCGGCCTACGGTCCCGATGGCGCCGCGGGCAACGCGAACTGGTACAACGCCAATACCGGCCGCACCGGCTCGACCCAGCAGAACAGCAACGCGTATGGCCGCTGGGGATCGACCACCGTGTCCGGTCCCAACCAGACCGTGCACACGCAAAGCCAGAGCAATGCACAAGGCTCCGCTGGTTCGTTCAGTTCCACCAGCGGCGCCAAGGGCGCGGGGGTATCCGGCGCCGGAGGCAACAACGCGGGCGCGGTCAAGACCTCCAGCGGCGACGTCTATGCGGGCGCCGACGGCAACGTCTACAAGAAGACGGACAGCGGCTGGCAGAAGTACGACAACGGCTCGTGGAACTCGGTGCAGCAGCCGACCAATGCGAAGAATGCGGCGGGGCAAAGTGCAGCAAGCAGCTCGCAAGCCGCGGCAGCGCGCAGCGGTGCGACGGCGTCCGGTGCTACCGCCAGCCAGGCCCGCGAAGCAGGTGCGGGCAGTACCGCCGGGGCCCCGCAGCGTGCAAGTACCGGTGCCGCCGCAACCAGCGGCCGCTTCCAAGGCATGGGCCAACTCGAGCAGGATCATTCCGCCCGCACGATGGGCGCGGAGCGCCAGCAGCAGTTCAGTGGCGCGCGGGCCGGCGGGTTTGCGGGTCGCGCCGGGGGTGGCGGATTTCGCCGGTAGTGGATTTCCAGGAGCCCGGGAGGCGTGACGTCGGCGCCTCGACGCGCGATTTCAGCACGTTCAAGGGAAAGGAGCAACGATGCGCAATCGCAATGCATTTCGACCGCTTCTGGTGGCCGTCGCGCTGATGGCGGTCTTTGCCGCCGACTTTGCGCAGGCGCAATGGGTGATGCTGGCCCGCCATGTCGTGGGTCGCGTCGAGCAGATGTCGCAACAATCGCCGCAGGCCGGTGGTGCCAACTACGATGCGGCCGCCGTGATGATCGAGGTGCCCGCAGACAAGGTGTATGCGGCCGTCGTACGCGGCGTGCAGAACAACACCCAGGGCGTGAAGATCACGCGCGAAGATGCAGACGCGCGCCTGGTCCAGTTCACCAACGGCCAGCAGATCGCGGGCATCAAGGTGAGCCCGCTCGGCGACAACCTCACGCATCTCCTCATCTCGTCGGCGCACATCGGCAACCAGCCCGATGCGGCGGCACTGGTGCTGAACGCCGTGCTGCGAGTGTGCAAGGACATGACCGTCGAGTGCGCGCAGGCGCGGCAGTAGCGCGGATTGGATGAAACACTCTAATCCGGCACACCCAAAAAGAAGCCCCGCGGGTTGAAGCGCGGGGCTTGCGAGGCTGTATCAATCAGGAGGAGATCATTGATACAGAAGGAGACATCACCTACCGCATTGAGACCGCCCAGGGCGTTTCAAGTTCCCTCGCGCCAAAGTAGTCGTGCCGTCCCCGTCCTGGCTTGCTCGATACCTTACTTGCGGCCCTTGGCGGTTGCCTTGGTCGCAGTCGCCGCAGCGGCACGCACATTGGCGTCGGCCATGCTCACGACTTGCTTGCTGGCCTTCTGGAACTGGTCGAACGCAGCCGTCGTGGCAGCGATGGTCGAACGAAACGCGTTGAACGCGGAGTCCGAACCCGCCGGCGCCGACTTGCTGGCGCTGTCGACCCAACCAGCCACGCCCTTCGTGTAGACGGCAAAGGCTTCTTCAGCCAGCGCCGAGTACTGGGCTTGCGCTTCCGTGGCCATCTCATAGAGGTGGCGCGAGTAGCCCATTGCGGTTTGCATCTGCACTTCGGCCATCTTGGTGCGCAGCGCTACCAGGTCCTGCACGTCCTTCACGCCGGCGACGGCTTGCGCGCCTTCGACCGACTGCGCGAAGACTGCCTTGGTGGCACCCAGGTTGAACTTGACGAGTTTTTCGGCGTTCTCGAGCGAGAGCGCGGCAAACTTGGTGGCCTGGGCCACGTTGGTCTTGGAGAAGGCGGCGAATTGTTCGTTCGTGTTGTACATGGCGTTTCCTTTTCAATGTGTCCGTTGGACGGTTGTCTCGGTCTCGATCCTGATTGCCCATCGCCTTTCGGCTCGGGGACTGCTGCATCCGGTGGCATTGACTGCCTTGATTGCGCCGGCGCTCGAGCGGTTCGGATCACACTGCCGGGAAACCGCTCGCGGGGCCGCATCGCTTCGGGTCGACTCGCGTCCGCCCTGCTTTGTTGCACCGCACAAACCCAATTGTAGGGACGTGTCTCACCCAAGTCAAGGGTTTTTTGCTGCGTCGCACAAGATGATGTTTCGAGGGCTGTCCGGAAAGTCAATCATCCGATAAATCAGTGGGTTATACTCGCGCCATTCCAATCGGGAGTCCGATCGATGAGCGATCCGGTACGCATGATCAAGAAGTACCCCAACCGGCGGCTGTACGACACCGCGAGCAGCGGCTACATCACGCTGGCCGACGTCAAGCAGATGGTGCTCGACAACATCGACTTCCAGGTGATCGATGCCAAATCCGGAGAAGAACTGACCCGCGGCATCCTCCTGCAGATCATCCTCGACGAGGAGGGCGGCGGCGTGCCCATGTTCAGCCCGGAAATGCTGGCGCAGATGATCCGTTTCTACGGCACGGCGCAGCAGACGATCATGGGCCAGTACATGGAGCAGAACGTCAAGGCGTTCATCGCAATCCAGAAGAAGTTGCAGGATCAGGCGAAGCAGGTCTACGGCGACAAGATGATGCTTACGCCCGACCTGTGGAAACAGTTCATGCAAATGCAGGCGCCCGCGATGCAGGGCATGCTTGGCAATTACCTTGAGCAGAGCGCCAAGCTCTTCATGGACATGCAGCAGCGGATGCAGGACCAGACCCGAGGCATGTTCACCACGTTTCCGTTTCCTGCCTTCACGCCGCCCGTAGCGGCCGCCGACGACGACAAGAAACGCTGATCGCACAAATGCAGCGCAGCATCGCGCAGTTGCTGCACTGCGTTGATGCAATGCGCTAGGTCCCTTCGCGTCATGCCGTCACGCTCCCGCACGCCCCGCCCGTCCATGGCCCCTGCCGCGCCGCGCGTGGGCTTCGTATCGCTTGGCTGCCCCAAGGCGCTGGTCGACTCCGAGCAGATCCTGACCCAGCTTCGTGCCGAAGGCTACGCGATTGCGCCTTCCTATGAGGGTGCGGACCTGGTCGTCGTGAACACCTGCGGCTTCATCGATGCCGCCGTGGCGGAGTCGCTGGATGCCATCGGCGAGGCGTTATCCGAGAACGGCAAGGTGATCGTCACCGGATGTCTCGGCGCCAAGGATGGCGGCGCGTTTGTGCGCGAGGCGCATCCGAAAGTGCTGGCCGTCACCGGCCCGCACGCGACGGCGGAGGTGATGACCGCGGTGCACGCGCATTTGCCGAAGCTGCACGATCCCTTCGTCGACCTGATGCCGGCCACGTCAAACAGCATCGGCGTCAAGCTGACCCCCACGCACTACGCGTACCTCAAGATCAGCGAAGGCTGCAACCACCGCTGCACGTTCTGCATCATCCCGGCGATGCGCGGCGATCTGGTCAGCCGTCCGATCGGCGATGTGATGGTGGAGGCCGAGCGCCTGGTCAAGGCCGGCGTGAAGGAACTGCTGGTGATTTCGCAGGACACCAGTGCCTACGGCGTCGATGTGAAGTACCGCACCGGATTCTGGCAGGGACGGCCGCTGAAGACGCGGATGACCGAACTTGCCAGGGCGCTGGGCGAGTTGGGCGTGTGGGTGCGCCTGCACTACGTGTATCCGTATCCGCATGTCGACGAGGTGATACCGCTGATGGCGGAAGGCCGGCTGTTGCCCTATCTCGACGTGCCATTCCAGCACGCGAGCCCGCGCATCCTGAAACTGATGAAGCGCCCCGCCAACGCCGAAAACACGCTGGCGCGCATCAAGGCGTGGCGCGCGATCTGTCCCGAGCTCACGATCCGCTCCACGTTCATCGCCGGATTTCCCGGCGAGACTGAGCATGAGTTCGAGGAACTGCTTTGCTTCCTCGAGGAAGCGCAGCTCGATCGCGTCGGCTGCTTTGCGTACTCGCCGGTGGACGGCGCGGTAGCCAACGACCTGCCGGACCCCGTGCCGCAGGAAGTGCGTGAAGAGCGCCAGGCGCGGTTCATGCAAACGCAGGCACGCATCAGCGCCGCGCGCCTGCAGCGAAGGATCGGCGCCACCATGCAGGTACTGGTCGACCATGTCGACGGCCATGTCGCCACCGCGCGATCCATGGCCGATGCGCCCGAGATCGACGGCGTCGTGACCGTGGTCGATGGCGGCCGCCTGCGTGCCGGAGCATTCGCGCAGGTCACGATCACCGGTGCGGATGCGCACGACCTGACGGCGCGCCTCGCGCGCTGAAAACATTTCGACTGAGTTTCGCGTTGAGGATGCCCATGAAGTCTCGCCCCCGCCTGGCGTCGATCCCGGCGCAGTGCGCCACCCTCGTTGTCGCCGTTGCCGCCGCGCTCCTCGCGGGATGCAGCAAGGAAGCCCCGCCACCGCCGCGACCGGTGCCCCAGGTCGGCGTCCAGGTCATCGAGCCGGTGGCCATTCCCTACGTCGCCACTTTCGTCGCGCAGACCGAAAGCTCGCGTCAGGTCAACATCGTGGCTCGGGTTTCGGGCTTCCTCGACCGGATCGCCTACCAGGAAGGCGAGTTGATCAAGCAGGGCGCGCTGATGTTCGTGCTGGACCCCAAGCCGTTCCAGGCGCAGCTCAACGCGGCCATGGGCGAGTTGGAGTCGCAACAGGCGCGCTACACCACCGCGCAGGCTACCTACGGTCGCGTCAAGCCGCTGGCCGAGCAGGATGCACTGCCGCAGTCGGATCTCGACCGCGCCAAGGGCGAACTCGATGCAGCCAAGGCTGCCGTGTTCTCGGCCCAGGCAAAGGTGGAGCAGGCGCAGCTGAATCTGGGCTACGCGACCATCACGTCACCGGTCACCGGGGTGGCCAGCCGCTCGCTGCAGCGACAAGGTGCGTTCGTCAACGCAGCGGCGGATAGCGCCTTCCTTACCTACGTCGCCGCGCTCGACCCGATCTGGGTCAATTTCAACATCTCCCAGAACCAGATGGCGAAGTACAAGGACTGGGCGGAAAAAGGCGTGGTGATCCCGCCCAAGGGCGACAACTTCGACGTCGAGATCGTGCTGCCGGGCGGCGTGGTCTATCCGTATCGCGGCAAGATCGGCTTTGCCGACCCTTCGTTCAGCCAGGATACGGGATCCTTCCTGGTGCGTGCCGTCCTGCCCAACCCCAAGCTCGATCTGCGCCCCGGCATGTTCGTCACCGCCTACCTCAAAGGCGCAATGCGTCCCAACGCGATCGTGGTTCCGCAGCTTTCCGTACAGCAGGGCAGCAATGGCCACTTCGTGTACGTCGTCAACGCCAGCAACGTGGCCGAAGTGCGGCCCGTGGTCGTCGGCGAATTCCAGGGCGAGAAGGACATCGTGATCCGCGGCGGGCTCGCCAAGGGCGATCGCGTGATCATCGACGGCGTGTTGAAGGTCGTCCCCGGCCAGCCCGTGGCGATCGGGGCGCCCGGCGCAACGACGCCCGCTGCCGGCGCACCGGCGACCAGGGCGCCCGACGCCGGGAAGAAGTAGCGCCGCCATGTTCACGCATTTCTTCATCGACCGGCCGATCCTGTCGTCGGTCATCTCGATCCTGTTCGTGCTGGCGGGTGCCGTCGCAATGTCGGTATCGCCGATCGAACAGTATCCGGAACTGGCCCCGCCGCAGGTCAGCATCAGCGCCAGTTATCCGGGTGCGACCGCCGACGTGATCGCCAACCAGGTAGCCGCGCCGATCGAAGCGCAGATCAACGGTGTGGATAACCTGCTCTACTTCTCGTCGACCAGTTCGTCGGCCGGCAACGTATCGATCAATGTCGTCTTCAAGCCCGGCACCGACCCCGACATCGCCCAGGTCAACGTACAGAACCGCGTAAGCCAGGCCTCGGCGCAGTTGCCGCAGGTCGTGGTGCAGCAGGGCGTGAGCGTGGACAAGAATTCGTCGGGCATCATGATGGTGCTGTCGATCTACTCGCCGGACGAGCGCTACACGTCGACGTACATCGACAACTACACCAACCTCTACGTGCTCGACGAATTGAAACGCGTACCCGGCGCCAACCGCGCGGCGGTGCTGGGCCTGCCCGACATCGCGATGCGGGTGTGGCTGCAGCCGGACCGGATGGCGCAGCTTGGCGTCACCGCGCAGGAAGACAGCGCCGCGATCCAGAGCCAGA
>JANNKR010000035.1:0-3280 GCA_031396395.1 Betaproteobacteria bacterium
TGATCTTCCTGCGCTATGGCCTTCTGCCCACCATCCTGCTGCACAGCCTGTTCGACCTCGTGCTGTTCTCCATTCCATTGTTCCTGATCGATGCGCCGGGCGCCATGGTGCAGCAGGGCCTGGTCGTCGCGGCGGCATTCGTGCCCGTGGCCATCGTGGTGCTGCGCCGCCTGCAGCACCGTCAATGGCGCGAGTTGCCGGCGATGCTGCAGAACGGGGCATGGCATGGCGGCGCGGTGACGCCACACGAGGAAGTTGCGACCACACCGACGTCCTTGCCGGTCGCGCGCTCACGCTGGGGACAACGAGCGCTTCCCGCGTTGGGCGTGCTGGGACTCGCCGCCTGGGTCGGTTGCACGCCCTGGCGCGTCGATGCGCCGCCGCTGGCGATCGATCGCGCAGACGCGGTTGCGGCAGCCGAGGCCGCACTGCGCCTTCGCGGCGTGACCCTTGGCCCGGACTGGCGCCGCATGGCGCAGCCACGCAACGTGCTCGGCGAGTCCGCGACGCGGGGAGCGCATGTTTTCGCGTGGCGCGAGGCAGGTCCCGCCACCTATCGCGCGCTGGTGGGCAATACCCTCGCGCCGCCGCTCTGGGAGGTGCGGTTCGCGCGCTTCGACGGCGACGTGGCGGAGCGGGCCGAGGAATGGCGAGTCAGCGTGACCGGTGCGGGCGCGATCCGGCAGGTGGTGCACCGGTTGCCGGAGGCGCGCGCCGGCGCGGCCCTCGAACGCGTCGCGGCATTGACGCTGGCGCAGCGTGCGGTGCGCGAGATCCTGGACACCGAGCCTGCGTTGTTGTTGTTGCGCGCCGCCGACGCCACGCAGCAGCCGGCGCGACGGGACTGGTCCTTCACGTTCGCGGATCCGCGCGTGGAGGTGGCGGCAGGCGGCGAAGCCCGCGTTCAGGTCTCCGTGGCCGGCGATGAAGTGGTCGGGGTCGGGCGCTACCTGTTCGTGCCGGAGGCGTGGCAGCGGCGCGAAGCCGAGACGCAGGGTCGGCATGAAGTGCTGGGCATCGGTGCAGGCCTCCTCGTTGCCATGGCCACCCTGGGTGCGCTGGTTTTTGCGGTCATCGGATGGAATCGCGGGCAGTGCGATCGCCGGGTGCTGATCGTGGTGACGGTTGCGACATTGCTGGGGTCGATCGGCAACGGTCTGCTCGACTTGCCGCAGCTGTTCATGGGTTTGAGCACGGCCGAGCCGGTCGGCACGCAGGTGGCGTTGTCGCTGTTGGGGGGATTGGCGGGGCGCGTGCCGTTGGCATTGCTGATCGGCTTGCTTGCCGGGGTGGGCACGTACTACGCCCGCGCAGCGACCTTTGATTCACCCGGTGCGGTCACGCGCGCGTGGTTGTCCGGCGCGTGCGCGGCACTCGCGTTGCGGGGGATCATGGCCGCATTCGACCGGATCGCCGCACCGACCACACCATTGTGGCCCGAGCAGGCCGCATGGGGTCTCGCGTGGCCAGGTGGCGCAGTGCTGGGAACCGCAACAGCCTATGTCGTAGCGCTTGCCATCGGGCTGTTCGCGCTGGCGCTGCTCGCGCATGTCACCGCGGGATGGACGCGCCGCAGGTCGCTGGCGGCCCTGGGCGTAGTGGTGCTGGCCACGGCTTCGGCCCTGCCTTCATCGCGGGAACTCGCGCCCGCGCTGGTCGCCGGCCTGGTCGGCGGGCTTGCCCTGTTTGCCGTGGCGGCGCTGGTGCTGCGCCACGATGCGCGCGCGCTTCCGCCGTTCGTCGCGACCACGATGGTGCTGGCGGGCGCGCATGGTGCCGCACTGATCGCCTTGCCGCTGGCGTGGGGACTCTTCGCGGCTTCGGTCGTGGTCGTGGTAGCGCTTGCCTGGGTGGCAACGCGATACCTTGGCGCTGCCGTGCCCGCGCCGCCATGAAAAACGGCGCGGCGATCCGTGCGGACCGTCGCGCCGTTGCAACGGCAGCGGGTGATCGTGCCTACTTCAGCGTCGCCCAGTACGGCGTGACCTGGTTGTCCGCACGATGGGGAACCGTCAGGTTGGCGCGCGATGCCCAAGGGATCACCTGACGGTGCAGCGGGATCAGGTTCACTTCGGCGTTCTGCGCCAGCAATGCTTCGTGAATCATCTTGAGCCGTGCCGGCTGGTCGACGTCGACCTTGATCTTCGCGGTGAGCTCGTCAACCTTGGCGTTCTTGTAGCGGCCGTAGTTGAAGTCGCCGTCACCCTTGCCGTTGAAACTGGACAGCACCGGCTGCAGTGTGAAGATGCCGTCGGTGGAGGCGCCACCCCAGCCCAGCATGTAGAGGCTGGTGTCGGTCTTCTCGAGCTTCGGGAAATACAGCGCCCGCGGCATCGCATTGACCTTGGTGGCCACGCCGATATGCGCCCACATCGCGGCCAGCGCCTGGCAGATGCGTTCGTCGTTGACGTAGCGATTGTTGGGACAGTCGAGTGTCACCTCGAAGCCGTTGGGGTACCCGGCATCGGCCAGCAGCTTCTTCGCCCTTTCCCGGTCGAAAGGCAGACGCTTCTCGATTTCGGGCGTGGACGTGACCGGCGAGGGCAGGATCGCGCCCGTGGGCTTCGACAGGCCGCGCATCGTGGTCTTGTTGATCGCCTCGATGTCGACCGCGTAATACAGCGCCTGGCGCACGCGCACGTCCTTGAACGGATTCTTGCCCTTGACGCTGGAATAGAGGAGCTCGTCGCGGGCCTGGTCCATGCCGATGAAGACGATCCGGTTTTCCACCCCCTCCAGCACCTTGATGTTGGGGGTCTGCTGCAATCGCGGCACGTCTTGCGTCGGCGGGTCGTTGATCAGGTCGACCTCGCCCGAAATGAGCGCGGCGACGCGGGTCGGATCGGAGCCGATCGGCGTGTAGACGACGTCATCGATGTTGCCGGAGAAAAGTCCGGTCTTGATCCCCCACCAGTTCGGGTTCTTCTTCAGAACCGTCTTGATGTCGGGCTGTCGGGAAACCAGGGAGTACGGCCCGGTGCCGTTGGCCTCGCGGGCGGTGATCATTTCTTCCTTGGCCGCGAAGTTCTGCGGCTTCTGGCACTTGTTCTTCTCGCACCAGGCCTTGGACAGGATGTTGATCGTGGCGAGATGCTCCAGCATGATCGGGTTGGGACCGTTGGTGACGAACTCCACGTTCAGGTCATCGATCTTCCGGGCCGTTCCGGCAGCGTTGGCATAGGCCTTGAGCTGTGACGTATCCGCCTTGGCGCGTTCGAAGCTGAACACGACGTCGTCAGCGGTGAAAGGCGTGCCGTCATGGAACTTGACGCCGGAGCGC
>JANNKR010000037.1:0-2148 GCA_031396395.1 Betaproteobacteria bacterium
GCCGCAAGCCGCCGCCGCTGGTGGAACAGCTGCTGCTGGCCGTTGAGCGCGAACCGGGCCGCCGCTATCGCGACGCGGAGTTGACGGACCTTGGCATCGATCCATCCACCGCGCGCCGACAGTTCAAGAAGTACTGCGGCATGACTTTCCAGGCCTACCATCGCGCGCGTCGCATGGGCCTGGCCCTGCTCGACATCAGAAAGGGAAAGACCGTGCTCGACTCGCAACTTGATCAAGGCTTCGAATCCGGCAGCGGATTTCGCGAAGCATTTGCCCGCCTCGTCGGCGCCGCGCCTTCACGCGCGCAGGATGTCTGCGTGCTGACCGCGCGCTGGCTGGAAACCCCGCTCGGCGCGATGCTCGCGCTGGCCGATGACCGCGGCCTGCATCTGCTCGACTTCGTCGATAGGCGCGGACTCGAGCGCGCGCTGGTCATGCTGCAGCAGCGTCTCCACGCGCGCGTGCTGCCCGGCGAGCACCAATACCTAGACCAGATCGAGCGGGAGCTGCGCGACTACTTCGCCGGCACGCTGCAGCAGTTCGCCACACCCGTGGTGCTGACCGGTTCGCCGTTCCAGCAGCGCGTATGGACCGGCTTGCAGGCCATCCCGTCGGGCGCCACGCGCTCGTACGCCGAATTGGCGACGATGATCGGTCAGCCCAGCGCAGTGCGCGCCGTCGGGCGCGCCAATGGCGACAACCGGCTCTCCATCATCGTGCCGTGCCATCGCGTGATCGGCGCGGATGGCTCGTTGACGGGTTACGGCGGCGGCCTGCCGCGGAAGCAGAAGCTGCTTGATCTCGAGCGCGCAGGCACGCCAGGCAAGCAGAACCTGCTCGATCTCGAGCGCACGAGCACGCAAGGCCGATAAGAGCGGGCGCGGCGGCAATACCGCCGCGCCATAGCGTTGCGCCCGGGACGAAACCGCGCCTTCGGGTCCCATACGCGCGTTGCCCCTGCTTCGACACCACTTCGATGCCCATCCGCTCTGCCATGCTGCTCGTCCTGCTCGGCGCCCTCTGGGGAGGCTCGTTCGTGTTCATGCGCGTGGCGGTGCCGGCGCTGGGTCCGGTCGTGCTGGCGTTCGCGCGGGTTGCGCTCGCCGCAATTGCGCTGATGGCGCTTGCGTACACGCAGCGCCGCCTCCCGGATTTCCGCACGCGCTGGCGCGACTTCGCGGTCGTGGGCATCGTCAATTCGGCACTGCCCTTCCTGCTGTTCTCGTTTGCGCAGCAGCACATCACCGCGTCGACGGGCGCGATCCTGAACGCGACCAGTCCCTTCTTCGGGGCAATCACCGCGGCGATCTGGCTGGGCGAGCCGCTGACGGGCCGCAAGGTCGCCGGCATGGCGCTGGGATTGGCCGGGGTGGC
Organism: Betaproteobacteria bacterium; assembly: GCA_031396395.1. Lineage (GTDB taxonomy): Bacteria > Pseudomonadota > Gammaproteobacteria > Burkholderiales > Casimicrobiaceae > VBCG01. Next base: position 1,375 of record JANNKR010000037.1, read on the forward strand.
CGTGCTCGCGGGCTGGCACCCACAAGTGGCCGCGCGCGACACGATGGTCGCGATCGCCGCCTGCCTTGCCGCCGCAGTCTGCTATGCGCTGGCAGGAACCTATACGAAGTGCAGGATGCAGGGCATGCCAAGCCTCACCATCGCGGCGGCGAGCCAGCTCACCGCTGCGCTGGCCTTGGCACCCGCTCTGCCATTTGCCTCGGTTCCCGGACCCGTCACGCCGCTGGTCGTCGCGAACGTCGTCGCACTCGCACTGGCATCCACCGCGGTCGCCTACATGATCTACTTCAAGCTGATCGCGGACATCGGCCCCTCGCGCGCGCTGACCGTCACCTTCCTCGTTCCGCTGTTCGGCATGCTGTGGGGCGCATTGTTCCTGGCCGAAGCGCTGACGCTCGGCATGATGGCCGGTGGCGCGCTTATCGTCACGGGCACCGTGCTTGCATTGCGCGCATAGATGGAAGCGCAGGGCCACGGGAGGTCCGGATGGAGCAATGAAATGGACCTGGAAACGCGATTTATCAGCTTCCCGAGCCTCAACACGGTGGCGCCGCGGGCCATGAATCAGGCACCATTGCAATGACACCCCATTGCGAAAGGCAGCATCATGAACGACGACCCGCGCGGCACCAGATACGTCATCGACATCGGCCCCGTGCCTTCACTGCCGGTCGCCGGCAGCGACGCACGTTTCCCAGTGGGCCGCATCTACTGCGTCGGCCGCAACTATGCGGACCATGCGCGCGAGATGGGCCATGATCCGGACCGCGAGCC
>JANNKR010000155.1:0-47717 GCA_031396395.1 Betaproteobacteria bacterium
GTGCCGCCTTCGAAGGCCTCAGGCGCCACGTGACCCACCACCATGCCCCAGGTGCCGCCCGAGAAACGGCCGTCGGTGATGAGTCCCACCGATTCGCCCAGACCCTGCCCGATCAGCGCAGCAGTGGGTGCCAACATTTCCTGCATGCCCGGGCCGCCCTTGGGACCCTCATAGCGGATCACGACCACGTCGCCGGCCTTGATCCTGTTGGCCATGATCGCTTCCATCACCTCCGGCTCGGAGTTGAAGACACGCGCGGGACCGGTGATGGAGGGATTCTTGAGGCCGGTGATCTTGGCGACACAACCTTCCGGCGACAGGTTGCCGCGCAGGATGGCGAGGTGGCCGTGCTTGTACATCGGGTTGTCGATGGGGCGGATCACATCCTGATCGGCGCGCGGCGTGGCCGGCACTGCGGCCAGTTCTTCCGCCATCGTGCGCCCGGTGATCGTCATGCAGTCCCCGTGCAGCAGGCCCGCCTCGAGCAGGATCTTCAGCACCTGCGGCACGCCGCCGGCGCGATGGAAGTCGACGGCGACATAGCGCCCCGAAGGCTTCAGGTCGCACAGCACGGGAACGCGCTGCCGGATGCGCTCGAAGTCGTCGATCGTCCAGGGCACTTCCGCGGCGGCGGCAATCGCGAGGTAATGCAGCACCGCGTTGGTCGAGCCGCCGGTCGCCATCACCAGCGCAATCGCGTTTTCGATCGACTTGCGCGTGATGATGTCGCGCGGCTTCAAATCGCGCTTGACCGCGTCCACCAGCACGTGCGCCGATTGCGCTGCCGAATCCGCTTTCTCGGCGTCCGGCGAGGCCATCTGCGACGAACCGAGCAGGCTCATCCCCAGCGCCTCGAACGACGAAGACATCGTGTTGGCCGTGTACATGCCGCCGCACGCGCCCACCGACGGGCATGCGTTCTTCTCGATGCCGTCGTAGTCCTCCTGCGACATCTTGCCTTGCGCGAACTTGCCCACGGCTTCGAACGGCGACACGATCGTCAGCGTCTCGCCCTTCCAGTGGCCCGGCTTGATCGTTCCGGCGTAGACGTAGATGCCGGGCACGTTCATCCGCGCCATCGCCATCATGCCCGCCGGCATGTTCTTGTCGCAGCCGCCGACGACCAGCACGCCGTCCATGCACTGGCCGTTGACGGAGGTCTCGATCGCGTCGGCGATCACCTCGCGCGACACCAGCGAGTACTTCATCCCCTCGGTACCCATGCCGATGCCGTCGGTCACCGTCGGCACGCCGAAAACCTGCGGCATGGCGCCCGCGGCGCGCAGACCCTCCATCGCCCGGTCGACCAGCGGCTGGATGCCGGCATTGCACGGATTCATCGTGCTGTGGCCGTTGGCAACGCCGACGATCGGCTTGTCGAAGTCGCCATCGCCAAAGCCGACGGCGCGGAGCATCGCGCGGTTCGGGGAGCGGGCGATGCCATGGGTGATGAGCCGCGAACGGCGGTTGAACGACATGCGGATTTCCTCGGATTGGGCGTGCGGGCGCACGGTTTGTATAATCGGTGACGATTCTAGCGCACGAGCCCCTGCCTTCCCGCGCTCCACCGTTTCGAGACTGCGCCTCCTCCATGTTCGTGCACCCCCAGTTCGACCCGATCGCCCTGCAGATTGGCCCGCTGGCCGTGCGCTGGTACGGGCTCATGTACGTCGCGGCTTTCGTGCTCTTTCTCGTGCTGGGCAAGCTGCGCGCGCGGCGCAACCTCCTGACCGGTTGGCACCCGCGCGACGTCGACGTCATGCTCTTCTACGGTGTCTTCGGCGTCATTGTCGGCGGGCGCCTCGGCTACGTGCTGTTCTACAAGCCCGGCTACTACCTTGCCCACCCGCTCGAGATCCTGCAGGTCTGGTCGGGCGGGATGAGTTTCCATGGCGGCTTCCTGGGCGTGCTGGTCGCGATGTGGCTCTTTGCGAAGGCCAGGAACAAGAAGTGGCTGGACGTCACCGATTTCGTGGCCCCGCTCGTTCCGCTCGGGCTTGCGGCGGGGCGCCTCGGCAATTTCATCAATGGCGAGCTGGTCGGACGGGTGACGAGCGGTCCATGGGCGATGGTTTTCCCGCAAGTGGATGCGCTGCCGCGGCACGCGTCCCAGCTGTACCAGTTCGCGCTGGAAGGCGTGGCGCTGTTCGTGGTGCTCTGGTGGTATGCCAGCCGGACTCGACCCCGGGGCGCGGTGTCCGGACTGTTCCTGATGGGCTACGCCACGTTTCGCTTCATCGCCGAGTTTGCGCGGGAGCCGGACAGCTTCCTAGGGTTGCTGGCAGGGGGGCTGTCGATGGGGCAATGGCTGTCACTGCCGATGTTCGCGGCGGGACTTGCGATGATGGTTTGGGCCTATCGCCACGCCGCCAGCGCACAACAGACGATCGCGGACCGGATGCGCTGACGCCCGGCGCGAATTCGGTCAGTCGAGGCGCCGGAAATCGCCTTCCAGGGAATCGAACTTGCTGCCTTGCTGCGGCCAGCGCCCGGCCGAGGCCGCCTGCGGCCGGTAGCCGTGGCCGACATTGAGCGGTAAGGCCAGCAGCATCAGTGCGACCAAGTCAGTGACAACGCCGGGGATGATCAGCAGGAAGGCGGCGAGCACCTTGCGGCCGCTGTCGAGCAGCCCTCGAAGCAGTGATTGCTCTCCGTGCAGTGCGGCCACGGTGCGGGTGCGAAACGCAGTGCGCTCGGTACGCAGCAGCAGCAGGCCTGCCAGGAAGGATCCGGTCAGCCAGACCCAGAGCGGAACGCCGGTCCAGCGAGCCACCCGCGCCGTGATGTAGACGTCGACGACGGGCATTGCCAGTAAGATGGCGAGTACGACAAAACGCATGGTGTCTCCTTGGCCGAAGCTGCGATCCTGGTGTTGACCCACATGCCGGATCGCGATTCCGCGCTGCAACTGGCACGGCATCTCGTTGCCGCCCGGCTCGCCGCGTGCGTGAATATTGGCGCCGCCGTTGAATCAATGTATCACTGGCAGGGGAAAATCGAAACTGCTCACGAGGTCCCGCTGACGATCAAGACACATACCGCGCTGTGGCGGCCGCTGGAGGCCGCCATCCTGGCCCAGCATCCCTACGAACTTCCGGAAATCATTGTTGTCCCCATAGTCGATGGACTTGATCGTTATCTCCACTGGATCGCCGAGGAAACGCTTGCGCGCTAGCGCCGTCGTGCCATTGTTGCTGGTCGCGTTGCTGGCGCAGCCTGCCAGCGCGGCCGATCCCAAGCTCCTGCCGCCCGAGGAGGCCTTCCGGTTCTCGGCCCGCGCGCTGGACGCCAATACGATCGAAGCGCGCTTTGCGGTGGCCGACGGCTATTACCTGTACCGGGACAAGATCCGCTTTGCCGTGACCCCGGACAGTGCCGGCCTTTCGCAACCCCGGCTGCCGGCGGGCAAACCGAAAGAGGACCAGTTCTTCGGCAAGGTCGAGACCTATCGCGGCAGCGTGGTGATCACGCTGGCCGTCCCCGGAGGCGGCGGGGGCCAGTCGGTGGTACTCGCGGCGGACTCGCAAGGGTGCGCGGACCAGGGCGTGTGCTACCCCCCCACGATCCAGAAGGTGACACTCGTACTTCCCGCGCCCGGCAAGGGGCCGGGACCGCTGGTGGACGCCAACCCACCCAGGAAACGCTGGTTCAACTGATCGATGGCGGTGGCGACGGCCCGTCGCCGGGTCAACGCGACGCGCCGAATGTAAGCGCACACTCTCTTGGAAAGACTTGATTGATGGTTAATGGATGGTTGCGCTGGGTGTTGGTGCTTGGCGCCGCGGCGGTCGCCTTGGGCGGCGGCCTTTACTTTGGTCTCGAGCAGAGGTCCGATGCCCCGTCACCAGCGGCGGCATCCGGATTGATGGGGTTGTCCCTGCCGGACGTCGCCGGCAAGGAGCAGCGGCTCGACCAGTGGAAAGGCAAGGTAGTCGTGGTCAACTTCTGGGCAACGTGGTGCGCGCCCTGTCGCGAGGAGATGCCCGAGTTCATCAAGGCGCAGACCGAATTTGGCGCCAAAGGTGTTCAATTTGTAGGCATCGCCGTCGATCAGGCCGACAAAGTGGCTCAATTCGAGAAAGAAATAGGGCTCAACTATCCGTCGCTGGTCGGCGGCTTTGGGGCGATGGAGCTTTCAAAGACGCTGGGCAATAAATTGATGGCGCTGCCGTTCACGGTGATCGTTGACCGTCGGGGTGCCATTGCTCATACCCAACTCGGCATCCTGAAGCCCGAGAAACTGGCTTCAGTGGTCAAGCAGCTGCTCTGAAAAGTGGCCTGAATCCCGCACAAGACTGGACAAACTTCGGTTAACTCCGGCAAACTCCGCCCTCATTCGAATATCGAGATGAGGCAACAGCGGCATATGGCCAATTCTCCACGCAAGTCCGCGGCGCGCAAGTCGGCGACCGCGCCGTCCGGCAAGGTCCCGGCTGTCCAATCGGTGCTGGTGCTCCATGGGCCCAACCTCAATCTGCTCGGTACCCGCGAGCCGGCGATCTATGGCCATGACACGCTGGCAGACGTCAACACCCGGTTGGTGGCGCAGGGCAGGGCGGCAGGCGTCAAGGTCGCGACCTTCCAGAGCAATCATGAGGGCGCCTTGGTCGACCGGGTGCACGCGGCGCGTACCGAAGGGGTTGGCTTTGTCGTGATCAACCCCGGCGCGCTGACGCACACCAGCGTGGCGCTGCGGGACGCACTCGCGGGGGTCGACATCCCGTTCATCGAGGTGCACCTCACCAACGTCCATGCGCGCGAGCCGTTTCGGCACCACTCCTATTTTTCCGACAAGGCCGTCGGCATCATTGTCGGGCTGGGACCGCGCGGCTATGAATTCGCGCTGGCCCATGCAACAGCTCGACTGAGGGGTTGACCTTGGACCTGCGCAAGCTGAAGACGCTGATCGAACTGGTCGAGACCTCGGGCATTGCCGAGCTTGAGATTCAGGAAGGCGAGGAACGCGTCCGGATCACCCGGGCACTCCCGGCCGCCCAGATGGCGCCGGCAGCGGCGACCGTGATGCAGGTCGGCGCGGCAGCCGTTCCCGCAGCCGGGGCGGCTGCGGCAGTCGCGGTCGATGCCGCGCCGCCGGTCGCGGACGGCCATGTGGTCAAGTCCCCGATGGTCGGCACGTTCTACCGGTCGGCCACGCCAGGCTCGAAGACGTTCGTCGAGGTCGGCGATACCGTGACCGAAGGCGCCACGCTGTGCATCATCGAAGCGATGAAGCTGATGAATGAAATCGAAGCGGACAAGGCGGGTGTGATCAAGGCCATCCCCGCGGAAAACGGCCAGCCGGTGGAATTCGGACAGCCTTTGTTCATCATCGGCTGACCGGCGTCACCCGTGCCGCTCACCAAAACGTCGGCCGTCAAGGGCGCCGACAAGCTCTTCGAGAAAGTCCTGATCGCCAATCGCGGCGAGATCGCGTTGCGCATCCAGCGCGCTTGCCGCGAGATGGGCATCAGGACGGTGGTCGTGCATTCGGAAGCCGACCGCGACGCCAAGTACGTACGTTTGGCCGACGAATCGGTGTGCATCGGTCCGCCGCCGTCGGCGCAGAGTTACCTGCACGTTCCCGCGATCATCGCCGCGGCCGAAGTCACCGACGCGCAGGCCATTCATCCCGGCTACGGATTCCTGTCCGAGAACGCCGATTTCGCCGACAAGGTGGAGAAGTCCGGCTTCGTGTTCATCGGCCCGCGTCCAGAAACCATTCGCCTGATGGGCGACAAGGTCAGCGCGAAGGCCGCCATGCTCAAGGCCGGCGTGCCGTGCGTGCCGGGTTCCGAGGGCTCGCTGCCCGAGGACCCAAGGGAGATCGTCCGCATCGCCCGCGCCGTGGGCTATCCGGTGATCATCAAGGCCGCCGGCGGTGGCGGCGGGCGCGGCATGCGCGTAGTGCACACGGAGGCGGCGCTGCTGCCCGCGGTCACGCTGACGCGCGCCGAGGCCCAGTCGGCGTTCGGCAATCCGATGGTCTACATGGAGAAATTCCTGACCAGCCCGCGCCACATCGAGATCCAGGTGCTGGCCGACCAGTTCAAGAACGCCGTGTACCTGTTCGAGCGCGACTGCTCGATGCAGCGCCGGCACCAGAAGATCATCGAGGAAGCGCCTGCCCCCGGCATCAACCAGCGTGCGCTGACGCGCATCAGCGAACGTTGCGCCGACGCCTGCCGCCGCATCGGCTATCGCGGTGCCGGCACTTTCGAGTTCCTGTACGAGGACGACCAGTTCTTCTTCATCGAGATGAACACGCGGGTGCAGGTCGAACATCCGGTCACGGAACTGATCACCGGCATCGATATCGTGCAACAGCAGATCCTGGTGGCGGCCGGACGCAAGCTCGCGTTCCGCCAGCGCGACATTGCCCGGCGCGGACACGCGATCGAATGCCGGATCAACGCCGAGGACCCGGTGACCTTCGTCCCCTCGCCGGGTCGCATCACGTCATGGCATCCGCCCGGCGGTCCCGGCATTCGCGTGGACTCGCACGCGTACACCAATTATTTCGTGCCGCCCTACTATGACTCGATGATCGGCAAGGTGATCGCCTACGGCGACACGCGCGACCAGGCGCTCGCCCGGATGCGCATTGCCTTGTCGGAGATGGTGGTCGAGGGCATCAAGACCAACATCCCGCTGCATCAGGAGCTGATGCAGGACGACAAGTTCCTGCGCGGCGGCACCTCCATTCACTATCTCGAAGAGCGGATGGCGAAGCGGCTATGAAGCGCTTTCGCCGGACGCGGTGACCTACACCGCCCTTTGCTTCGATACTGCGGCCGCCATGGCGGATGCGTGGTCCGACGCGCTGCTCGACGCGGGCGCGCTGTCGGTCGATGTGTCCGACCCGGGGGCCGGCACCGATGCCGAATCGCCGCTGTACGGCGAGCCGGGGGAACCGGTCGCCAGTGCCTGGCCCCTGTCGCGCGTGGCGGCGCTGATCGGCGACGGCGCCGATCCGCGCGAAGTGTTGGCACTCGCGGCCGGGTCGCTGGCCCTTGCCTTGCCGGCATTCGAGCTGGCGCCGGTGCCTGAGCAGGACTGGGTACGGCAGACGCAGGCGCAGTTCGGACCCATCGAAATTGCGCCCGGTTTCTGCATCGTGCCGACATGGGCGGAAGCACCGGACCCGACCGCGCTCAATCTTCGCCTCGACCCGGGCCTCGCGTTCGGCACGGGCTCCCATCCGACGACGCGGCTTTGCCTCGAGTGGCTGCGGGCCGAAATCAAGGGCGGCGAGGCGCTGCTCGACTATGGCTGTGGCTCCGGCATCCTGGCCATCGCCGCGGCGAGGCTCGGCGCGACGCAGGTCGCGGCCACCGATGTCGACGCGCAGGCGCTGGTCGCCAGCCGTGCCAACGCGCTGGCCAATGGCGTCGCCATCGCGGTGGTCGCGCCCGATGCCCTGCCGATGCGCACCGAGGATATCGTGGTCGCCAATATCCTCGCCAATCCACTCATTCTGCTCGCGCCGGCACTGGCGGCGCGGGTCCGGACCGGAGGCCGCATTGCGCTCTCCGGGATTCTGGCGGCGCAGTCGGCCGCCGTTGTCAATGCCTATGCGCGCTGGTTTACACTCGCGCAGTGGCGGGAGGACGACGGATGGGTGCTGTTGACGGGAACACGCGGCACATGAGCCGCGCGCCCGCAGCCCCTGCATTCCGCGTGGGCGCCGTGAACGGATGATGGTCGAAGAACAATTCACTCGCTGCCCCGGCTGCAGGACGGTTTTCCGCGTCACCGACGCGCAACTCGAGCTCCGCGACGGACAGGTTCGCTGCGGGCATTGCCGCACGGTTTTCGACGGCCGTGCGCATCTGGTCTCGCTTGCCCCGTTGCCCCGTGCCGACGGCGATGAGGAGCCGGATGAACTCGCCGCCGGCCCGCCGACGGTGACTCTGCGCAGCGCACGGGCGCTCGATCCGCCGCCACTGCACGACCTGCCGCCACGCGATGACCCGGCGCCCGCCACGCCCGATCGCGTGGTCGACTACGAAAACCGCTTTACCCGGGAGACAAGGAAGCCGCGGTCCCGCCGCTGGGCCATCCTGGGGGCCATCGGCATCCCCCTGCTGGTGGTGGTCCTGCTGGCCCAGGCACTCTTCCATTTCCGCGACACGCTGGCGGCCGAGAGCCCGTCGCTGAAACCGATGCTGGTCCGCGCCTGCGCCGCTTTGGGCTGCGCGATCCAGCCGCTGCGCAGCGTGTCCGCACTGTCGATCGAAGCCTCCGACCTGCAGGCAGACCCCGCGCATCGCGGGCTCCTCATCCTCACCGCCACGATCCGCAACCGGGCGCCCTATCCCATCGGATTCCCGCACCTCGAGCTGTCGTTGACCGACGCGCAGGATCAGGTGGTGGTGCGGCGCGCGCTGGCGCCGGCGGACTATGCCGGGGGCACCGCCAATCTGGCGGCAGGCATCGCCGGCAACAGCGAGGCCCCGGTCAAGATATTCATCGACGCCAGCGCAACCACGCAGGCGGGGTATCGGCTGTACCTGTTCTTCCCCTGAGCTCGCCCCAGAGGGGCTGCCGATGCCTACCTGGTCGCACCATTTTCGCACTTGGCGCTACCGAGGCGCTCCGAAAAGGTGCAAAATAGGGGCGTCGTTGCCGGCCCCTATCTGAAAGTGCCCTGAAAACCGCGAGTTGCGGTGCTCAGGTCCATGGCATGGTTCTCGCTAAAATGGCCCTGCCCGATTTGCGCGATGCAACAGACGCCTTCTAAAACGCTTCACCAGGAGATTTCATGGCAACACCGGCTGATGTGCTGAAAATGATCAAGGACAAGGAGGTCAAGTTCGTCGACCTTCGCTTCACGGATACGAAGGGCAAGGAACAGCACGTCACGGTGCCGTCCAAGCAGTTCACCAACGACAAGTTCGAGTCCGGCCACGCCTTTGACGGCTCGTCGATTGCCGGATGGAAGGGCATCCAGGCCTCGGACATGCTGCTGATGCCGGATCCGGCCACCGCCAACATCGACCCGTTCATGGACGAGACGACGCTGTTGCTCACCTGCGACGTGATCGAACCGACCGACGGTAAGGGCTACGAGCGCGACCCGCGGTCGCTGGCGAAGCGTGCCGAGGCCTATCTCAAGTCATCGGGCCTGGGCGATACCGCCTACTTCGGTCCCGAGCCGGAGTTCTTCGTCTTCGATGCGGTCGAGTGGTCGGTCGACATGTCCGGCAGCTATTGCAAGGTGTTCTCGGCCGAAGCGGCATGGTCGACGGGAGACAAGTTCGAGGGCGGCAACATGGGCCACCGACCCACGGTCAAGGGTGGCTACTTCCCGGTGCCGCCGGTCGATCAGTTGCAGGATCTGCGCTCGGCCATGTGCATTGCGCTCGAGCAGATGGGGGTCGAAGTCGAAGTGCATCACCATGAAGTGGCCAACGCGGGTCAATGCGAGATCGGCACCAAGTTCGAGACGCTGGTCAAGCGCGCCGACTGGTGCCAGGTGATGAAATACGTGATCCACAACACGGCGCACGCCTACGGCAAGACCGCGACATTCATGCCGAAGCCGATCGTTGGCGACAATGGTTCGGGCATGCATGTGCACCAGTCGGTCTGGAAGGGCGGCAAGAACCTCTTCGCTGGCGACGGATACTCCGGGCTGTCTGAATTTGCGCTTTACTACATCGGCGGCATCATCAAGCATGCCCGGGCGCTGAACGCCATCACCAATCCGGGCACCAATTCGTACAAGCGCCTGGTGCCGGGCTTCGAGGCGCCGGTCAAGCTCGCCTATTCCGCGCGTAACCGCTCCGCCTCCATCCGCATTCCGTATGTGTCCAATCCGAAGGGCCGCCGCATCGAAGTGCGCTTCCCGGATCCGACCTGCAACCCCTATCTCGCGTTCTCGGCCATGCTGATGGCGGGACTTGACGGCGTGCAGAACAAGATCCATCCCGGCGATCCGGCCGACAAGAACCTGTACGACCTGCCGCCGGAAGAGGATGCCAAGATCCCGACCGTCTGTTCGTCGCTGGACATGGCGCTCGACTATCTGGATCGCGATCGCGAGTTCCTGACGCGTGGTGGCGTATTCACCAACGACATGATCGACGCCTACATCGCCCTCAAGATGGAAGAGGTGACGCGGTTCCGGATGACCACCCATCCGGTCGAGTACGACATGTATTACAGCCTGTAAGCGCAAATCCATGTCAGCGCCCCGCGTGGCGCATGCGTTGATGGATGAGCGGGGGCAGGCCTGGTGCCTGCCCCTTTTGCTTCCTGCCCGCGTGCACTACACTCGGCCGCTATGGTCAATGATGTCCTCAGTGCCGGAAAACGTTGCGTATGCACGCTTGCATGGTGCGTCGCGGTCGGCTGCGCGCCGGCGGCGTGGGCCCAGGGGTCGGTGTGCAAGTACATCGATGCCGACGGCAATATCGTGTTTTCGAACCTGCCCCCTGAAAAGGGTCAGCGCAAGATCTCGTGCATCGGCAGCGACGAGCCGCGGAAGGGGTCCGCACCCGCGCGCGGCACGCCTGCGCCTGCCGGGTTTCCCAAGGTCGATGCGGATACGCAGCGCTCGCGGGACGATATGCGCCGCAAGGTGCTCAACGATGAACTGGGCGCGGAGGAAAAGCTGCTGGCCGAAGCGCGCGCCACTTACGCCAACGGCGCTCCGGTGCCGCTGCCCGAGGAGCAGGGCAACGCGGAGAAGTATCGCGAGCGGATTGCGCGCCTGCGCCAGTCGGTGCAGCTGCATGAGCGCAACATCGAGGCACTGCGCAAGGAGCTCGGCCCCACGAAGTAGCCCGCGCGTCCGGCCAGGGGCGCCCTGCCCGCCAGGCCATGGCGCGCGCGCGGCGGTTGCCGCATGGCGCGACGGAACGGCGCAATGAAGCTGCGCCTTTTTCCGTCGACGGCGCCGGCAGCGCCGGCTGCGGCCAAGTATCCCGGGCTTGATCTGCTCGCGGCCGCGATCCTGATGCTGCGCGCAGACCAGCGCGTCTCCTATGTCAATCCCGCAGCGGAGAACCTGTTCGAACTTTCGCGTGTTCGATTCCTCGGGCACACCCCCGAGGAGCTCTTCGGTGAATGCGCCGGTCTGCAGGGCGCGATCAGCAAGGCGGTGATCAGCGGCGCGTCCTACACGGAGCAGGAGATCGAGCTGGGGGTTGCCGGCCGCGCCCGGCTGCATCTCACCTGCACGGTGTCGTCGATCGATGCCGGCGACGCGGCGCTGCTGGTCGAGTTCCGCCACATCGACCAGCAGCTGAAGATCGCCCGCGAGGAGCGCCTGAGCGAACAGCAGCAGGCCAATCGCGAGCTGATCCGCAGCCTCGCGCATGAGATCAAGAATCCGCTGGGCGGAATTCGCGGCGCGGCGCAGCTGCTCGAGGGCGAACTGGATCGCCCGCACCTGATCGAATACACGCAGGTCATCATCGGCGAGGCCGACCGTCTGCAGTCATTGGTCAATCGCCTCCTGACGCCGCACCGGCTGCCGACCTATCGCCGCACCAACATCCACGAAATCGTCGTGCGCGTGCGCAGCGTGGTGCAGGCCGAGTTCCCGGCGATCGCGATGGTGTCCGACTTCGACATCAGCATCCCGGAATTCGAAGCCGATGCGGAGCAGTTGACACAGGTGGTGATGAACATCGCCCGCAACGCCGCGCAGGCGCTGGCCGGGGCGGACCGGAGTCCGCAGATCCGCTTCGAGACGCGCATTGCACGCGGCGTCACGCTGGCCAAGAAGCGCCATCGACTGGCGCTGGCGCTTTCCATTCATGACAACGGTCCCGGTGTGCCGGAGGCGATCCGCGAGCGGATCTTCTACCCGCTGGTGTCCGGGCGTGACGGCGGCAGCGGCCTCGGCCTGACCATTGCGCAGACGTTCGTCGCCCAACACCACGGATCGATCGAATGGACCAGCGGGCCCGGACACACCGTGTTCACGATCTTGATTCCACTGGAACTGACCCGCGCTTCCGGTTGAGCGCCTGAAAAGGGAATGCCCCTGCCATGTATGCCTACGACTACGAACCCCCGCGCATCGACGCGACCCGTGCCGTCTGGATCGTCGATGACGATCGCTCGATACGATGGGTCCTCGAGAAGGCGCTTGCCCGCGAAGGCATTCCCTTCAGGACCTTTGCCACCGCCTATGAGGTGTTGCAGGCGCTGGCGACGAGCGAGCCGCAGGTCCTGGTGTCCGACATCCGCATGCCGGGGGAGAGTGGCCTCGAACTGCTCAACAAGGTCAAGGAGCGTTATCCGCAGATTCCGGTGATCATCATGACGGCCTACTCCGATCTGGACAGTGCGGTTGCGGCTTTCCAGGGCGGCGCGTTCGAGTACCTGCCGAAGCCGTTCGACATCGATCACGCCGTGGCGCTCATCCGGCGCGCGACGACGGAGAAGGCGACCGCGGCACCCGTTGCCGGCGTGGTCAGCGAAACGCCGGAGATCCTGGGCCAGGCACCGGCGATGCAGGAGGTGTTCCGCGCCATCGGCCGGCTCTCGCAGTCCAACGCCACCGTGACGATCACCGGCGAATCCGGCACTGGCAAGGAGTTGGTCGCACGGGCGTTGCATCGGCACGGGCCGCGTGCCGCCATGCCTTTCGTCGCGATCAACACGGCGGCCATTCCCAAGGACCTGCTCGAGTCCGAGTTGTTCGGTCACGAGCGCGGCTCCTTCACCGGCGCGCAGGCGCTGCGGCGAGGGCGCTTCGAGCAGGCCGAGGGCGGCACGCTGTTTCTCGATGAAATCGGCGACATGCCTCCTGATCTTCAGGTACGGCTGCTGCGTGTCCTGGCGGACGGCGAGTACTACCGCGTGGGTGGACACGCACCGTTGCGGGCCAATGTGCGCATCATCGCCGCGACCCACCAGAACCTCGAGGATCGCGTGCGCCAGGGATTGTTCCGCGAGGACCTGATGCACCGCCTCAACGTGGTACGGTTGCGGCTGCCTGCATTGCGCGAGCGCCCCGAGGATATTCCGGCGTTGGCACGGCATTTTCTGTTGAAGAGCGCGCGCGACCTTGCCGCGGAACCCAAAGTGCTTACCGAGGAGGCGATCAAGTCGCTAGCGCTGTTCTCGTTTCCGGGCAACGTGCGGCAGCTCGAGAACATCTGCCACTGGCTGACCGTGATGGCGCTGGGGCAGCGCGTAGACGTTGCCGATCTGCCGCCGGAAGTTCGCGAGACCCAGGCCACGACGGGTGCGGCCGGCGCCCCCGACTGGCAACAGGCGCTCGACCTTGAACTGGCGCAGGCACTGGCGCGCGGTGAGCGCAATGTGGGCGACCGGCTCGAGCAGGAATTCGAGAAGACACTGATCCGTCGCGCCCTTACGCATACCGGTGGGCATCGGATGGAGGCCGCGGCGCTGTTGGGCTGGGGCCGCAACACCTTGACACGCAAGATCCAGGAACTGGGCATGGAGCCGGAACTGCGTAAGGGCATGCGGGGGTGACCCTGATCAATCCATGGGCATCGCGCCCGGCGCGTGCAGCGAGCGTTCGACCAGCTCCTCGATCACGATGTCCGGTCGTTCACGCTCGATCAGTGCACGGTCGAGCTTGCGGGTGGAGGCGAAGACGACCCGGCTGAAATTCTCCGACAGCAACGGGATCAGCGGTATCGCCATCGAATCGCGCAGAATGACGGCCCGCGGCAGCCCGGGCTTGCCGCACGCGTAGAACTCGAAGCCGGGAAACTCGTCCTTGTCCGTGCGGCGAGCGCAGCGGCTGCCGGCGTCGCCTAGCACCTTGCCCAGCGGTGCTACATCATCCTCGCGCACGCGCGACGACAACCCCAGCATCCCGACCAGGTCGCCGCTGTAGTAGTCCACACCGGGTACGTAGGCCGGGCGTGGCGCGGGTGCGATCGCCGGCCGTGTTCCCGGGGGCAGCGCGTCGACGACCGCGCGCATGATTTCCCGATAGCCGATGACCGCGCCGTTGTAGTTCCAGTGCGAGTCGGTCTGGAAGTACAGCCGCTCGCGCGCCTTGGCGGAGCGCAGCGCAGGCCGCAGATCGATGAAGCGCACGCGGCCGTCGCGCAGGATGGCGTCGCTGACGCGGTCGTAGGGCGTCGGTCCGGCGGCGGGCGCGACCCACGCCGGAAGATGCTCCGGATAGATCGTGTATTTTTCCGGAACCACGACGACGACGTAGGCGATGCCCCGCGCGGCCAGCCAATCGTGCCGCCGCGCCAGCTCGGCCACGGTGGCGTCGACGTAAGCCTGTTCGAAGCCCGCCGTCCCACGGTAATGCCGCGCCAGCGACAGCCCGTCTTCGCCGAGCCAGTAGTACCAGCCGTCGCGGCCAGGCAGGACGGTGGCGAGTGCGGAAACGCCGAACCAGCGCAGCAACGTGCCGTGATGCTGGCGCACCAGGAAGTCCCGGCCGCCGAAGCGATCGGCGAACGCCCGCTCGAAGGCCGGCGGGAATTCGCGCGCGAGCGCCGGCGCGGGCCACGGCGCCATGGTTCGGTTCTCGAAGCGGGTGGTGGTGGCCTTCCAGGTCGAGATCAGGGCCAGCCCGGGCCACGCGAGGCCGATCACGAACAGCGTACCGAGGAGGCGATCGCGCCACGGTTGATCCGCACGGGCGGCGGCCGGGACCGGCGGCAACGCAAGGGGATCGGCCATGCTCATGGTCAGAAGCGGAAGTAGATGAACGGATTGTAGGTGCTCGCGGCAAGCATCGAGCACGCGGCGACGTAGACGAGCGTGGTCCAGCCAATGTCGGCGACCAATGCCCCTCGCCCGATCCAGCCGGATTGCGCGGCGACCCGGTCGCGCCAGCGGCCGATCCGGCGCGCCACGGGTGCTGCAAACAGCACGCCGATGACCAGCGTGACGGCCACGTGCGGATTGAGGAACTCGGCCAGCGGATGGCGCAGCGGATCACCGTCGGCGAACCCGGCGAGTGCGGCGTAATAGTTCACTGCCTGGGTCAGGGTCTCGCACCGGAACAGCACCCAGCCGCCCATCACCGCAAGCAGCGTGTACAGATGCGCCAGCGGTCCGATGCGCGCGAGGATGCGTTCCGCGCCCGCCCGCTCCGCGACCAGGAACAGGCCGTGCCACGCGCCCCACAGCACGAAGGGCCAGCTCGCGCCGTGCCAGAGGCCGCACAGCGCGAACACCAGCACGAGGTTGGCATAGGCCCGCCGCTCGCCCCGGCGGTTGCCGCCCAGAGGGATGTACAGGTAGTCGCGAAACCAGTTCGACAGCGAAATGTGCCAGCGCCGCCAGAATTCGCGCACGCTGCGCGCAATGTACGGATAGTTGAAATTCTCGAGGATCCGGAAGCCGAACATCCGCATCAGCCCGATCGCCATGTCCGAGTAGCCGGAAAAATCGAAGTAGATCTGCAGCGTGTAGCAGACGATGCCGAGCCATGCCAGCGGCGTGGTGAGGTCCGCCGCCGACAGCGCGAAGATCCGGTCGGCGGTCAGGCCCAGCGGGTTCGCGATCAGCACCTTCTTGCCGAGGCCCAGCACGAAGCGACGTGCGCCGTAGCTGAAATCGGCCAGGCGCTGGTCGCGCGTGCGCAGCTGCGTCGCGATGTCGCGCCAGCGGATGATGGGACCGGCGATCAGCTGCGGGAAGAGCAGGATGTACAGGGCAAAGCGCGGCAGGTTGCGCTCGGCGTCGGCGTTGCGCTTGTAGACGTCGACCACGTACGAAATCGCGTGGAAGGTGAAGAAGGAGATGCCAAGCGGCAGCGGGATCGCCGCGACCGCGAGCGGCGTAATGGCCAGGACGGGTGCCAGCGCATTGACATTGGCGACGGCGAAGTTGGCGTACTTGAAGACCGCGAGCAGGCCGAGGTTGCCGGTGATCGCCAGGGCCAGCCACTGCCGCCGTCGTGACGCGGATGCCGCGCCGCTGATCGCCGTGCCGAGGACGTAGTTGAACGCAACGGAGGCGAGCACCAGGAGCAGGTAGGGCGCTTCGCCCCAGGCGTAGAAGCCGAGGCTCGCGACCAGCAGCACGCCGTTGCGCCACGACCGCGGCAGCACGATGTACGCCGCAAGCGTAAGCGGCAGAAACAGGAACAGGAAGATGGGCGAGGCAAATACCATGGCGCGGAAGACTTCTGTTGGAGCCGTGGTCAAGCGTCGCTGCGCAGGGCAGCAACGTCGCCCCCGTCGTTGAGCTCAATCCTGCAGTTCGACCAGCACCGGTGCGTGATCGGAGGGCTTTTCTCCCTTGCGCACGTTGCGATCGATGCGGCTGCCCGTGCAGCGCGCGGCGAGCACGGGCGTGAGCAGGATCAGGTCGATACGCAGTCCGCGGTTCTTGGGAAACGCCAGCTGCCGATAGTCCCACCACGAAAAGGTGGCGGGGGGCTGCTCGAACAGCCGGAAACTGTCCTTCAGACCTGCGTCGAACAGGACCTGGAGCGCCGCCCGCTCGGGCGGGGACACCAGCACCTGGCCTTCCCACGCCGCCGGATCGTGCACATCGCGATCGTCCGGCGCCACGTTGAAGTCGCCCAGGACCGCAAGCTGCGGGTGCGAGGCCATCTCGGCGTGCAGCATCGTGGCCAGCGCCTTGAACCAGGCGAGTTTGTACGGATACTTCTCGGAATCGAGGGCCTGTCCGTTGGGCACGTAGACGCCGATGATGCGAATGCCGGCGACCGTGGCCGCAATCACGCGCTGCTGCGGGTCATCGAAACCCGCGAGGCCGATCGTGACGTCGCGTGCGTCGAGTCCATGTCGCACCAGGATCGCGACCCCGTTATACGTCTTCTGGCCCGCGTAATGGGCCGCGTAGCCGGCGGCCGCGAGCTCCATCACCGGGAACTTGTGATCCTCGAGCTTGGTCTCCTGCAGGCAGACGACGTCGGGGCGAACGCTACCGAGCCATTCGAGCAGGCGAGGCAGTCGCACATTGAGCGAATTGACGTTCCAGGCGGCAATGATCATGGGGGGAGACGTGCGGGCCGCACCCGCGACCGAGGTCGCGAACGCTGCGCGGGGCGGCAATGCGGCGTGCTATTGCTTCGGGTAGTCGCCACCCTTGGGCGGCGGCGCGAGGGAACGGGTGCCGTCCGGGGCGGGCGCCACCGGAGGCGCGGCGGTATCGGCCGGTCGCGCCGCCTGGGGTGTCCGGCGCGAGGCGGGCGTCTTGGGATAGCCCGCCTGATCGAGCGTGGCCTGCCAGCGCGTCTCGTTGTAGCCCTTGACGATCAACTGGTCGCCGACCGCCAGCACCGGGGCTTTGTCGTCATTGCTCAAGGCCTGCATGCGGGCCATGCCCTGCTCGTTGCTTTGCACGTTGACCAGCGCAAACGGCACGCCGCGCTTGTTGAGCAGCGCCTCGGCGTTTTGGCAGACCTCGCCGCAGTCGAAGGTGAACAGCGTGACCGGGTACTTCTCGGAGGCTTGCTGCGCCGCAATGCTGGGCTCGCTCGTCTCGATGTAGTTGCCGCCCATGCGCTTGGTCTGCACGCCCTTGGCATTGGCCGGTGGCGGACGATCGGAGTAGACGACCTTGCCGTCGGGATCGGTGTAGCGATACACCGGGGCACCCTGACCAAGCGACTGGGCAGAAAGGGCAATGCCGACGACGGCTACCGTGCAGCGCAACGCTGACCTGAGCATGGTGCCTCCTGGAGGCTTGGCGACGAGTCCGTGATTATGCCGAAGTCATAGCGGGGATGCCATGACCCTCCGCCAACCCCCTGTTTTGATGATCCTACGCTGTTGCAGCCATGCCGTGGTGGCGAAGCAGCGCGTCGAGCTGCGGCGGCCGGCCCCGAAAGGCGACAAACGACTCGATGGCCGGGCGGGTGCCGCCGCGCGCCAGCACCTCGTCACGAAAGCGCGCCCCGGCGTCCGGGGACAGCACGCCCTGCTCCTCGAACAGGCTGAAGGCGTCCGCCGACAGCACTTCGGCCCACTTGTAGCTGTAATAGCCGGCCGCGTAACCGCCGGCGAACACGTGGCCGAAGGTCTGCATCATGCGGTCGTAGGGGGCGTGCTTCGCCACCGCCACCTCGCGCCGGACGGCGTCGAGCATCGCCTGGGGTGCTGGCGGCTCGTGCGCCGCGCGCGCGTGCAGCAGCATGTCGAAGAGGCCGAGCTCGACCTGGCGCATCGTGGCCATGCCGCTCTGGAAATTCCTGGCAGCGATCATCTTGTCGAACAGGTCGGGGGGCAGCGCTTCGCCGGAATCGACATGGCAGGTCATGTGCCGCACGACGTCCCATTGCCAGCAGAAATTTTCCATGAACTGCGACGGCAGCTCGACGGCATCCCACTCCACGCCCTGGATGCCCGAGATGCCGGCGACGTCGACGCGCGTCAGCAACTGGTGCAGGCCATGGCCGAACTCGTGGAAGATCGTGATCACTTCGTCATGCGTGAACGTGGCGGGCTTCCCGTTGACCGGAGCGGACAGGTTGCACGTGAGGTAGGCCACCGGATGCTGGATCGCGCCCGCGACATGCCTGCGGTTGATCGCATCGTCCATCCACGCGCCGCCCTGCTTGCCTTCGCGCGCGTAGAGATCGAAGTAGAACTGACCGACCAGGACGCCATCGCGGTCCCTGATGTCGAAGAAACGCACCGACGGATGCCACGTCGTGGCGCTCGACTCGCGGATCTGCACGCCATAGATGGTCTCGGCCACCCGGAAGAGTCCGAGTAGCACCTTGTCTTCCGCGAAATACTGCCGGACCTCCTGCTCGGAGTAGGCAAAGCGCTGCGCCTTCAGGCGCTCGGTGGCGAACGCCCGGTCCCACGGTGCGAGATCCGGCAGTCCGAGCTCGGCGCGCGCGAACTCCGCAAGCTCGGCGAAATCGCGCTCGGCATAGGGCCGGGCACGGCGCGCGAGGTCGCGCAGGAAGGTGACGACTTCGTCGGGGCTGCCCGCCATCTTGGGCACCAGCGACACCTCGGCGTAGTTGCAATAGCCGAGCAGTTCCGCCGCCTCCTGGCGTAGTTCGAGAATGCGCTCGATGATCGCGGAGTTGTCCCAGTCCGCGTTGGCGCCAAGCTCGGATGCGCGCGTGCAATGGGCTTCGTGCATCCGCCGGCGCAGGTCGCGGTTGCGCGCGTACTGCAGCACCGGCAGGTAGCATGGCATCTGCAACGTGAGCTTCCAGCCGTCCTTGCCATCGGCCAGGGCCGCGTCCCGCGCTGCGGCCAGCACGTCCTGCGGGACGCCGGCCAGTTCCTCGGCATCGGTCACATGGAGCGACCATGCGTTGGTGGCGTCGAGCACGTGCTCGTCGAACTGGGTCGACAGGTCGGCCAGTTCCTCCTGCAACGCCTTGAAACGTGCCTTGCCGGCTGCGTCAAGCTCGGCGCCACCGAGCTTGAAGTCGCGCAGCTCGTTGTCGATCAGCTTGCGCCTGGCGGGGTCGAGGGTCGCGAATCCGGCTTGCGCGCGCAGCGCACGGTACTTGTCGTAGAGGCGCAGGTCCTGCGAGAGATCGGTGTAGAACGCGATGACGCCGGGCAGGCTTGCGTTGTAGGCATCGCGCAATACGGGTGTGTTGACCACCGCGTTGAGGTGCCGCACGGCGCCCCAGGCGCGATCGAGGCGATCGAGGGCGGCAGCCAGTGGCTCGACCACCGCATCCCAGGTCGCGGGTGTGCCGGGCAGTGCGACCTGTTCGACCGTGCCGCGGCAGTCGTGGAGCAAGGCGTCGATCGCCGGCGCGACATGCTCGGGGCGGATCGCGTCAAAACGGGGCAGGCCCGAAAAATCAAGTATCGGGTTGGACGGCAATTTCATGCGGGTCATCCTTGTGGGAGCGGGTTGCTTCAGGCCTTGTGGGCGCGCAGTCGTTGGTCGAGCATGGCGAGATCCTGGGCGGTACCGACGTTGGCCCAGGGCCCGTCGAAGCGTTCGCCGGAGACCCAGCCGCGGGCAATCCATTCCAGGTACAGCGGGAGCAGTTTGAGCTTCACCCCGCGCGGAAGTTCGCGGAACAGGGACGTATCGTACAGACCGATGTTGCCGAACGTGAGCCGGGATTTACCAACGGCGGTGACACGATGGCCGTCCAGCGCGAAGTCGCCCTCGGGATGGAACGGCGGATTCGGGACCAGCACGAGGTGCACGCGAAAATCACCGTTGGTCGCGATCGCGGCGGCACGCCCGGCGAGCGCACTGTAGTCGAATGTAGTGGCGATGTCTGCCGACACGATCAGTACCTGCCCCGGCGGCAGCAGAGGCATGGCGGTGGCGATGCCTCCCGCCGTTTCCAGGGGTTCGACCTCCAGCGACCAGCGGATGCGCACGCCATGGGCGCTGCCATCGCCGAGCGCCGCGGTGAGTTGCTCCGACCGATGCGCCGCATTGATCACAAGGTCGCGATAGCCGCCGCGCGCAAGTGCCTCGATCTGCCAGACGATCAAAGGCTTGCCGCCGGCTTCGAGCAACGGCTTCGGTACCGTGTCGGTCAGAGGCCGCAGCCGCTCTCCGCGGCCGGCGGCCAGGATCATCGCGACGCGCGGCGCGTCCATCAGAACGTGTAGCCGACCATAGGTGGACGCCCATCCAGCGCATCGAGCAGGACCAGCAATGGTTCGAGCTCGCGGTAGCGCGCACACGCGCCGCGCAGATACCCCATGACCAGCGGCATGTCCTTGATGTAGCCGTCCTTGCCGTCGCGATGGCAGAGGCGCGCGAAGATCCCCAGCACCTTCAGCTGCCGCTGCACGCCCATCCATTCGAAATCGCGCCAGAAGGCGCCGAAGTCGTCATGTACCGGCACCTCGGCCTTCCGGGCGCGCTCCCAGTACCGGATCGCGAAATCGATCTGTCGTTCCTCGTCCCAGCCGATGTACGCGTCGCGCAGCAGCGAGACCAGGTCGTAGGTGACCGGGCCGTAGACGGCGTCCTGGAAATCGAGCACGCCGGGATTGGGCGTGCTGACCATCAGGTTGCGCGAATGAAGGTCGCGATGGACGAAGACCTGCGGCTGCGCGACATTGTTGGCAATCACGCGCGCGAAGACATCGTCGAGCACCTTGCGCTGGTTTGCGGTCACGGCGTGCCCCCGATGGCGGCCAAGGTACCACTCCGGGAAGAGTTCGAGCTCACGGCGCAGCAGCGCGTCGTCGTAGCGCGGCAGCACATCCGGCCGCGAACTGCGCTGGAAGCGCACCAGTGCATCGATGGCGTCGAGGTAGAGGCCACGCGCGCTGTCCGCGTCGAGTGCAGCGAGATAGGTGGTGTCGCCCAGATCGCTCAGCAGCAGGAAGCCGCGTTCGAGATCCTGGGCGAGGACCGCCGGCGCATGGACATCGGCTGCGTGCAGCAGCGCAGCGACGCGCACGAAAGGTCGGCAGTCTTCCTGCGGCGGCGGGGCATCCATCACGATGAGCGTGGCGTCCTGCGGCGCGAGCGCGTGCGGGCTCGCCAGCGTGGCGCGATAGTACCGTCGAAAACTCGCATCCGCGGATGCCGGCGCGAGCGTGAAGGCAGCAGTGCGCAACGTGTGCGCAAGCCACGCGACAAGCATGGCGAGACGAGCATCGACGTCAGGCGAGGTCATGGGCGGAGGGGTCGGGGAGAGGTGCTGCGTTGCCCGGCGCGACACGGTTTCGCCGCCGGCGCTGATGCGTTGACGCGATGGGTGTCCATGCACAGGCTAGAATGCGCCATTTTACCAAACCAGCCAGTGAGCGCCCCGATCAAGCCCCATTTGCCGCGCTGGTCCATCGTGGCCGTAGCGGTCGCGACTGCATGTGGGTCAGGCACGTCCGCCGCGCAGGAGCTCGCGCTCAAGTTCGCGCGGGAGTTGGCACCCGTCGCGCGCAAGCCGGCGGGTGGCGCCAATCGCGCGGGCGGGTCGGTGGACACCGAGCCGCCGCGGGTGGCAGATCTTGCCGCCGCCCCGCGACCGTTGCTGCCCGCACCTGCGCCGACCGCGGCGCCGGACCCGGCCACCGCGCCCGACGACCGCGGCGCCATCTTCCTGCGCGCCGACCGGCTGGAAGGCACGATGGAGCGAAAGCTCGAGGCCGCCGGCAAGGTCGAGCTCCGCACGCGCCGCGAGACGGTACTTGCCGACTGGCTGCAATATGACGTCGCCAACGACGAGGTCTGGGCCAAAGGCGATGTGACGTTGCGCCGCGGACTCGACTGGATCAGTGGTCCCGAGGTCAAGTTCCAGCGCGGTCGCGAGATCGGCTTCTTCGATGAGCCCAAGTTTTTTTTCAGCGAAAACGCTTCGCGCGGGGAGGCCAAGGTCATCCGCTTCGCCGGCCCCGAGCTGTACGAGGCGACCGATGCACGCTACACGACGTGCATCGCCCCCAACAACGACTGGTACCTGCGCAGCGACGAGATCGAGATCGACCAGCAGCGGCGCGTGGGCACCGCGCAAGGCGCGCGTGTGTACTTTCTCGATGTGCCGGTCATGTACGCGCCCTGGCTCGAGTTCCCGCTGTCCAATGAGCGCAAGTCGGGGTTCCTGATCCCCCTCATCGGCTCCACCCAGATCCGCGGCTTCGAGGTCGCCACGCCGTACTACTGGAACATCGCGCCGAACTACGATGCGACGATCGTGCCGCGGCTGATGACGCGCCGCGGCTTTCAGATCAGCACGCAAGGCCGCTACCTCTTCGAGTCGGCGGCCGGCGAAGCGATCGGTGAAATCGTCCCCGACGACCGCGTGACCAACGGCTCGCGCTGGGCCTTTTCGTGGAAGCACAACCAGCAACTGCAGCCGTGGCTGTCCGGCTACGTCAACTACAACCGCGTGTCCGACGGGACCTATTTCGCCGATTTTTCGGATCGAGTGGCCGTGACGTCGCAGAAAACGCTGCCGCAGGAAGCGGGACTGATCGCGAACTACGGCGCGTTCTACGTGCTCGCGCGCGCGCAGGCGTTCCAGACCCTGCAGGATCCCAATCCTGCCGCCGCCGTCGTGCCCCCGTACAACATGCTGCCGCAGGTGAAGGCCGCAATGGCCGAAACCGATTGGCTGGGCCTGACGTGGAGCGGCACGGCGGAGTACGTGCGGTTCGCGCAGTCCTCGCTGGTCCCGACCGGCAACCGGGCGTCGTTCTATCCGTCGATGCGTTGGATCCGCCAAAGCAGCTCGTGGTTCGTCAATGCGCACGCCGGCATCTCCGCGTGGCAGTACCAACTCAACCAGAACACGGCGGGAGTACCGGATGGGAGCGCCGGCGTGGCGGTACCGGTGGCAAGCGTCGACACCGGGCTGATCTTCGAGCGCGACTGGAGCATCCTTGGCACCAGCTTCGTGCAAACGCTCGAACCGAGGGCGCTGTACACCTACATTCCGTATCGCAACCAGAATCAGTTGCCGGTCTTCGACACGGTGCAGGACGACTTCAATTTCACGCAGCTCTTCAGCGAGAACCGCTTCATCGGTGGTGACCGGATGGGCGACACTAGCCAGCTCGCACTCGGGATCACATCGCGGCTGCTCGATCCCGTCACCGGTTCGGAACGCTTCCGCGTTGCCGTCGGCCAGCGGTTCTATTTCGAGAACCAGCGGATCAATCTCGGCGGCACGCCGCAGGAGGCGGGGTCTTCGGATTTTCTGGTCGGCGCGGAGGGTCGCCTCGCGGACGCCTGGTCGCTGATAGGCCTCGCCCAATACGACTTCGGAACCTCGCAGTTCGACCGCTTCAACCTCGGTGGACGCTATTCGCCGGGAGGTGGGCGTGTGATCAGCGCGATCTATCGTTATTCACGGGAACTGGTCGACCAGATTGGCGGTCAATCGGAACTGAAGCAGACCTACCTTTCGGCGCAGTGGCCGCTCACCAACAACCTGACGTTCCTGGGTGCGTGGAACTACTCGATCCCGGATCGCAAGACGCTGGAGGCCGTGGTGGGGCTGGAGTACAATGGCGGGTGCTGGGCGTTGCGCATCGTCGGTCAGCAGTTGACCACCACGACCGAAACGACCACGAACTCGGTGTTTGTCCAGCTCGAGTTGAATGGCTTGGCGCGTGTCGGCACCAGCCCGCTCGACCTCTTGCGCCGAACCGTCCCGGGATATCTGCGCACCAACGATCCCAGTCTCCAGCAACGCGATCGCAGTTTCGATCCGCTGCCCGAGTTCTAGAGGCCACTGCCAAACAATTGGAACCAGCGCGACCGGCACCAAGGTTGCGATCGAGGACCTGAACATGGGACGCACCTTCACCGTATTGCCGCTGGCGCTTGCAGCAGCAGCGACCTTCACCGCCGCCGTGGCCTGGGCGCAGCCCACGGGCTCGGGCATCCAGGTTCCCGGCGCCAGCGCCGGGCCGCGACCGGGCGTGCCGTTGCCGCGCGCCGCGGCGCCCGCAGTGGTGCTGCCCGGTGGCATCGTGCCGCTCGAGCGCGTGGTTGCCGTCGTCAACGACGAGGCGCTTACGCAATGGGAGCTGAACGAGCAGAAGCGCATCGTGCTGGCGCAGATGCAGGCCTCCAACGTGAAGCCTCCGGCCGCCGACACGCTCAATTCGCAGGTCCTGGAGCGACTGATCACCGAGCGTGCCCTGCTGCAGTTCGCGAAGGAAAACGGAGTCCGCGTCGACGACCAGACCGTTGAACGCACGATCCTGCGCATCGCGCAGGAAAACAAGATGACGCCCGAGGAACTGCGGCGCGCGCTTGACCGCGAGAAAATTCCGTATGCCAAGTACCGTGAGGATATTCGACGCGAGGTCACCATCCAGCGCGTGCGCGAGCGCGAAGTGGAAGCGCGCGTCAATGTTTCGGACGCCGAAGTTGACAACTACCTGGCCACGGTCGCCGCGCAGGCAGGCGGTGAATTCGAGTACCAGTTGTCGCATATCCTGATCACCGTTCCCGAGCAGGCATCCTCCGCGCAGATCGATGCGCGGCGCAAGCGGGCCGATGAAGCATTGCAGCAGGCCATTGGTGGCCGTGAGTTCAGCCAGGTTGCTGCGTCCTTCTCCGACGCGGGTGACGCCACGCAGGGCGGCGATCTCGGCTGGCGCACCCCGGCGCGGCTGCCTGCCGTGTTCAACGACGCGATCAAGACGATGAAGTCCGGCGACATTTCACCGGTGTTGCGCAGCCCGGGCGGATTCCACGTGCTGAAGCTCAACAATTCGCGCAGCCTCAACGCGGCGACGGTCGTTGACCAGACCCGGGTGCGGCACATTCTCGTGCGCGTCAGCGAGGTCTCCTCCGAGTCCGAGGGCAAGATCAAGATCGAACGCGTTCGTGACCGGATCGAGGCCGGCGCCAAGTTCTCTGACCAGGCCAAGGTCACCTCCGATGACGGTTCGGCAGTCAAGGGCGGCGACCTCGGCTGGATCGGCCCTGGCGATACCGTGCCGGAATTCGAGCAGGCGATGAACAAGCTCAAGGTCGGCGAGATGTCGCCACCCGTGCGCTCGCCATTCGGCTGGCACCTGATCGTCGTCGACGAACGGCGCTCGCAGGACGTCACGCAGGATCGCCGCCGGGATGTCGCGCGCACGGCGATCCGGCAGCGCAAGTCCGATGAGCAATTCCAGGAGTTCCTGCGCCAGGTGCGCGACAAGGCCTACGTCGAATACAAGGTCGACGACCGTTGACGATCACTGCATTCAGGGCATCGCGGGGATCGCCGCAAAGCGCGTCACTGCGCGGGCAGTGGTGGTCCTGAAGGTCAGTTCGATGCGCAGCCGTTCGATTGGCGCAGTGCGCGCCCCGGCAATGCGCCGCACGGCGACACCGGCATCCGTGTAGCGCAAGGCTGCACCGCTGGCATCCGCGATCGTGATCCAGCCGCCACCGGCATCCCGCCGGGCCTGGATGCGCGCGCGCAGCAAGCCGGTACCGTCGACGCCAAGCACAAACTCGTCCGCTGCGCGGGCCGCTTCCGGCAGGCCCGGCGGCGACAGCAGCACCAGGCGCCGATTGGCGTCGGGATGAAGGCGCAGTTCGCCCGGGGCCAGTTCGATGCGTCCGACCTCGGCGGTCCAGCCATCGCCATCCACATGCCGCGGCGTGCCGAACGTCCACAGCAGCGCGCCCTGCGGCAGCCCGGCGCGCGCCAGCATGAAGTCACGCGACGCCTCCTCCATGGCGGTGTTGCGCCAGGCCGTGAAGTTGGAAAATCCAGGCTGTCCCGCGTTGACGCCGTTGCTGCCGTTCCAGGCCATCGGCGAGACATAGCGCGCGCCGTAGTTCCACAGGTCGCGCATGCCGCGATAGGCGGCGGCGTACGTGGGTGTGCCCGCCGGGTTGCGCAGATCGGCCGTGTTGTACTCGACCACCGCCCAGCGTGGATCGACGGCTTCGAGCGTGGCGAAGAGTGAGCGGCCATTGTCCATCGGCACGTCGTTGACGGCGGCTTCGCCATACAGGATCACGCCCAGATGTCCCTGCGCGGGCTTGGAGCCGGCGATGCTCATGCCGCCTGAATCGTAGTTGCGCGGCGGGCTGTCGAGGTCGATGGCAAACGGCATGGCATCGCGCTGCGGCGCCATCAGTCCCTGCGACGACCAGATTTGCGCAGGCGCGATGCCGGATTCCACCAGCCATTGGGCCAGTTCGTCGTAGTGCAGATGGACGATGTGGCGACGAAAGATTTCCCACTCACGGACCCATTCATTTTTCCAGAATGGCAGTGTGCCCGGCGGCGGGTTGCGCAGGAATTCGCGCGGCGGATCGACCTCGGCCCATGCTTTCCATTGCGTGCCTGCAAGGCGATTGACGGCGGCCAGCGTGAGCGGACGCGCGCGGCGGTATGCGCGCAGGTCGGGGACACCCGGGCCGCCCTTGCCGGCGTAAGGGCCCGTCCCGGCGAGCCAATCGCGGAACTGCCGCAGCGTGTCCGGGTTGTAGTCGTACCACTGCTGTTCGGCGAAGAACGGATTGAGATAGGTGTCGGGATCGAGGTTGACGCCGACGAAGAGCGCCGGATCGGCGCGCGCGAAAGCGGCGAGGAGCGCGCCCGCCTGCTGCAGGTTGCGCTTCTTGTAGCGGCGCACCTCGGCGTTGTAGACATTGAAGGTCAGCGAGCGTGCCAGTTCCGGCGCCTCCTGCGAACCGGGAAGGTTCTTGAGGAAGTTGTCCGGCATCACCGCATTCTTTTCATTCCATTGGCAGTTGGCGACATCCTGTTCGAGCCGGTCGTTGACGTCCCAGTCGGGGACGTCGCAATACGCATCCGACCAGATGCCACCGTTGAGCGTGACCAGCACCGGCAGCTTTTTCGCCCGCGCGTGCGCGAGCACGGCGTTGAGCGAGTCGTCGCCGATGCGGCGATCGCCGCACTTGCGCCTGGCGTCCCAGTCCGGATCGAATTGGTAATCCGCGGCCGCGCCGCGCGTCATCCGCAGGTACAGGATGGGAACCCGAAAGCCGGCGGCGATCGTGGCTGACTGGTAGGGTGCATAGATCGTGTCGAGTTCCGCCGCGCCGCCGAGATCGAGGCCCGACAGTGCAGGCAGCAGGTAGAACGGCGTGACATCCTTCGGCGCGTAGGCGGCCCACCGGGTCAGCGCCGCCGGCTCGATCAGGCTGCGAGTGCCCAGGACTTTTTCACTGCCGTCATTGCCGACGGCAACGATGGTCAGCGTGCGGCGATCCGCTCCGGTTGCTGGATAGGGTGAAAAATCGCCGGTGAACTCGAAGCCGGCATGGGCATTGTCGGCCATGCCGGGGCGGGCCTGTGCGACGTCGGGACGGGGGATGCCGATGCGCGCGGCGAAGGCGCGGCCGCCCAGGCGAATCTCGACCGCACGCACGCCACCTGGCGCCAGCGCCCAGCCGGAGAGCGTCACGCGCGGCCCCACCATCGCTTCGCCCAACGGCGCGTCGATGTCGCCCTGCAGCCCCGTCGGCAGCGGCGCGGCGGCGGTTGCCGGCGCCGTTGGCGCGGCGACCGCAGCATCCGCGGCACGCGAGTTTTCGTGCCTCGTCAGTGCATACCATTCGACGCCGGCGCCAATGGCAACCACCGCAAGGAACGCGGCGAAGACACGCGGTGCGGTGAAGGGCTTCGCCATGGATTCTTTCATGGCCCGATTGTAGCGACATGTACTGACCGTCGCATCGGGCGGGAATACGACATGCCTGAGGCGCGGAAGTCGTCATCCGTCGGCGCGTCGGAGTGCAAGTGGGCAGCCCCGCGCTTCGCGCCGGCGCTCGGCCCCGCGTGCACGGCTGCCACGGTGCCCGCGAACCCTGCGTGCTACTTCGTCTGGTAGACGTAGGCCGTCTGCGCGACGCGGCCCTCGTCCAGCTGCGCGCGTTCGCCGACCTGCTCGGGCGTCTTGTCCCAGAAGATGCGGCGGCCTTCCGCCTGCTGCTGCGGCAGGCCGGGTTTCTTCTCGATCAGGTCCCGGATGAACTGCATGTGGTCCGAGACGTAGAGGCGTGAGGGCAGCATCGGCATGGCGGGACGATTCAGAGGTGGCGCGGATAGGAATGTTATCACTCGACCTGTATCGGCGCTGGCACATGCCGCCCCGCGACCAGCGGGAAGGCAAACAGGCGGCATTCCAGCGCACCGTTGAAGAGCGGCACTTTGCGCGCAACCTTGAGGTGGATGAGCTTCGGCAGGCGCAGGTCGCCGGTGATGAAATAGGCCGTCCAGCCGCTGAAGCGCTGCTTCAATGCGTCGCCCAGCAGTGGATAGAACGCCGCCAGCTGGGACTGGTCCGCCATGCGGACGCCGTAGGGCGGATTGGCCACCAGCACACCGGAAGCCGCTGGTGCAAAGCGCGTGAGCAGGTCTCCGGTCGTGGTCTCGACCCACGCATCGACCTGCGCGGCACGCAGGTTGCCTTGCGTCTTGGCTGCCGCGCCCGCGGCGAGATCGCTGGCAAAGATGGTTGGTACAGCGGGCGCTGCGCGGATGCGATCACGGGCCGTCTGCTTCATGCGCTGCCAGGCGGGGCCATCGAACCACAGCAGCCGCTGGAAGCCGAAGGTGCGCGTGAGGCCCGGCGCGCGATCCGCGGCGATCAGGGCGGCTTCCACCGCGATGGTGCCGCTGCCGCACATCGGGTCGAGGAAGGGCTGCTCCGGTGTCCACCCGGTCAAGGCGATGACACCGGCAGCAAGGTTCTCGCGCAGCGGGGCCTCCTCGGCGTCGCGCCGATAGCCGCGCTTGAACAGCGGCTCGCCCGACGTGTCGAGATAGACGGTGGCGTCGCGCTCGGTGAGATGCACGTGCACGCGCACGTCGGGCAACCGCTTGTCGATCGACGGCCGGATGGTCGTATCGTCACGCAGCCGGTCGCAGACGGCATCCTTGACACGCAGCGTCGCGAACTCGAGGCTTTGCAGCGGCGAACGCGTGGCCGCGATGTCGACCCGCAGCGTGCGCGTGGGCAGGAACAGCTTCTTCCAGTCGATTGACTTCACCAGTTCGTACAGCGCATGCTCGTCGCGGTACGGGCCACCGCCGACGCGCCACAGGATGCGGCTGGCAATCCGCGACTCGAGGTTGGCGCGGCACGCAAGTTCGAGTGGTCCGGTGAATCCCGCGCCGCCGTCGACGGTGGTGACGCCGGCGGCGCCGATGCGCGTCAATTCGGCCGCGAGAACCGACTCGAGGCCGCGCGGGCAAGGGGCAAAGAAGCGTTCGGACATGGCGCGTGCCGGTGCAATCAGAACGGCTTGGCCAGGACCAGATACACGACCGCGATCAGGATCGGCAGTGCCGGGATTTCGTTGATCCAGCGGTAGAAGCGGTCCGAGCGCACGTTGCGGTCCGCGGCAAACGTGCGCACGGTGCGTGCCAGCCAGCCCTGGTACACGACCAGGATCGCCACCAGCGCAAGCTTGACGTGGAGCCAGCCGCCGCTGATCCCGTAGCCCAGCCACAACCAGGTGCCGAACACGATCGTCGCCAGCATGCTCGGCATCATGATCCCGCGCAGGAGGCGCCGCTCCATCAGCTTGAAACGCTCGATGCTGACTGCGTCCGTGGCCGTCGCGTGGTAGACGAACAGGCGCGGCAGGTAGAAGAGACCCGCAAACCAGGTCACCATGAACACGACGTGCAGGGTCTTGACGATCAGCATGGGCGCGTCCACATCCCGGTAACCACCTGCTGCAGCTGTGGCAGCCGGCCATGGAAGAAGTGGCCGCATCCTGGAAACACGGTGACCGGCAATGCCTGCGGCCGCGCCCATGCGAAGACGTCCGCAAGCGGCACGACGTCGTCCTCCTCGCCGTGGATCACGATGGTATCGGCGGGCACCGTCTCGAGTGCAAACCGGCCGACGGCGGGCCCGACCAGCACCAGCCGCTGCGCGGCGATCATCGTGGCGACACGCGTCTGCACGAACGAGCCGAAGGAGAAGCCCGCCAGGACGACCGGCAGCGCTTCGCCCCAGCGCAGGCGGCCGAAGGCCAGCGCAGCCAGCGCGTCCTGTGTTTCACCATCGCCTTCGTCGAACGATCCCGCGGACGCGCCGACACCGCGGAAATTGAAGCGTATTGCCGCGTAGCCCAGCGCGAAGAATGTCCGCGCCAGCGTCTGCACCACCTTGTTGTCGAGCGTCCCGCCTTGCAGCGGATGCGGATGCGCGACGAGCGCAATGCCTACCGGGGGGCCGGCGGGCGCGTTGAGGACGAGTTCGAGCGGACCCGCGGGACCATCGATCGTGACGCGCTCCGCGGTCCTTGGCGTCAAATCACCAGCCGCTCGACGATTTCGCCGTGGACAATGTGGCGGTCGATGATCTCGTCGATGTCCTCGCGGTCCACATAGGTGTACCAGACCGCTTCGGGGTAGATGACGAGCACCGGACCCTCTTCGCAGCGGTCGAGGCAGCCTGAGGTGTTGATCCGGACCTTGCCGGGGCCGTTCAGACCCAGCGCCTTGATGCGGCCCTTGGCGTAACCGCGAATGTCGGCCGCGCCGGCACCGGCGCAGCATTTCTCGCCTGCTTCACGCTGGTTGCAGCAGAAAAAAACGTGCCGTTCGAAGTAGCTCATCAGGTCGGTGCCAGGCTGCGCTGCGCGCGGTGTGCAAACGCGGGGGATGCCTGTGATTATAGCGGAGCGCCCGCGTGCCGCTCGCGCGGATCGCCCCATCCCGGCCGGCCCGCCAGCACCAACAGCCACGCCGAGACCGCAAGTGGCCAGGCGAGCAGCATCGACTGCGTCAGCCCGTTGAAATTGAGCAGGTGCCCATAACGCCAGTTGAAGAGCGTCAGCGACGCACGGGCGGGCGGAAAATCAGCGACGGCGATCGGCAGCAACAACGACGCAAGCAGCGCGGTGGCGCACGCCGCGAGCTGAACGGGACGCGGCATGAACACGATGCACAGCAGGATCAGGACGCCAGCCGCGATGCCGATCGATACCCCGGGCTTCAGCCACGTCTCCCAGAGGGCGGGCTTGAGCAGCAGCATGGCCGAGGCACCCTTGACCAGCAACGCGGCGCCGATCAGCAGCAGCACCGCGCCGCCGATGTGACGCCGGTCGCGCAGCAGCAGCACGAGAAAGAGCCCGACACCGGTCAGCTGCAATGCCGACTGCGCGGCCTCGATCATCACCGCAGCGCTATCCGTGCTCGCCGGGGCGCCGCCCGTTGCGAGCCCCGCAGGCAGCATCTCAGGATCGAAGGTGACCGCGAACAGGGGAATGCCGGGATTGATCTGCGCGGCGAGCCACACCGCAAGCAGGGCGAGCCCGATATCGCCAAGCTTGCCCGGGAGGAACACGTGGTGGCGAAACGAGGACAGCAGCGCGCGCGTGTGCGCGGAGCGCACGATGATCGCCGCGGCGAACGCACCCAGCAGGGTGCCCGCGGTATTGGCCAGGAAATCGAACAGATTGGCATCGCGCGACGGCAGGAACATCTGCAGCGTTTCGAGTCCGAAGGACAACGTCATGCCGACCGCCATGGCGCGCGCCGCGCGTGTGGTCGGCGTAGCGCGGCGTGGCGTCAACGCAATGAAGAATCCGAAGGGGAGATACGCGAGCACGTTGGCCAGCACATCGAAGCGGGTCCACCGTGGAGGCCACGTTGCCAGGGGCCAGAAGGGGGTGCCGTCGGTCGGCGCGAGCCACGGTGTGAACGGCTGGAGACTGGCGTAGGCGAGGGCCGCGCCGTAGAGCAGTGCCAGCGCGTGCGGCAACAGCGTGCGGTGCGGGCCATCCATGGGCCGCATCATCGCAGCATCTTGCGGACAACGGTGAGGTCGTCATGCCTTGCCAGTTCCGCAAAGCCGGCTGCGGTGAACATCGACATCGTGCCGTGATAGTGATCCGTTGCAGCCGTCGCGCCGGGCGCGGCGTTCCACGGAAAGGCATCAACCAGCGCCAGCCCGCGCGCGGCAAGATCGTCCACGCCGGCAGCGAGCAGCGCCCTCGCGATACCCTGGCGACGACGCGCAGGGGGAATGACGAAGCAGACGATCGCGGCGGCATCGTGCGGAGCCACCGGCAATGGCGGCTGGGCGACGCGCATGCGCGCACACGCGTGGCGAAGTTTCGAATACGGCTGGGCGTTCATCCAGCCCACGACCTCGTCACCGGCGTAGGCCAGGTAGCCTTCCATTTCGCCGGTCGAAATCCGCGCGGCCATGGCCAGCCGGTTGGCTGTGCCGTCGAAATCGCTCCAGGTCAGGGCGACCGGTACCTCGTAGTAGTGGCAATAGCACTTCGCCCATTCCGGATTGTCGGCAAAGGCCGGTCCGCGTTCATGGTCGAAAAACGCCAGGTAATCGTCGCGCAGTCCGGGCACCAGCCGTTCGATGCGCCAGGTCGTGTTCACTTCAACGGACCTTGATCTCGGTCCACAGGCGATTCATGAGCCGCCGTTCCTTGCGCGGCAGGTCGCGCAACTGCTGGAGGTTCTTCATGCCCGCGGCACTCGGGAATACCGCGGGATTGTCCCGCACCTGCGGCTCGATGTATGCCATCGCGGCGGCATTGGGATTGCCCGAGCCGATCATGTTCGACAACTGCGCGGCATTGCTGCCGATCAGCATGAAGTTGATGAAGGCATAGGCGAGGTCCGGGTTGGGCCCGGTCCGGTGCAGCACCATGTTGTCGATGGCGAGCACGGCGCCTTCGCGCGGCGTCGAGTAGCCGATCGTGAACGGTCGCTTGGCGTTGCGGGCGTCCTGCGCAGCCTGGAACATGTCGTTGCTGTACCCATGGGCCAGCGTGATGTTGCCGATCGTCAGTTCCTTGATGTACGACGAGGCATTGAACGCGGCCCAGTACGGCTTGGCGCGCAGGATGACGTCGCGCGCCTGCTTCAACCGGGCCTCGTCGGTTTCATTGGCGTCGTAGCCGAGATGGATCAGCGCGGCGGCGAAGAGTTCGCGCTGCGAATCGAGCACCGTCACCTTGCCCTGCAGGCGCTCGAGGTACTTCGGCTCGAAGATCGCCGCCCACGTGTCGGTGGGGATGCCCAGCGCCTTCATCCGCTCGGCGTTGTAGCCCAACAGCGTCACCGAGTAGGCATACGGCACCGAAAATTTGTTGCCCGGATCGAACCATTGGTTCAGGAATTCCGGCTTGATGTTGTCGAGGCCCTTGATCCTGGCATGATCGAGTTCGCGCAACGCGCCCTGCGCAATCAGTGTCTCGACGGCACTGCCGGTGGGCACCAGCATGTCGTAGCCGGTGGCACCGGCCGCGAGCTTGGCCAGCAGCTCCTCGTTGTCCGAGTAGTAGTCCTGCACCAGCCTGCACTTGCAATACGCCTCGAATGCCCTGGCCGTGTCTTCGGCGAGGTAATTGTTCCAGTTGAACAACCGCAGCTCGCCGGCGCCGGAGGGTGCGCCGCTCTTGTCCGCTGCGCCCTTGGTGGCGTCGTCGGCCGTCGGCTGGCAACCGGGCAGCGTCCCGGCCGCCGCCACCGTCGCCGCCGCAGCAGCCAGCGCGCGCAGGACGCGTCGACGCTCCATCGTCAGCCCTTCCCGCGCAGTGCGTCCGGCGCGAGGCGGCCCGCCAGCACGATCAGCGTCAGCGTCAGCAGCATGAAGAGCGTCGACAGCGCATTGACTTCGGGCGTCACCGCTACCTTGATCATCGTATAGATGGTCAGCGGCAGCGTGGGCACGCCCGCGCCGGCCGTGAAGAACGTGATGACGAAGTCGTCGATGGACAGCGTGAACGCCATCAGCGCGCCGGCGACGACGCCGGGCATGATCAGCGGCAAGGTCACCAGCCGGAAGGTCTGCCATGGCGTGGCGCCCAGGTCGCGCGCCGCCTCGAAGATCGACTCGTCCATTCCCGATAGCCGTGCGCGCACGATGATCGCGACGAAGCCGATGCAGAACGTCGTGTGCGCGATGATCACCGTCAGCAGCGACAGCGATTCCTCCCCCAGCACGGAGATGAAGAAGATGAGGAGCGACACGCCAAGCAGGATTTCCGGCATGGCCACCGGCGTCAGCGCGAGTATCGGCAGCAATTTCGACTTGTAGCGGTGCATCGCGATGCCGGCCATGGTGCCCAGCACGGTGGCCAATCCCGCTGCGACGAGCGCGATGAACAGAGAATTGATCGCCGCGGCGCGCATTTCCTGGTTGGCCGCAAGCTTGCGGTACCAGTCGAAAGTGAAGCCCACCCACTCGGCGTTGAGCTTCGAGTCATTGAAGCTGAAGATCACGACGACCAGCAGCGGAATGTAGAGGAACGCGTACACGGCGATCGCCGCCGCCCACAGCAGCGGTGACCTACGCACGGGCCACCCCGCGCTGCGCGAGCCACGACGCCATCATCGCGATTGCCAGCACCGCGATCGTCAGCATCAGCGACAGCATCGAACCGAACGGCCAGTCGCGGGTGCCGAGGAAGGATTCCTTGATCAGGTTGCCGACCAGCCAGTCATCCTTGCCTCCGAGGATTTCGGGGATCGCGAACATGCCGAGTACCGGGATGAACACCAGTGCCGATCCGGAGAAAATGCCCGGCAACGACAGCGGAAACGTCACCCGCCAGAAGCGCTGCCACGCGTTTGCGCCCAGATCCTGGGCAGCGTCCAGCAGCGCGGGATCGTGCTTCTCGAGGTTCGTGTAAAGCGGCAGGATCATGAAGGGCAGGTGCACGTACACCATGCCGACGATCACCGCGAAACGGGAGAACAGGAGATCGAGCGGCCCGAGGATGATCATCCACGCGTACACGCGCACCAGGAAATTGCTGGCGAAGGGCAGGATCACCAGCAGCACCATCATGTCGCGGTAGCGCTTCGGGCTGCGCGCGATCAGCAGCGCGACCGGATAGGCCATCACGAGGCAGATCAGCGTGGTCAGCCCGGCCACACCGAAGCTCTTGATGAAGATCTGCGCGTAGATCGAGTCGCCGAAGAAGAAGCCGTAGTTCTCGACGGTGAATCCCGTCTCGACGCCGGGCGCGGCACCGAACATCGGCGCCAGCGCACCGAATTCGCCCGGGAAGCGAAAGCTCGCCACCACCATGATCAGCGCAGGGACGAGAAAGAACACCACCAGGAAAATGACTGGCGGGCCGCTGACGAAGAGCCGCGTCAGCCGGCCGGCCCGCGTGCGCGTTTCGGTGGGCGCGGTCATTGGCCGGTGGTTCCGTTGGCGGCGAGGCGCGGAAGGATCATCGGTCGAGGAACGCGCCCGCTTCGGACTTCCAGGACACGCGCACCGGGTCCCCGATCTCGAAGAACTTGGCGCGGCCCGGCGCGGAATTGGGCAGCAGCGCCTCGATACGCGCGCCCCCAGGCAGGTCCACGATGTAGGTCGTGACGTCGCCGATGTACAGGAAGTTGTTGACGGTGCCCTCGAATTGGTTGGGATCGCCCGAGGCTTCCGCCGCAGCACGAATCGCCACCTGCTCGGGCCGGATCACGAACACCCCGTGCGCGCCCGCGGCGATGTCGTCGCGTCCCGGCGCGCTGATCGTGCCCAGTGCCGGAAGCGTCAGGCGAAGAGCCTGTCCGCCCGTGGCCACGACGGCGTCCAGCATGTTGACGTTGCCGATGAAGTCGGCGACGAACCGGCTCTTTGGAAAGCCGTAGAGGCGATCCGGCTCGTCCAGCTGCTCGATCTTG
The DNA here is from genome assembly GCA_031396395.1 of Betaproteobacteria bacterium. Taxonomy (GTDB): domain Bacteria; phylum Pseudomonadota; class Gammaproteobacteria; order Burkholderiales; family Casimicrobiaceae; genus VBCG01. The sequence goes on from JANNKR010000155.1 coordinate 35,948, forward strand.
CCAAGGTTCATCACCGCGATCCGGTGCGAAAGCGCCAGCGCCTCCGCCTGCGCGTGCGTGACGAATACGAAAGTGACGCCTATGTCCTTCTGGAGCCTGATCAGCTCGATCTGCAGCTGCTCCCGGAGCTTGGCGTCGAGCGCACCGAGCGGCTCGTCCAGCAGGAGGAGGCGCGGGCGATTGACGAGGCCGCGCGCCAGCGCCACCCGCTGCTTCTGGCCACCGGAGAGTTCATGTGGAAAGCTCGCGCCCTTGCCATCGAGCTTGACCTGCTCGATCGCGGCCTTGACCTTGGCGGCGATATCGGCGTCGGACTGCCCGGCCATACGCAGCGGAAAGGCGATGTTCTGCGCCACCGTCATGTGGGGGAACAGTGCATAGCTCTGGAACACCGTATGGATCGGCCGGCGCTCCGGCGGCGTGTCCTTCAGGTCGACACCGTCCAGCACGATGGCGCCGGCATCGGGCAGGTCGAAACCTGCGATCATCCGCAGCAGCGTGGTCTTGCCGCAGCCCGACGGCCCCAGCAGCGTGAAGAATTCGCCGGCGTCGACCGAGAAACTGACGTCGTCGACGGCAGTGAAATCGCCGAAACGGCGGCTGACATTGCGGACTTCGAGCAGCGCCATGGCGGCGGCCCCTTGCAAGATGACATGGAGATTGCGCCGGATTGTATAGGCAATTGCCGCACTGCAAAACAGGTCCCGCCGGTCGCGCCGCCCAATGGCACTAACTGCCCGCGGGCGCGCCTTGGGACGGTCACGCTTCGGGAGCCTGCGGCCGCGCTCCCCGTAGCGATGACCGCGGCACGGCATTTGCATACGGTGGCTGGGGTCGGCTCCAGGGGATCCCGATTATGCATTTGTCATAAACACGCAGGTTCGCCGCGTGTTATTTTCCGATTGCCATGTCCCAGACCATCAAACCGTCACTGCTCGAAACCCTTCGCGAAAAGTCGGAAGCGCTGCGCGCGCAGGATACGGCCGCGCGCAAACCGATGGAAGAGGCATTGAAGGACATCGATCGGGGCCTCTGGCGGGCGTTCCGCTGGCTCGACGAGGCTATCGGCCACCTCGAGGTGATCCGGCCGGCCGTGGCGCATACCTTCGTTCTCGACAAGGTCCTCACGATAGCCAAGCCCCATTTCGACCGTGGCTTCGTGTCATTCCGGCGGCGTGCGCTGGCCGGGCTGGAAGTGCTCGAGCACGTCGAGATGTTCTATCGGCTGGACGGCACCTTGCCGATCGTCGTACGGGTCAGCCCGGCCGCGGCGCAGGGCGTCGAGGAGCGGTTGCGGGGTTCGACGCTGCAGTTCACGTACCAGACCGAACAGGATGAGAAGCGCGTGGTCCGCTACGGCCTCTTCCAGGTGCAGCCGGTCATTTCCGCGTCGGTCCGGATTCAGCCCGACTACCACCGGCAGTGCGTCCTGGTGACGTTGCGCAATGTCGACCGGTTCGAGTCCGTGCAACTCGAGTTCGTGCCGGACAAGCTGGACGAGCCCGCATTGGAGGATCTCGTCAAGTTCATCATGGGTGAACCCAACGGCTTCCTGCGGCGCGCGCCGCTGGCGCACATTCGGGCTCGTCGTGACGACGCCCCCGCTGGCGTCATGGCGTTGCAAAGCGCCAGGGCCTAGTGCCCTGTAACAGTGCAAACGGCGCCTGCGCGGCGGGGACTTACCCGCGAAACAACAACAGCACGACCACGGCTGCCAGCAGCGCCGCGACGACACCAAGCCACCGGTTTCGGGTTGCCTGCCCCGCGACCAGCGCCAGCAGCGCGGCGTCCGAGGCCGATTGAGGCGACAGCAGGCGTTGGTGCAGCAGCCTCGGCAGCTCGGGCAGCGCTGCAACGATGTAGGGGGCTTCGGCCAGCAGGCGCCGCTGCAGCGCCGGCAAGCCGATCTGGTCCTGCATCCAGCGCTCGAGAAAGGGTTTGGCGGTGACCCAGAGGTCGAGATCGGGGTCGAGCTGGCGCCCGAGGCCTTCCACGTTCAGCAGTGTCTTCTGCAGCAGTGTCAGCTGCGGCTGGATACGCACGTTGAAACGGCGCGACGCGCGGAACAACTGAACCAGCACCTTCGCCAGCGAAATTTCCTTCAGGGGCCGGTCGAAGATCGGTTCGCACACGACCCGTATCTCCGCTTCCAGCTCGTCGACCCGCGTATCCGGCGGCACCCATCCTGACTCGATGTGCGCGGTCGCCACGCGATTGTAGTCACGCCGGAAGAACGCCAGGAAATTCTGCGCCAGGTAGCTCTTGTCCGTCTCCGACAGCGTGCCCATGATGCCGAAATCGAGCGCGACATACTTGCCGTGATTGGCGGCGTCCGTGGCCACGAAGATGTTGCCGGGATGCATGTCGGCGTGGAAGTAGCCGTCACGAAAGACCTGGGTGAAGAAGATCTCCACGCCGCTTCGCGACAGCCGCTTCAAGTCGATGCCTGCCGTGCGCAGCTCGTCGACGCGGCCGATGGGGATGCCGGCCATCCGCTCCATCACCAACACTTGCTCGCTGGTGTAGTCCCAGTAGATTTCCGGCACGCGCAGCAACGGCGAGTGACGGAAGTTGCGCCGCAGCTGCGAGCAGTTGGCGGCCTCGCGCGTCAGGTCGAGCTCGTCGCGCATCGTCTTCTCGAATTCGCGCACGACGTCGCGCGGGCGCAGCCGGCGCCCGTCGGCGGAGATGCGTTCGACCAGTTCCGCGGCGGTATGCATCAGCGCGATGTCGTGCTCGATCACCGCGTTGATGCCCGGGCGCAGCACCTTGACCGCGGCCATCACGCCGTTCTGCAACTCCGCGAAGTGCACCTGCGCCACCGATGCGCTGGCAATCGGCGTGCGGTCGAAGGCACGGAACACCTGGTCGACCGGGCGGCCATAGCTCTTCTCGAGGATGGCGACCACCTCTTCCCCCGGAAATGGTGGCACGCGGTCCTGCAACTTTGCGAGTTCGTCCGAGATGTCGGGCGGCAGCAGGTCGCGCCGCGTCGACAGCATCTGCCCGAACTTGACGAAGATCGGGCCCAGCGCCTCGAGTGCCAAACGCAGCCGCACCGCGCGCGGCTGCGACAGGTCCCGCCAGAACAGCACGCGGTTGATGAACGGCCGAAAGCCACGCAGCCGCGCGTGTTCGAACATGAACTCGTCGAGTCCGAAGCGCAGCGAGACAGTCGTGATGCGGGCCAGGCGGGTGATGCGCATCCCGGCATTCTACGGGAGGGGCGGGTTGCCTCTGCGAGCGCGACGAGCAGGTCGTCGCGCAACGCGTCGCGCCACCACCCTGTTACTTCGGCGGTGCGGGAAACTGGATCACAGGTCCCTTCGCGATCTGTCCCGGCGGCAGATACGCCGGCGCAGGCTGCCCGGCAGGCCCCAGCGAGCGGACGAAGCGATAGGTGGCGCGAAGATCGGCATCCGACATGTCCCGCAGGGCAAACCACGGCATCGGTGGACGCATCTCCTTGGTTCGCGCCACGGCCATCCACTGGGTCTCGGTGATGCCCTGCATGTACATTCGCAGATTGACGGGATAAGTCGTGCCCCAGGGACCGGCGAAGCCGAGCATGTCACCGGTAAGCCAGGCGGCTTCGGGAACCTTGCCGCCGGATTGCGCGTAGCCGGGCGTATGGCAATCGTTGCATCCGGCAATTTTCATGAGGTAGCGACCACGCGCGATGTCTTTCGAGTCAGCGGCGGGGGGCGCTGCGTGTGCTGGCATGAACCCGGATAGGACTGCCGCGAGAGCGAGCGAAACCTGCAGGGCGCGAAGCGTGTGCATGGGGGACTCCTCTTGTTGGAAGTAGTCGAAATTCAACTCCGGCCGCGGCAGCGGGCGACCGAGCGGACCTCGGCATCGACGCCTGGACGCAGCCGCAAGCGCCGCATTGTGCAACGAAATGCGGCGCACGGGAATCGCCGTGCGCGCCGCGCCCCGCGCCGCGTCAGGCGGGGTGCTTCACCCGCTCAGCGAGCGCATCGATGCGCGCCGCCAGGGTGTCCACGGTGGCGGCGACCGCCGCGAGTTCTGCGGAAAAGCGGCGCATCGCGGCCGCGGGCGCGAGCAACTGCGCCTCGTCGCGGGCGTAGCTCACGGCGCTGTCCGTCAGGCGGTCAGTGGCATACCCCGGAAACCGCAACAGGTCGCGCCCCAGATCGGCAACACGCTGCCCGGCGACGGGGCCGAGCATCTCGCCAAGCAATTTTTCCACGAGCCATGGCGTGGTCTGCGCGATGTCCTTCAGCGCGCCGGCGAGATCGGCATCGCCGCTTTCGCGAACGAGTTCGTTCCAGCGAGTGGGCGCCGCCAGCAGCCCGGGCACGGCGAGGGGCGAGATTGCAAGCTCGAGATCGGCGACGGCACCCTCGGTGCCTGGCGCCAGCGTGCCACCCTCGATGATCGTCCACAGCGCATGCATCGGGCCGATGGCGAGCGCAAAAGTGCGCGAAGAAAAGGGCGCGAGCCTGGCCCGCGCCCAGTCCTGTTGCCCGAGCAGGCGATTGGCGAGGTGCGTCGGCACCTCGCGTGGATCAGGCCACGGCATTGACCTGTTGGATGCCGGCCAGCAGCCAGCCCGAGGACCCGTCCACGGGCTTGACGAGATTCCAGACCTCGTCGAACGCGCGCGGCAGCACCGTGCCGTCTTCGCGCAGGAGGCCCCTGAAGTGGACATTGACCCAATGCTGGCCACCTTCGGTGACGACCTGAAGCACTTCGGCGTCGAGCTGCATCACTTCGGTGGCGGCGTGGGTGCCGCGACCGTCGATTTCGCGGCCAACCTCGGCAAACATCTCCGGGGTCATCACGGCGGCCAGGGCGGAACGGTCGGCCGCGTCGTAGCCTGCCTGCAGCTTGCGGAACTGCAGCTTCGCCTGTTCGACGAAGGGGCCAGGCTCGAAGTCGGGCGGGAATCGGGACGCCGTCGCCGGAGCCGGCACGGCGGTGGCGCCGCCGAACACCGGTTCGAACTTGCCGGCCGGCGTACCTTCAGTGCGCGGGGCCTGCGTTTCGTAGCCGCCAGGCGTCGTACCCAGTCCAGGTCCCGTACCGGCATATTGCAACGGCGACTTGGTGGGGGAACGCTTGGCAAGCAGCATCCGCACGATGAACAAAACGCCGACAGCAAGCAGCGCGATCATCAGAATGTTGGCGAAACCTTCGCCGAGTCCGAAATGCGACAGCAATGCCGCGATGCCAAGACCGGCGGCAAGACCGGCGATGGGCCCCATCCAGCGCGACATGCCGGACGCCGGCGCGGCGGCCTTGGCGGCAGCGGCGGGCGCGGCAGCCGACTGCATGGGCGCCGCAGGTGCCGCAGGGGTTGCGCTTGGCGCGGTGGGCGACGATGGCGTGACCTGGCGCTGCGCGCCGATGCTCTTCCCGCCCCCCATGCGCTTGGCATCGGCAAGGTCGGCGCCGAGCAGCGCGGTGACGGCCAACAGGCCAGCGGCAATTGCCATGATGCGGTTCATACCCGTTCTCCAGAGGTTGCGATGCGCGCGGTCAAGAGTTTGCCGGCCGCGCTGCGGGCCGTGCTCCGCATGGATAGATGCGGATCTTCAACAAGCTTTTCAATACACCCTGCCGACGTGGACAGCGACCACACCCGCGGTCAGGTTGAAGTATTCGACCCGGTCGAAGCCCGCCTGTTCCATCATATCCTTCAACAATTCCTGATCGGGGTGGACACGAATCGACTCGGCCAGGTAGCGGTAGCTGGCCGCATCATTGGCCACCAGCTGCCCCACCCGCGGCAGCACGTTGAAACTATACCAGTCGTAGGCGGGCGCAAGAGGGGCTGCGACCTGCGAGAACTCCAGCACCAGCGCAAGTCCGCCGGGCCTGGTCACCCGGTGCATTTCCGCCAGCGCACGGTCCTTGCGGGTGACGTTGCGCAGCCCGAAGGCGATCGACACGACATCGAACGATCGATCGGGAAACGGCAGCGCTTCCGCATTGCACTGCACCGTGGGCAGCACCAGCCCGCTGTCCAGGAGCTTGTCGCGGCCCTCGGCCAGCATGGCGCCATTGATATCGGTATGGATCACGACGCCGTCCGGGCCGACGCGACGAGCGAAGAGCCGCGCCAGGTCACCCGTGCCGCCTGCGAGATCCAGCACGCGTTGCCCGGGGCGAAGCTGGGCGACTTCGATGGCAAAGCGCTTCCACAGCCGGTGCAATCCACCGGACATGAGGTCGTTCATCACGTCGTACTTGCGGGCCACGGAGTCGAAGACCCCGCGCACCCGCCGGGTCTTCTCGTCCGGGGTCACGTCCTCGAAGCCGAATTGCGCGCGCTCGTCCATGTCAGCCGGGCTGCCGGCTGGCGCCGGCCGCCTTCAGTCGATCGAGGTACCGCTGCCACAGCTCGGACTGCCGCACCCCCAGGTCGTACAGGTAATCCCAGGAATAGATGCCGGAATTGTGACCGTCGGAGAACGTGGGCCGGATCGCGTAGTGGCCGACCGTCTCGATGTCGTCGATGCCGACCGCTTCCTTGCCCGTCTGCAGGGTCTCCTGCCCCGGGCCGTGGCCGCGCACTTCCGCCGATGGCGAGAGGACGCGCAGGTACTCGCAGGGCAGCCGGAACGTGCTGCCGTTGGCAAACGATAATTCGAGCACCCGGGAAGCCTGGTGCAGCTTGATTGCGGTGGGAACCGGGGTGGAGGCGTCGAGGCCGGCCATGGGGCATCAGCAAGGGGGAACGAACCCCATTCTGGCACAGTCGGGGCGGCGCAGGACTGGCCGCAGCCTGGCCCGGGCATTGCCCGGTGTGGCCGGCTTTGCGCTGCTAGACGTTGAGGTTGTTCGTGGCCTCGGGAACGATGTCGAGATTGCCGATGCCGGAGAACACGTTGCGGTTCTTGGCTTCCTTGCCGTGCAGCTTGATCTCGAGGCGCAGGTCGTTCAGCGAATCGGCGTTGCGCAGCGCATCCTCGTAGGTGATGAGGCCGGCCTCGTACAGGTCGAACAGCGACTGGTCGAAGGTCTGCATGCCCAGTTCGCGCGACTTCTTCATGATGTCCTTGATGCCGGACACATCGCCCTTGAAGATCAGGTCGGAGATCAGCGGGGAGTTGAGCAACACCTCCACTGCCGGGACGCGGCCACGGCCGTCGCGGCGCGGGATCAGCCGCTGGGCGACGAAGGCACGCACGTTGAGCGACAAGTCCATCAGCAGTTGCGCGCGCCGCTCCTCGGGGAAGAAGTTGATGATCCGGTCGAGCGCCTGGTTGGTGCTGTTGGCGTGCAGCGTGGCGAGGCACAGGTGGCCTGTTTCCGCGAACGAGATCGCATAGTCCATCGTCTCGCGCTCGCGCACCTCGCCGATCAGGATAACGTCGGGCGCCTGCCGCAGGGTGTTCTTCAGCGCAATCGACCAGCCGTCGCAGTCCACGCCCACTTCGCGTTGCGTCATGATGCAGTTGATATGTTCGTGCACGTACTCGATCGGGTCCTCGATCGTGATGATATGGCCGAAGCTGTTCTCGTTGCGGTAGCCCAGGAGCGAAGCCATCGACGTCGACTTGCCCGAACCGGTGGCGCCGATGAACAGCATGATGCCGCGCTTGCTCATGATGATGTCTTTCAGCACCGGCGGCAGCCCCAGGTTCTCGAATTTGGGAATATCCATGGTGATCGCGCGCAGCACCATGCCGACGCGACCCTGCTGCACGAAGGCATTGACGCGGAAGCGGCCGATGCCGGGCGGGCTGATGGCGAAATTGCACTCCTTCGAGCCTTCGAACTCGGCGGCCTGCTTGTCGTTCATCACGCTGCGCACCAGCTCGATCGTGTGCTGAGGCGACAACTGCGTCTTCGACACCGGCGTGATCTTGCCGTCGACCTTGATCGCCGGCGGGAAACTGGCGGTGATGAAAAGGTCGGAACCATTCTGCTTGACCAGCAGGTCGAGCAGCTCGTGGATGAATTTGGTGGCGCGTTCGGCTTCCATGCGGGTTCCTGATTTAAGCGCCCATGAACAGGTCTTTGTTGACGGCGCGATTGCGGGCGTCGGCCAGCGTGATCATGTTGCGGCGGATGAGATCGACCAGGCACTGGTCGAGCGTCTGCATGCCCACCGACTGCGATGTCTGGATCGACGAGTACATCTGGGCGACCTTGCCTTCGCGGATCAGGTTGCGGATGGCGGGGGTGCCGATCATGATCTCGTGCGCGGCGAGCCGGCCCTGGCCGTCCTTGGTCTTCAACAGCGTCTGCGAGATCACCGAGACGAGCGACTCGGACAGCATCGCGCGCACCATTTCCTTTTCCGCAGCGGGGAACACGTCGATGATACGGTCGATGGTCTTGGCCGCGGAACTGGTGTGCAGCGTGCCGAACACGAGGTGGCCGGTTTCGGCGGCCGTGAGTGCCAGGCGAATGGTCTCGAGGTCGCGCATTTCACCGACCAGGATGTAGTCGGGGTCTTCACGCAGCGCGCTGCGCAGCGCGTTGGAGAAGGACAGCGTATGCGGCCCGACCTCGCGCTGGTTGATCAGGCACTTCTTCGATTCGTGCAGGAACTCGATCGGATCCTCGATCGTCAGGATGTGGCCGTACTCTTCCTCATTCACGTGGTTGACCATCGCCGCCAGCGTGGTCGACTTGCCTGAACCCGTGGGGCCCGTGACCAGGATCAGGCCGCGGGGCCGGTTGGTCAGTTCGGCAAACACCTTCGGACAGTTCAACTCCTCCAGCGACTGCACCTTGGCGGGAATGGTGCGGAACGCCGCGGCGGCGCCGCGCTGCTGGACAAAGGCATTGACGCGGAAGCGTGCAAGGTTGGGCACGGCGAAGGAAAAGTCGCACTCGAGGTTTTCCTCGTACATCTTGCGCTGCGCGTCGCTCATGATGTCGTACACCATGGAGTGGACGTCCTCGTGCTCCATCGGCGGCAGGTTGATGCGCCGGATGTCACCGTGAACACGGATCATGGGCGGCAGGCCGGCCGACAGATGCAGGTCGGACGCCTTGTTCTTGACCGCAAAGGCCAGCAGTTCGGTGATGTCCATCTATAATCCTGCGCGGAGGCATTTCGCTGGTTGGCAACCACTTGTAGCACGCAAGTCGCGTGCCAAAGTTGTGCGGCGCGGGTGTCCGGTTGATTATGAGCCAGTACGAGAAGGCGTGGCAAGCCGCCCGGCGGCGGGTCGATGACGCAGTGGCCCGGGCCGGGCGTCCTGCGGGTTCCGTGCGCCTGCTGGCCGTGAGTAAGACCTTCCCGGCCGAGGCCGTGCGGGCGGTGTACGCGCTGGGGCAACGGGCATTCGGCGAGAACTATGTCCAGGAGGCGGTGGCCAAGCGGGACGCTTTGCGGGACCTGGCTGACGTGGAATGGCACCTGATCGGCCCGCTGCAGTCGAACAAGACCGCAGCGGCGGCCGAAAACTTCGGCTGGATCGAGACCGTGGATCGCCTGAAGGTGGCGCAGCGGCTGTCCGCGCAGCGGACCGCGGACGCGCCGCTTCTCGAGGTCTGCGTGCAGGTCAACGCCAGCGGCGAGGCCAGCAAGGGCGGCGTGGCGCCTGCGGAGGCGCTGGTACTGGCGCGCGCCGTGGCGATGCTGCCCCATCTGCGCTTGCGGGGCGTGATGGGGATCCCGGCGCCAACCAACGATGGGGCGCGGCAGCGGCGCGAATTCGGCGTGCTGCGCGCATGTTTTGACGCGATACGTGCCGACGGCCTGGCCGTGGACACGCTGTCGATGGGCATGTCCGCCGATCTCGATATCGCGATCGCGGAAGGTGCCACGCAGGTGCGGGTGGGAACGGCCATCTTTGGCGAACGGACATATGCGTAAACAACATCGGGCATTGACATGAACCTGGCATTCATCGGCGGCGGCAACATGGCCAGCGCGCTCATCGGCGGACTCGTCAACGATGGTGTGAGTACGCGCGACTTTCGCGTGGTCGAACCGATGGCGGTGCAGCAGGACACGCTGGTCGCCAATTTTCCGGGTATCGGCATTTTTGCCGAAGCCACTCTGGGTGCAATCGATGGCGCCGACATCGTCGTGCTTGCCGTCAAACCCCAGCAGATGCGCGAGGCCGCGGAAGCGATCGCGCCCTACGTGCGCGATGTGCCGGTGATGATGAGCATCGCCGCCGGCACGCGCATCGATGACTTGTCCGCATGGCTGGGGGGCTATCCGCGCATCGTGCGCGCCATGCCCAATACCCCGGCGCTGGTGGGCGCGGGGGTCAGTGGCGCGTATGCCCCGGCTGCGGTATCGACCGCGTCGCGCAAGCTGGCAGGACGCGTGCTGGAGGCCGCCGGGACGGTGGTATGGGTCGACGCCGAGGACCGGCTCGATGCTGTGACCGGCGTGTCGGGCAGCGGCCCCGCGTATGTCTTCTACTTTCTCGAAGGACTGGAGCAGGCGGCGCGCGAACTCGGGTTTTCCGCCGCGGATGCGCGCACGTTGTCCTATGGCACCTTTGCCGGTGCCATCAAGCTCGCGCAGGCCTCCCCGCTCGAGGCCGGCATCCTGCGTGCCCAGGTCACGTCGAAGGGCGGCACCACCGAGCGCGCGCTCGCGACCATGGAAGCCGCGAACCTGAAGGCGCACTTCATCGCGGCAGTGAAGGCGGCTGCCGAACGCGCGCGCGAACTCGGCGAAGGCAGGTAGGCACCCATGGCCCAACAGGCTCTCCAGTATCTGCTCGATGTGTTCTTCGGGCTCTTCACCTACGCGTTCCTCCTGCGCTTCGTCATGCAGCTGCTGCGCGCGCCGTTTCGCAATCCGCTGGGACAGGCCGTGGTCGCGCTCACCGACTGGATGGTGAAGCCGCTGCGCCGGGTGCTGCCCGGCTGGAAGGGCGTGGATTGGGCCACGTTGCTCGCCACCATCGTGTTCCAGTTCCTGTGGATCCTGGCGCTGCTGCTGGTGTTCGGCGGCATCAAGACCTCGGGTACCGGGTTGCTGTTCGTGCTGGTCGCGACCCTGATCGCCCTGGTCAAGGCCTGCCTGTGGCTGCTGATCATCGTGGTGATCGTGCAGGCAGTGCTGTCATGGGCGGCGCCGGACGGCCCGCTTTCGGGCCTGCTCAACGCGCTGACGTTTCCATTCCTGCGCCCGATACGGCGGGTGCTGCCGCCGATCGGCGGCGTGCTCGACCTGTCGCCGCTCGTGGTCATCGTGATCGCGCAATTGCTGCTGATGACCTTGCCGTGGTTCGAGGGCACGCTGACCAGTTTCTTCATTTGAGCGCGGACCCGCCATGGCGGCGCGACGACGGCGGGGGGTTGGTGCTGACGCTGCATGTGCAGCCGGGGGCCGCGCGCACGCAGGTGGTGGGCGTGCACGGCGACGCGCTCAAGATCAAGCTTGCCGCGCCGCCGGTGGACGGCAAGGCCAACGAGGCATTGCTGCAGTTCCTGGCGGATGCATTCGGCGTGCCGTTGCGCCACGTCACGCTGGTGCGCGGGCAGACCGCGCGGGCGAAGGTGGTGCGGATCGAGGCGCCGGCGCGGCGGCCGGACCGTGAATGGGGATAGGGCGGTGTTGCGGGCGAGGCTGTAGGCGAGGCTTCAGCCTCGCTTGGATGGCGCGGCGATGACCCCGCGAGGCTGAAGCCTCGCCTACGGCCGCGCGATGGCGTCCGTCAGGCGCACGAAATCGGCGACCGACAGCGTTTCGCCGCGCGCGCCGGGGTCGATGGCCGCGCTTTCGATCACCGTCGCCTCGCACAGCGTCGACAGCGCATTGCGCAGGGTCTTGCGCCGCTGCATGAAGGCCGCGCTGACGACGCGCGCGAACAGC
>JANNKR010000163.1:0-5610 GCA_031396395.1 Betaproteobacteria bacterium
TCCAGCGCGCGAGATGCTTACGCGCCTGCGCGATCTCGGCGCGCACGATGTACAGCTCGGCCAGCCGCGTTTCATGCGCCGAGCGATGGCCGAAGTCGCGGCTGACGGCGTCCACAAACCGCGCCTCGTTGTCGCGCACCAGTGACTGTAAACGCGCAAGACGATCCTGCCGCGTTGCCAGGTCGGGATAGCGTCCGGCCGCGAACGCGGCGCGCTGCAACGCGAACAGGCGCGCCAGTTCGCTCGTCGCTTTATCGGTATCCGGGTCGACGACTGTGCTCAACACCCGGGCGCCTCAAGCAAGTCAGCCACGCAGGCAAGATTCAGGATAGGAAATGGAGGGATGGGCATCGGCGGACTATGAGCGACGGCAACGCCAGCGCGCTCGACGGATTATCGCATCCCGGACCGTGTTTCCCCCGCAGACGACCCGCCATGGCCAGTCGAAGTAAACTCGCGCCCATGGAGCGCTTCGACATCGTGGTGATCGGCGGCGGCGTGGTAGGTGTATCCATTGCCTACCACCTGGCCCGACTGGGCTGCCCGCGGGTACTGCTGCTGGAGCGGGACACGCTCGGCAGCGGCACCACCGCCCAGTCGTCATGCATCCTGCGCACGCACTATTCGGTCCCAGAGAACGTGGCACTGGCACAGGCCGGCCTTGCCGTTTTCCGTGACCTTTCGGCCTATCTGGAGGACCCGGAGGCCGACGCCGGCTTCAATCGCTGCGGCCTCATGATCGTGGCCGGGGAAGGCGAGCGCGCAATCGCCTTGCGCGAGGCGCTGGCGATCGAGCGCGCACTGGGCATCGACGCGCACGAGCTACCGCCCGACGAAGCCCGGTGCATCCATCCGTTGCTCCATCTCGACGACATCGCGGCGGTCGGCTGGGAGCCCGATGCCGGCTATGCCGACGCTTACCTGACGCTGATGGCCTTTGCGCGCAATGCGCGGCGGCTGGGCGCGGTCCTGCGCGAAGGCGTGACGGTCACCGGCCTCACGCGCAACGCCCATGGCCGGGTCACCGGTGTGCGCACGCCCGACGGGGAGATTGGCGCAGGGCTCGTCATCAGTGCGCAGAACATCTGGTCCGGTGATCTGGCGGCGTGGACGGGTATCGAAGTACCGCTGCTGCTGTCGCGGCACGCGGTGTTCACGCTGGAGGCCACCGTGCCGTATACGCGGCGCCTGCCGGTGCTGAAGGACCTGGCGTCTCGGGGCAAGCTCTATATGCGAAGCTATGGCGGGAAACAACTGCTGGTGGGCGACGGCAACGAGGGCGAGTCGATTGCGCTGCCCGACACCGAACAGGTCGATGTCCCGCTCGACCATGTCATGGAGCTGGGTGCACAGGTTGCGCACCGGCTGCCGGCGTTTGCCGAGGCCGGCCTCGCGACTTCTTGGACCGGTGTCTACGACGTGACGCCAGACTGGAATCCGGTGCTGGGTGCCGTCCCGGGCGTCGACGGCCTGCGTGTCGCCTTCGGTTTCTCGGGACATGGCTTCAAACTGTCCCCGGTGATTGGCCGCATCGTGGCGCAGGAGGCGCTGGGGCTGCTGACCGACTTTCCACTGGCGCCATACAGCATCGCCCGCTTTGCCGGCGGGCGGCTGCTGCAGGGACGCTACGGGGCGGGGGCGGTGTCCTGACGGCCAATCGCCTCTCCGGCAACGCGTCGCACGATTCCGCTACAGCCGCAGTTTGGGCATACTGCGGCATTGTGCGGCAGCGACCGACAGGCACTGCCGGTTTTCCATTCGCCCCCAGGAGAAGATCATGGCCTTTCGCCCTCATATTGCCGTGGCCGCGTGTATCGCCGCCGCCGCTTTCGCCACGTCCGCGCTCGCGCAGGAGCGCGTGTTCTTCGGCATCGCTACCGGGGGCACCGGCGGCACCTACTACCCGCTTGGCGGGATGCTCGCGCAGCTCATCTCCAACAAGGTGACGATCGGCGGCAAGAAGCTCTCCGCGACCGCCGAAACCTCTGGCGCGTCGGTGGCCAACGCGCAGTTGCTGGGCCGCAAGGACATCGAAAGCGCGTTCGTGGCCGCCGACATACTGGATGCCGCGTACAACGGCAAGGGCCAGTTCGACGGCAAGGCGGTCAAGAACCTGCGCGCGCTTGGTGCGCTCTACCCGGAGCAGGTGCAGCTCGTGACGCTGGCCAGCGCCAACGTGATGAGCTTCAAGGATCTGAAGGGCAAGTCGGTGTCGTCGGGCTCGCCCGGGTCGGGCCAATGGCAATTGCTGGGCGACCTGCTCGAGGTCAACGGGATGACGCGCAAGGACATCGGCGAGGATCTGTCGTCGTTCACGCAGTCGATCGACAAGATCAAGGACGGCAATCTCGTCGCCTCGCTGATCACCGCGGGCGCGCCCACGTCGTCCGTAGGCGACCTCGCCAATGCGCGAGACATCCGCATCGTCCCGCTGGCCGGTCCGGATATCGAAGCGCTACGCAAGAAGCAACCCTACTACGCCAACGTGGTGCTGCCGGCCAACACCTACAAGGGCCAGACCGCGCCCGTGAACACGCTCGCCGTGATGGCCGTCTGGGCCACCCACGACGGCGTCACCGACCAGATGGCCTACGAGGTCACGAAGGCGCTCTTCGAGAATGTGGAGACGCTCGGTCAGGTACACCCCAAGGGCAAGGAAGTCGCGCTCAAGACCGCGCTCCTGTCCGTCTCGATTCCGCTGCACCCGGGCGCGGAAAAGTACTACCGGGAAAAGGGCCTGATCAAATGATCTGCGGACCCGGAGCGGCGCGCGCAGGCGCGCTGCTGCTGGGTCTCGTGTTGCCCGGCATGGCGATCGCGGCGTGCCTCGAGCTTGCCTCGCATCCGGATGGCGCCGTGCTCCACCGCATCGAGATCGCGGCACCGGCGCCTGATTTTTCCATCACCTACATGCATTCGGTCACCCGCACGCCCGTGGAGGAACGCTATCGCCTGGACGGCGCAGCCATCGTCGAAACGCAGATGACCTTCAGCCAGCACGGCCCCGGCCTGCCCACCGCCGCGGATGCCGGCAGCGCAATGCGCGTCGTCGATGGCCGCTTCGTGGTGACGATGGCGCGCCACTTCGACACGATCGTGATGCGCGTGCACGCGGACCAGACCCCGCAGCTGTTCGCGGCGGGCCGCGCGACCGATCTGGCTGCATGGGGCAACCGCGCACTGATGCTGCGCGCCGCTGCCGGCGTGTGCAGCGCATCCTGACTCTGCACGGAGCGGCAACCTGATGTCCAAGCGCACCACCCTGGCCGACACGATCGAGACCGTTTCCGCCGAGACGCAAGCGCAGCTCATCAAGCAGTTCGACCACGAGTCCAATTTCCGGAAGCTGATCGGCCCGGTCGGCATGCTGGTCACGACCATCGCCGTCGTGCTGTCGGGCTTTCATATCTACACCGCCGGCTTCGGGCTGCTGGTGGAGATCAAGCACCGCACGTTCCATCTGGCATTGGTGCTGGGCCTCATCTTCCTCGTATTTCCGCGGCCCAGGCCTGCCGCCGATGCGCGCGGCATCGCGCGCGAATGGGGCTGGGCGCTGACGTTCGGCGCGTTCTACCTGTACCTCGGCTGGGACCTGGTGTCGCGCCTGACCGCCACCGGCGAACTAAAGAACGGCTGGCCCTACCTCGCCTTCGTGGCCTTCATCGTGTTCATCACGCTGCCCATCAAGCGCTTCGGCGGCTACGGCGACAAGGCGGCATGGATCGACTGGCCGCTGGCACTGCTGGCGGCCGGCGTGTCGCTGTACCTGCTGGTGTTCTTCGACGACATCTTCATCGCCCGCGTCGGCGCGCCGATCGCGCAGGACTACATGATGGGCGTGCTGGCCATCATCATGGTGATGGAAGCCTCGCGCCGCACGATGGGACCCCTGCTGCCCATGATCGGCATGGCCTGCCTGCTCTACGCGCTGCTTGGCCGCTACATGCCGGGGGTGCTGGCGCACCGCGGCTACAGCGTGGTGCGCGTGGTCAACCACATCTATGTCGGCACCGAAGGCATCTACGGCATCGCCGTCGGCGTGGTGGCAACGTATGTATTCCACTTCGTGTTATTCGGCGTGCTGGCGCAGATGACGGGCCTGGGCCGCCTGTTCATGGATCTTGCCACCATCGCGGCGGGGCGCTACTCCGGCGGTCCGGCCAAGGTGTGCGTCGTGTCGTCGGGCCTCTTCGGCATGATCTCCGGCTCGGCGGTGGCCAATGCCGTCACCACCGGCTCGCTGACGATTCCGCTGATGAAGAAGTACGGATTCTCGCCACGATTCGCAGGCGCGGTCGAGGCTTCCGCCTCGTGCGGCGGGCAGGTCACGCCGCCGGTGATGGGCGCATCCGCCTTCGTGATGGCCGAGCTGCTGGGCGTGCCCTACAAGGACCTGGTGATCATCGCGATCGTGCCCGCGCTGTTCCACTACTTCGCCTGCCTGCTGATGGTGCACTTCGAGGCGAAGCGATTGAAGCTGCACGGCGTCGAGGCACACCTGATCCCGCGCCTGGCCAGCGTGCTGGGCGCCAGCTGGCATCTCGTGTTTCCGCTGATTGCGCTGGTCACGATGTTGCTGCTCGACTTCACGCCCTTCCTCGCCGCGTTCTACGGCATCGTGCTGTGTTTCGTGTGTTCGTACATTCCGCTGATCGCGCGCAAGTTCGGCAACGACCGGCTGCAGGGACAGACCTTGACGTGGAAGCCGCTACTGGTAGGGCTCGAGGAAGGCGCCAAATACGCACTGGCCATCGGCGCCGCCTGCGCGTGCGTCGGCCTGATTCTGGGCACGCTGACGCTGTCGGGACTGGGCTTCAAATTTTCCGGAGCCGTGGTCGAACTGGCCGGTACCGTATCGGAAATGTTCCGCGCCATCGACCCGTTCAGCATGTTCACCGAAACGGGCGGCAAGGTGTTCTTCGGCCTGGTCTTCGTCGGCCTCGCCTGCATCATGATGGGCACGGGCGTGCCCACGACGCCCACGTACATCATCCTGGCGTCGATCGCCGCGCCAGCCCTTTCAACGCTCGGCGTGCCGCTGATCGCCACGCATTTCTTCGTGTTCTATTACGGCGTGCTCGCGGACGTCACGCCGCCGGTGGCGCTGGCGGCCTACGCGGCAGCGGGCATCGCAGGATCCGAGCCGATGCGCACCGGCCTCACCGCCTTCCGCCTGTCGATGGGCAAGGCGCTGGTACCCTTCATGTTCGTCTACACCCCGGCACTGCTGTTCATCGACTTCACGTGGTCCGCGTTCCTGTCCGCGGCATTCTGCGGCGTGGTGGGCATCGTTGCGCTGTCGGCCGCGTTCACCGGATTCTTCCGCGCGCCACTGTCGCGCACGGCGTGCGTTGCATTGTCGGTATCCGGGCTGGTGCTGGTCTTCAACCAGTTCTGGCCGAACATCGTCGGACTTGCGGTCGTCGCGGGCATCCTCGGGTGGAATGCCTACGGTCCGCGGCACAGGACCTAGGCGCCGGCGGTACGCGCCTGCCGGATCGCATCGAGCAGCGTCGCCGCTTCCTGCGCACCGGACACCGCCGTCTTCCCGTCGAATATGAAAAACGGCACGCCGGACACCCCCGATTCGCGGGCACGGCTATCGGCGCC
>JANNKR010000170.1:0-2493 GCA_031396395.1 Betaproteobacteria bacterium
CGATCTGCGGATCGAGCAGGGTGTCGATGCGGCTCAGCCGATTTCACGATCACGACGATCGACGGCCCCAAGACATTCCATGTCGGCCTCAACGTCTGGGTATTCACCCTGCTGATTTTCATCCTCGGCATCGCGTGGGCCTTCGGCAAGGCGTCGGTGTTCAAGTACATCTCCGACGACTACCCGCAGAACATCGGTGTCATTTCCGGCATCGTCGGCCTGGCCGGTGGATTGGGCGGGTTCGTCCTGCCGATCATGTTCGGCGCGCTGATGGACCTGACCGGCATCCGTTCGAGCGCCTTCATGCTGATGTACGGCGTCGTCTGGGTGTCGCTCATCTGGATGTACTGGACCGAAGTGCGCGGCGCGGAACTGATGGGCAGCAAGGCCAAGCAATTCCGGCTTCACGGCTAGCCGCATCCAATCAAACAAGGACATGCCATGAACGCCAACTCCACTGCTGCCACCGCAGGATCCAAGCCCGGCGGGGGCGCCGACATTGCCGACTGGCGCCCGGAGGAGGAATCCTTCTGGGCGCAAACCGGTAGCAGGGTCGCGTACCGCAATCTGTGGATCTCGGTGCCGGCGCTGCTATGCGGCTTCGCGGTCTGGGGGATGTGGGGAATCATCACGGTCCAGATGCTGAACCTCGGGTTTCCGTTCACCCAGGCTGAACTGTTCACGCTGACCGCCATCGCGGGCATTTCCGGCGCCACGATGCGCATTCCGGCATCGTTCCTGATCCGGCTGGCCGGTGGTCGCAATACGATCTTTCTCACGACCGCCATGCTGCTGGCGCCGGCAATCGGTACCGGTATCGTCCTTCAGCACAAGGACTGGCCGCTGTGGGCATTCCAGCTGATGGCGCTGTGGTCGGGCGTGGGCGGCGGCAACTTCGCCAGCTCGATGTCGAACATCAGCACGTTTTTTCCCAAGCGTCTGCAGGGCACGGCGCTGGGCCTCAACGCCGGCCTCGGCAACTTCGGCGTGACGACAATGCAGGTGGTAATCCCGTTGGTGATGACGGTCGGCCTCCTCGGATCGTTCGGTGGTGAGTCGATGACGCTGGTCAAGGACAGCGGCTGGATCTTCGGGAAGATTGCTGCCGGCACGCCGACCTGGATCCAGAATGCCGGCTTCGCGTGGGTACTCTCGCTGGTGCCGCTGGCGATCCTGTGCTGGTTCGGGATGAACAACCTGAAGACCGTGTCACCCGCCACCGGCAATCCGCTCGTTGCGTTTGCCAAGATCACCTATCTCTATTCCCTGGCGTTCGTGCCGGCGATCTTCATGCTCTACCTGTACCTGCCGAAGCCTACTGGCCTCGGCGTGCTGAGCATGTGGGTCGCCATCCCGCTGGACGTCATCCTGGCGCTGCTGGTGATGAAGTTCGCGGCCTTCGGGGAGATGAAGGAAGGGGTCGCGAAGCAGTTTGCGATCTTCCGCAACAAGCACACCTGGTCGCTGACCGCGCTGTACATCGTCACGTTCGGCTCGTTCATCGGTTTCTCGATGGCACTGCCACTGGCAATCACGGTGATTTTCGGGATCAGCCACGTGCCCGATGCCAACGGCGTGCTGCAGCACACCCTCAAGAATCCCAATGCGCCGTCGGCCTTGACCTATGCGTGGATCGGCCCCTTCGTCGGCGCGGCGGTGCGCCCGCTGGGGGGCTGGATCTCCGACAAGCTCGGCGGTTCGATCGTCACGCAGGTGATCTCGGCCGTGATGGTGATCGCATCGACCGCGGTGGGCTACGTGATGATGCAGGCCTATGGCTCCGCTTCGCCGGAGCAATACTTTCCGGCCTTCCTGGGCCTCTTCATCGTGCTGTTCTTCGCCACCGGCATCGGCAACGGCTCGACGTTTCGCACCATCGGCGTGATCTTCGATCGCACCCAGGCCGGGCCAGTACTCGGCTGGACCTCGGCCATCGCCGCCTATGGTGCGTTCATCGCCCCTGTGGTCATCGGCAACCAGATCAAGTCAGGCACACCCCAATACGCGATGTACGGTTTCGCCGTGTTCTACGCCATTTGCCTGGTGCTGAACTGGTGGTTCTACCTGCGCCGCAATGCGTACGTGAAAAACCCCTGAGCTGCCGCACCCACCTCATTCCAGCAGAGAGTCATCCATGAGCCACTTTCTCGATCGCCTGACCTTCTTCGCGACGCCCAAGGAGTCCTTTGCCAACGCCTACGGCGTGGTGACCGGCGAGGACCGCACCTGGGAGGACGCCTACCGCAATCGCTGGGCGCACGACAAGATCGTGCGATCCACGCACGGCGTGAACTGCACGGGCTCCTGCTCGTGGAAGATCTACGTCAAGGGCGGTATCGTGACCTGGGAGACGCAGCAGACCGATTACCCGCGCACCCGCTGGGACATGCCCAATCACGAGCCGCGCGGATGCTCCCGCGGCGCGTCCTACAGCTGGTACCTGTACAGCGCCAACCGGGTCAAGCATCCGATGGTGCGCGGCCGCCTGCTCAA
>JANNKR010000175.1:0-3023 GCA_031396395.1 Betaproteobacteria bacterium
ATGTTCGAAACCGTCATCAATCTCAAGCCAGAGTCGGAGTGGCGCAAGGGTTTGACAACCGACAAACTCATCGCGGAATTGGACAAGGCATTGCAGATCCCCGGCATCTCGAACGCCTGGACCATGCCGATCAAAGCGCGCACCGACATGCTGTCCACCGGTATCCGCACGCCGATCGGCATCAAGATCTTCGGGAAGGACCTGGACGAGATGGAACGCCTGGCAAGAGAGATCGAGGCGGTCGTCAAGCAGGTTCCGGGAACCACCAGCGCCTTCGCCGAGCGCATTACCGGCGGGTTCTATCTCAACATCCTCCCGAATCGCGCAGCGCTGGCCCGCTACGGGCTGGCCATCGGCGATCTGCAGGATGTCATCGCGACGGCTTTGGGCGGCGAGATGGTCACCACGACGGTTGAGGGGCGCGAGCGCTTCGGCGTCACCGTGCGTTACCCGCGGGAACTGCGCTCGGATCCGCAACAGATTGCCAGTTCGGTTTTGGTTCCCACCATGGATGGTGCGATGATTCCGCTCGGCCAGTTGGCCAGGATCGAGGTGGCCAAAGGCTCGCCGGGCATCCGCACCGAGAACGCCCTGCTCTCCGCCTACATCTATGTCGACATCAGGGACCGGGACATCGGCTCCTACGTGGCCGATGCACGCAAGGCGGTCGCCGACGCCGTGAAGTTTCCACCAGGCTACTACATTGCCTGGAGCGGTCAGTTCGAGTACATGGAACGCGCCACCGAAAAACTGAAGGTCGTCGTGCCGGTGACTTTGCTACTGATCTTCCTGTTGCTCTACCTCAACTTCCGCCGTTTCACGGAAACGATGATCGTCATGCTGTCGGTACCGTTCGCACTGGTGGGCGGCGTCTGGCTGATGTGGCTTCTTGAGTACAACGTCTCGGTTGCCGTGGCAGTAGGCTTCATCGCACTCGCCGGCGTTGCGGCCGAAACCGGCGTCGTCATGTTGATCTATCTCGACCACGCATGGGAGAGGATCCAGCGCGAACGCGAGGCGGAGGGAAAGCACGCCACTGCGGCCGACCTCTACAATGCGGTCATGGAAGGTGCCGTTGAACGCGTGCGTCCAAAGATGATGACTGTTGTTGCGATCATGGCGGGCCTGTTGCCGATCATGTGGGGCACAGGAACCGGCTCGGAGGTGATGAGCCGCATCGCGGCACCGATGGTTGGCGGGATGATTTCCTCTACTGTCCTGACACTGGCCGTAATTCCCGCCATCTACGCGCTGGTCAAGGAATGGCCGTTGCGCCGACGCGCCGCCCAAACCGTGCGCAATGCTGACGCGCCAGCTGCCCCGACCGAGGTTGCACCAATGTAATGCGAGAGTCATCGGTCTGACAGTTCCATCCTTGCAGAATAGCTTCAATGCGCAACCGACCTGATACTGCCGGCTGAAGTCGACGCCGGTTTTCGATTCAGTCGTGTTGGCGCAGTCGCCATGCAAGGAAAGGACATATCTTGAACAAGCTGATGATTGCGTTGATTGCAAGCACGTTCGTCGCGACTGCGGCGGCTCAGACCGGTACGGTCAATCCTGCCGTCGTGGCGGACCACGGAACGCCAGCAATGCACGCGGCGGAATCGCAAAAGAACTTCGAAGCGTCGAAAGCGACGAAGGGGCTTGTGGACTCGAAGGCGCGGCAACAAGCGCTCAAGGATTCAACCAAGGGTGCTGATCACGGCACGCCCATGAGTCATGCGGCGAATGCGCGACAGAACACCATCGCGTCCAAGGATACGGCCAAGCCGATCACGACCGACAAGGCCGGCCAGGAAGCGGTGAAGGACGCAACCAAGGGTGCGACCAAGTAACCTCGCGGCACGTTAGAAACGGGGGACGCAGGTCCCCCGCCATTGGCTCTCATTTGCAGATGCCGGTGCAATGCATGAGCAGCGCGACCTGCCCACAAAGCCATAGGAGCAGCTACCAGGCACTGGCCTTCGAAACCATTTCCACGCCGATGGGAACCTTCGCCAATGCGTTGCGACCGGACCCATGCCCACCGTTGCGCGAGCGGTCAAATACTTTCACTCCAAACGTTATCGAGCAGCCTTGGCTGCGTCGCGATTCTTCTCTGGACTCCACAGCGAGCCGTTGCTCATCAAGATCCGGCTGCCGTCCTTGGCAATCATCACTTCGCCATCGGCCATCCGCTGCCGATTTCCAGCGGCATCGTAGTGCACCATCTTGCCATCGCCACTCAACACGATCCGTCCGCCATCCTTGAGTTCGATCGATCGTTGATTGGCGACGCTCCCCGCGATTGGAATCGTGTTCGCTCGCGCGTAAGAGGTGGCTCCCAATTCCAGGATCTCGCGCCAGAGTGCCTGGCTCTTCATCATGATCCGACTACCGTCCTTGGCGACCATCACTACGCCTTCCGTCATCACCACGGGTATGCCTGCTCCGTCGTAGTGACTCATGGTGCCGTCGGCGCGCAGCACGACTCGCTCGCCGCCCTTCATTTCGATGACGCGATCCTTGCCACCCTGAGCCCATCCGTTTGAGGCGGCGACGAGAAGCTGAAACAACAACAGAAAAATCGCTAACAAACGCATCGTGACCTCTCTAGAGAATTGGCCCCGGATAATCGCGGACGCCGCCGTCGAGGCGCTGGAAGAGGCGAATACGCGCCACGGTGTGCCGGAAATCATGAACATCGACCAGGACCGCCAATTCACCGCTGCCGCCCTCATCGACGCGACCACGGAAGAAACCTAATCAGCTGTCCGGCTGCATGGGGCCACTTCTGTCGGATGGTACTTCGCGTTTCTCAAGTGATTGCCCGGTAGGCTGAAGGTCGGCCGAACAGCATCGGCCAAACTGCCCGGTAGGCAACCACCATGAGTGGCGGCAGAATCAGCCATTGCAGCAACGGTGAAAGACCAATTCCGAAAATCATCGGCATGCTTGCAGTATAGCCCCAGCTGCCAACCCCGTAGACGTTGTACCACTCACTCCATGCGGTGAAGGCCATCGCGCCGATCACGACCAAT
>JANNKR010000179.1:0-4050 GCA_031396395.1 Betaproteobacteria bacterium
CGCGCCGAGGGAATGTTCTACTGGAACGACCACGGCGACCAGCTGATCGACGCCGCCTCCGGGCTCTTCTGCTGCGCGGCCGGCCACGGCCGCAAGGAAATCGCCGATGCGGTCAGCGCGCAACTGCGCCAGCTCGATTTCATCGCGCCGTTCACGCGCGGGCACCCGAAGCAGTTCGAGCTGGCCACGCGCATCGCCGAGCTGACGCCAGGTGATCTGAATCGCATCTTCTTCGTCAACTCGGGTTCCGAAGCGGTCGACACCGCCATGAAGGTGGCGCTGGCCTATCACCAGGCACGCGGCCAGGGCGGCCGCAACATGTTCATCTCACGTGAGCGGGCCTACCACGGCGTCAACTTCGGCGGCGTCTCGCTGTCCGGCATGGTCAACAACCGGCGCAAGTTCGGCCCCACGCTGCCGGGCATCGCCCACATGCGGCACACGCACCTGCCGCAGAACCTCTTCACGCAAGGCCAGGGCGCGCACGGCGCCGAACTGGCGGAGGACCTGCAGCGTTTCGTCACGTTGTACGGCGCGGAGAACATCGCCGCATGTTTCGTCGAACCCATTGCCGGCTCGACGGGTTGCCTGGTGCCCCCGGTCGGCTACCTGCAGCGCCTGCGCGAAATCTGCGACCAGCACGGCATCCTGCTGGTGTTCGACGAGGTGATCACGGGCGTGGGCCGCACCGGCCAGCCGTTTGCCGCGCAGAGCTTCGGCGTAACGCCCGATATCATCACGATGGCCAAGGCCATCACCAACGGCGCGCAGCCGATGGGTGCAGTCGCCATTTCGGAACGCATCCACGACACGATCATGGGCGCGGCCGCGGACGGCGCCATCGAGTTCTTCCACGGCTACACGTACTCGGGACATCCCGCGTGCTGCGCCGCCGGCATCGCGACGCTCGACATTTACAAGAAAGAGGATCTCTTTGCCCGGGGTCGCGCGCTGTCGCCTTACTTCCAGGATGCGATCTTCGGCCTCAAAGACCTGCCGGTGGTCGCCGACATCCGCGGCTACGGGATGATGGCCGCCATCGACGTGCACGCCGACGGCGCGCCGGGCAAGCGCGGCCATCTGCTGCAGAAGAAGCTCTTCGACAACGGCCTGCATTTGAAGACTACCGGGGATTGCGCGATCCTGGCGCCGCCGCTCATCAGTGAGCGCAGCCATATCGATATGATCGCGGACATCCTGCGCAAGACCTTGAAGTCGCTGTAGAGTCAGCTCACTTTCGTCGACACCACGAAATCGAGCCCAGAGAACAGCATGCAGAAGCAAGCGTGATTGCCTACCTGTTCGACCTCCTGATGCGCTATGTCGAGCGGCTGGTCGTGCCCTGGAAGGGCAAGGTATAGCTGCGCTGCAGCATGACCTGGCCCGGATCATGGCTGCGTGCAACCGGGCATTCGGTCGCAACGGCCTCCGGTCAGGCGCGGATTGACAAGCAGGGGTCACCCTTGCCACTCTGCGCCTGATGGTTGCCCGTCCCCACTTCCAGAAACTCGTTGAGCGTGCGCGCCGGCAGACGCCTCTGTCCGCTGCATTCGTCTACCCGTGCGACCTCGAATCGCTGCAACTTGCGCTGTCCGGCGCGTTTGCCGGGTTCCTCAATCCCACGCTGGTCGGGCCCGAGGCGCGCATCCGCGATCTGGCCGGCAAGGGTGGGCTCGATATCTCCCGCTTGGCACTCGTCGACAGTCCGGACATTCCGGCGGAAGCCGGTGAGCGGGCGGCCGAGCTCGCGCGCTCGGGTCGCGTGGCGGCGCTGGTCAAGGGCAGCCTTTCGAAGGAAGACCTGCTTCGACCCGTGGTGGACGCTGCCTTCGGTTTGCGTACCGAACGACGCCTCTCGCACGCCTATTTTCTCGACCTGCCAAGCCAGAGTCGCGGGCTCCTGCTGTCCGACGCGCAAATGAATGTCGCGCCCAACCTCGCGGCAAAACGCGACATCATCCAGAACACGATCCAGCTCGCCATCGCGCTGGGGTTGGCTGTACCCAACGTTGCGTTGCTCGCGGCCATGGACGGTCCTGCGCCCGCGTTTCGCTCGACCACCGATGCCGTGGCTCTGAAATCCATGGCCACGCAGGGTTTGTTCGGCACCGCGATGATCGACGGCCCGCTTGCCCCGGACAGCGCCCTCTCCGTCGATGCGGCACGGGTCAACGGCGTGAAGTCCGAGGTGGCCGGCAACGCCGATGTGTTGATCGCGCCCTCCATGGAAAGCGCATTGATGGTGCTGCGTACGATGCTGGCCATGGGCGGCGGTCTCGCCGCCGGCATCGTGCTCGGCGCCCGCGTTCCGATCGTGACGCCCACGCGTACTGAATCGCTGGAAGTGCGCATGGCATCGTGCGTGCTGGCGTCGCTGATGATGGCGTCAGGCGCCGACCCGCTGGTCACCCATCCGGGCCCGGCAACCGGCTCGCACGCTGCCAACGCTGGCGCCCGCGTCGCCGCCTGAGCCTTCAGGTACCAGGGCTGGCGGCGTCCCCGCCTGTTGTGATCAAGTGGCTGGGCGCTGCACCGGGATGACCGGCGCTGTCCACGGGGCACCTACGGTGCGCACATCACGACCATGTCGGCCCCGTCGCCCTCGGGAAGCCAGCCCAAGGCCACCATTTCGTCGCGCACCGCGCGCTCAGTGGTGTAGCGGTGATTGGTATCGGGGAGGTTGTTGAAGACTCGATAGATCGGTTTTGAGCTTGTCGGCGGGCAGATTCCGCCACTTGGGACGACCAGTTGCATGTAGTTCAAGTCTTCAAGCACGAAGTCCGGATGGGCCACACGCGTCGCATTGCACTCCGCCTCGCCGCGACCGAAGAAGTGGGAATCGCCCAACGCAGGAGGAATGTAGAACCGGCACACCGGACTGGTGCCCGGCTGCGGCATTGCGAAAGCCTTGAACGATTTGCCCGTGCGCGTCCATCGCGGCAACGTGGTGCCGGCATCCAGGTTGACGATTTCGTCCGCGGTCTGCGTGATGAAGTAGTGATCGAGCGCCACGTTGTAGTACTCGATCACGTCCACTGTCGCTATCCCGGCAGCAACGACGACAGGGTCCACTCCGTTGGCCACCAACGGCAGTTCGTAGTACCCCTCGCTGGTAAAGAGGACCAGTTGCGAATTGGCGGTTCCGGCAACGGCGGGAGACGCAGTCAGCGCAACCGTGCAGCTTTCGCCCGGACCAACCACCCTTCCCGGGTCGCATCCGTTCACGCGCTGGAACTGTGTCCGATCGACTACATCCGCTGTATGAATCGATAGCGGGGCGTTGCCGCTGTTCGTGAACGTCACGTTCTGGGGCGCGGACGTCATGCCGATGGTCGCGTTGCCAAACTCCACCGTGGGCGGCAGCGAGCAAACATAGGATGCCTGCATGCCGGACGGCAATCCGTACAGGCAGCGGCACCCGCGAAGATCGTCGGCTTGCGGCGTGACCAATGGGCCGTAGCTGGTCATCGGCGGGCCCGCCATCAACGCAGCGTCGACATTGGAGTGGGTGAGACCGAGCGCATGCCCCCATTCGTGCGACATCAGGCGGTCGAGCTCACCAAGCGTACGCACGTTCGTAACATCGAGTTCGACGTCGGCATCAACCAGCACCCGTTGCGTCCCTGCCATTGCGTACCACAAGTAGGTCCACGCGCCGTAGGCCGGCTCGAGCGAACCCCATCCCACCACGTTGAAGCGGTCGGGTTGATCGCCGTTCACCGCATCGGGAATCAGGTTGTCAGGACGCTTGGTCGTTTCGCCATCGTACTGATACAGGACCGCGCACTGCGACGTCCACTTGTCGAATGAAGCCTGCAACTGCGCAATGATGGCCGCTTTGGCGCCCGCCAATTCCGGCGGCGCATTGGCGTGATTGTATTTCCAGCGCATCGGTCCGATCCACCGGGCCGACGGGGAGAATTCAATCTGGAATTTCGTGGTTGCTTGCGTGCTCATGCCAACAGGCAGCACGGCCCGTCGCACCGAGTGATCGTTGGGCTGACCGCGAATGTCACCAGCGGTCAGTGCGAAGCCGACGCACAGCGCAAG
>JANNKR010000192.1:0-2845 GCA_031396395.1 Betaproteobacteria bacterium
GGGCTGATGGCCGGCCCGATCGTGTCGGTACAGTCGGGCATGGGCGAGCCCATCCTGATCCTGACACTGGTGGTGATCGTGACGGGCGGCATCGGTTCGATCCGCGGCGCGTTCTACGGCGCGCTGATCGTGGGGCTGGTCGATACCGTCGGTCGCGCCGTCCTGCCGCTGCTGCTGCGCGAAATGATGGAGCGCTCGGTCGCGCAGGCGGCCGGCCCGGCGATCGCGTCGATGCTGATCTATCTCGTGATGGCGGTGGTGCTGGCGATCCGCCCGCAGGGTCTCTTTCCGGTGAAGCACGGATGAGCGCCGCCGGGCCGCCCCAAAACGCTCGCCCCCTTGGTAGCGCCGTTCGGGGGGAACCTGCATGAGCGCCGCCCATTCGCGCTGGGGTGCGCGCGAGGCGTTTGCCGTGCTGCTGCTGGCGGGCCTCGCGCTGGTGCCGGTCATCTCCGCGGCGATCGGGCAGCCGTTCTATGTGACCCTCTTCACGCGCATCGTCATCTACGCGCTGGCCGCGCTGGGCCTCAACCTGATCCTGGGCTATGGCGCGATGGTCAGCTTCGGGCACGCGCTGTATCTCGGCATCGGCGCCTATGCGGTGGGCATCCTGTCGTTCCACGGCATCGACAATGGCTGGCTGCATTTGAGTGCCGCGCTGGGCGTGGGCGCGGTGGTCGCGGTCGTGATCGGCTTCGTGTGCCTGCGCACCAGCGGCATGGCGTTCATCATGATCACGCTGGCGTTCGCGCAGATGTTCTATTTCCTGGCGGTGGGGTTGCGCCAGTATGGCGGCGACGACGGCCTCACCATCGCCGGGCGCAGCGATTTCGGCTTGTTCACGCTCGCCAGCAACAACGCGCTGTACTACTTTGCCTTCGCGCTGCTGCTGCTGTGTCTGTTCGCGTTCCGGCGGCTGGTGGATGCCCGCTTCGGCATGGTGCTGCGCGGCTGCCGCAGCAACGAGCGCCGGATGGCGGCGATGGGCTTCCCCACGCTGCGCTACAAGCTCACCGCCTATGTGATCTCGGCGCTGGTCTGCGTCGTTGCCGGCGTGCTGTTGGCCAATCTCACCAAGTTCGCCTCACCGTCCACCATGGCGTGGCAGACCTCCGGCGAGCTGATCGTGATGATCGTGCTGGGCGGCATGGGCACGCTGATCGGCCCGGTGGCTGGCGCGACCGCGCTGCTGCTGCTCGAAGAAGTGCTGGCCGGATGGACGCAGCACTGGATGATCATCCTGGGCCCGCTCATCGTCCTGATCGTGCTGGTGGCGAAGAAGGGTCTCTTCGGCTACGTGGCTGAGTGGGATGCGCGGCGGCGTGCGCGCCACGGAGCATCGTCATGAGCCTTCTGGCCGTCACCGGATTGGTCAAGCGCTTCGGCGGCCTCACCGCCACCGACGGCGTGGACCTCACCGTGGAGCCGGGCGAAGTGCACGCGGTGATCGGCCCCAACGGTGCGGGCAAGACCACGCTCATCAATCAGTTGTCGGGCGAGCTGCGGCCGGATGCCGGCACGATCCGTCTGGGCCGCGTCGATGTCACCGCGCTGCCGGTGTACCGGCGGGCATTGCTGGGCCTCGGCCGCTCCTACCAGATCACGTCGGTGTTCCCGGACTTCACCGTGCTGGTCAACGTCGTGCTGGCCGTGCAGGCGCATGCCGGTCACAGCTTCTCGTTCTGGCGGCCCGTGTTGAGCGAGAACGCGTTGACGGAACGCGCGCGCGTGGCCATCGACCAGGTGGGACTGACGGCGAGGACCAACGTCACGGTGGCTTCGCTTGCGCATGGTGAAAGGCGGCAGCTGGAGATGGCGATGACGCTGGCCACCGCACCCAAGGTGCTGCTGCTCGACGAGCCGATGGCGGGCATGAGCCTCACGGAATCCGAGCGTCTGGTAACGCTGCTGAGGAGTTTGAAGAAGCAGTACGGCATCCTGCTGGTGGAACACGACATGGACGCGGTCTTCAAGCTGGCCGATCGCATCTCGGTGCTGGTGTATGGCCGCGTGATTGCATGCGGTGATCCCGATTCCATTCGCAACAATGCCGACGTGCGCACCGCCTATCTGGGCGAGCACGACCTGGTGGCATAAGGCGCGCGCATGGCCCTGCTTGAAATCGACGACCTTACCGCGTTCTATGGCGCCAGCCAGGCGCTGTTCGGCATGTCGCTCCGCGCAGAAGCCGGCCAGTGCGTGACGCTGATCGGCCGCAACGGCATGGGCAAGACCACGACGGTGAAGTCCGTCATCGGGATGCTCACCCATCGGCGCGGCGCCATCCGCTTCGACGGCCACGCGGTCGACGGATGGCCGTCCTATCGCGTGGCGCAGGCGGGCATCGGACTCGTGCCGGAGATGCGGCAGGTGTTTCCGACGTTGTCGGTGCGCGAGAATCTCGTCGCCACCGCGCGGCTGCGCAAGCACGGCGATACTGCGCCGTGGACGCTGGAGCGCGTGTATGCGCTCTTCCCGCGCCTGGCCGAGCGCGCGTCGAATCTCGGCAACCAACTGTCGGGCGGCGAGCAGCAGATGCTGGCCATCGGCCGCGCGCTGATGACCAATCCGCGACTCCTGATCCTGGACGAGGCCACCGAAGGCTTGGCGCCGCTGGTGCGCGCGGAGATCTGGAAGTGCCTCGATCAGTTGAAACGCGAGGGCCTGACGCTGCTGGTGATCGACAAGAACATCGGCCCGCTGACCCGCTTGGCCGACATGCATTACATCGTCGAGAAGGGGCGCGTTGCGTGGAGTGGGGATTCGGCCACGCTGAAGCGCCAGCCCGAGGTGCTGCACCAGTACGTCGGGGTGTAGACGCGGCCCGAATGTGCGTCGGTGGGCG
>JANNKR010000195.1:0-8569 GCA_031396395.1 Betaproteobacteria bacterium
GCGCCGCGTGCCGAGGGCCCCGTTGGCGTGGATTCAGACTCGCGGCCGATCCGGTAAACTCCACCCGCGAGGCTTAAGCCTCGCCTACGGAGGTGTCGGAAGACCGACCTCAATCGATCAGATCGTACGCCGGCAGCGTCAGGAACTCGACGAACGTGTCGTTGTTGACGAGATCGGCGAAGATCTTTGCCGCGGTGTCGTACTTGCCCTCGCCCCAGGCGGCGCCCAGCAGTGCGCGGATCTTGGCGACCTCTTCGGGGATCATCACGGCCACCATCGCCTTGGTCACCTTGCGGCCGTCGTCCAGCACGCCCTTCGGCGAGCGCATCCACTGCCAGACCTGCGAGCGCGAGATCTCGGCGGTGGCAGCGTCCTCCATCAGGTTGTAGATGGGCACCGCGCCCTGACCTGCAAGCCAGGCGCCGATGTACTGGATGGCGACGCTGATGTTGAGGCGCAGGCCCTTTTCGGTGATCGGCGTTTCCGGCTCGAACTTGATCAAATCCGCCGCGCCCACTTTCACGTCATCGCGCCTGGTCAGCGCAATCTGGTTGGGCGTGGGCATCAATCGATTGAAGGCCTCGAGCGCGACAGGGACGAGCCCCGGATGTGCGACCCATGTGCCATCGTGGCCATAAGTGGCTTCGCGCTCCTTGTCGATCTTGACCTTGGCGAAGGCCTCGGCGTTGGCCTTTTCATCGTTCTTGATCGGAATCTGCGCGGCCATGCCGCCCATCGCGTGAATGTTGCGACGATGGCAGGTCTTGACGCACAGCTCGGCATAGCTCCTGAGGAAATGCGTGGTCATGGTGACCAGCGCGCGGTCCGCCAGGCAGAAATCATGGTTGTTGCGGAATTTCTTGATGCACGAAAAGATGTAGTCCCAGCGACCGCAGTTAAGACCCGCCGAATGCTCGCGTAACTCGAACAGGATTTCGTCCATTTCGTAGGCGGCGACAATCGTCTCGATCAGCACCGTGGCCTTGATCGTGCCGCGGGGCACGCGGAGGTCGTCCTGGGCCATCACGAAGATGTCGTTCCACAACCGTGCCTCGAGGTGGCTCTCGAGCTTCGGCAGGTAGAAATACGGCCCGCTGCCGCGCGCGACCAGTTCCTTCGCGTTGTGGAAGAAGTACAGCGCGAAATCGAAAATGCCGCCGGAGATCGGCGCGCCATCGACCAAAACGTGTTTTTCCGGCAGATGCCAGCCGCGCGGCCGCACGAACAGCGTGGCGAGCTTGTCGTTCAGCTTGTAGGCCTTGCCCTCGGGAGAAACGTAGTCGATGCGCCGGCGGATCGCGTCGCGCAGGTTGATGTGCCCGTCGATGTTGTTATCCCAGCGCGGCGTGTTGGCGTCCTCGAAGTCGGCCATGAACACCTGGGCGCCGGAGTTGAGCGCATTGATGATCATCTTGCGATCGACCGGGCCGGTGATTTCCACGCGGCGATCCTGGATGTCGGCGCCCACGGGCGCGCACGTCCAGTCGCCTTCGCGCACCGCCGCGGTTTCCGGAAGAAAATCCGGCAGCTTGCCGGCATCGAACTCCGCCTGCCGCTTGTCGCGCAGCTTCATCAGTTCCGCGCGGCGGCCGCCGAAGGCGCGCTGCAGCTTGACGGCAAACGCGATCGCCTCCGGCGTCAGGATCTGCGCGAATTCGGGCGTGATGCGGCCGGTGATCTCGACACCGGGACCGAAGGGGGACGTGCTCATGGCAACCTCATTGCAGACGATGGACGAGTATGCGGCGCGCGGCCTGCCCGAGGGCGCCGGCGGCACGGCATTGGCGGGGAAGCGATTCAGCCCCACATTTTACCGCACCGGCGGTGCGACGATGGACCATGTCGTCACCCGCGGTGACCGGGCCACGGCGTGTCCATGCCAGCAACATCCGCATCGAAATGGGGCCGGACGCGGCCCCGTTCCGGACCGGTAACGCGGTTCAAGCCAGAACAGTGGGTCAGGCGACCGCGACCCCCTTCACCGCAGCCACGGTAAGCGCCCCATCACGCGCGGCGCGATTGATTGCGCTGACCAGTGCCCGTAGCGTCGCCGTGACGATGTTGGCGTCGCGGCCCACGCCGTAGACCGTGCGGTCGGCGCCGACGCGCAGTTGCACATAGGCCACCGCGGTCGCGTCCTCGCCGGCGCCGATCGCGTGCTCGTGATAATTCACGACATGGATCGGCAGGTTGAGGCCGGACCGCACCGCTGCGACAAACGCGTCGACCGGGCCGTTGCCCGCGCCGCGCAGCACCGTCTCCACGCCGTCGATCCTGAGATGGGCCGTCAGGTGCTCCACCGTACCGTCCGTGCCGCTGTGCTGCGCACGATGCCCGACGAAGGCCACCGGGGCGGTCGCGCCAAGGTACTCGCGTTCGAACGCCGCGTGTATATCGGCCGGCGTCAGCTCCTTGCCCGTTGTGTCGGTGATGCCCTGGATCACGTGGCTGAATTCGATCTGCAGACGGCGCGGCAGCGCAAGGCCGTAGTCGCGCTCGAGAAGATACGCAATGCCGCCCTTGCCTGACTGGCTGTTGACACGGATCACGGCCTCGTAGGTACGGCCGAGGTCCGCCGGGTCGATCGGCAGGTATGGCACGTCCCACACCGGGTTGCCGCGCGCCATGTCCTGGATGCGCATGGCCAGGCCCTTCTTGATCGCGTCCTGATGCGACCCCGAGAATGCGGTGAACACCAATT
Organism: Betaproteobacteria bacterium; assembly: GCA_031396395.1. Taxonomy (GTDB): domain Bacteria; phylum Pseudomonadota; class Gammaproteobacteria; order Burkholderiales; family Casimicrobiaceae; genus VBCG01. The sequence goes on from JANNKR010000195.1 coordinate 2,702, forward strand.
CACCGCCATACGGGTGGCGCGGATGCACGGGCAGCTGGTTGCAGTGCTCCACAGTGCGGATGATCTCGCCGATGTCGGAAAAATCGATGCCCGGATCGATACCCTGCGTATGCAGGTTGAGGCCGAGCGTGACGAGGCACACGTTGCCGGTGCGCTCGCCGTTGCCGAAGAGGCAGCCCTCGACGCGATCCGCGCCCGCCATCACCGCAAGTTCTGCCGCGGCCACGCCCGCGCCCCGGTCATTGTGCGGATGCACGGACAACACCACGCTGTCGCGGCGCGCGAGCTTGCGCGACATCCATTCGATCTGGTCGGCGAACACGTTGGGCGTGGCCATCTCCACCGTGGCGGGAAGATTGATGATCGCCTTGTGCAGAGGCGTGGGTTGCCACACGTCGAGCACTGCATCGCAGACTTCGACTGCGAAGTCGAGCTCGGTGCCGGTGAAGCTCTCCGGCGAATACTGATAGGTCCACTCGGTCTCGGACTGCTTCGCCGCGCTTGCGCGCACCACTTCGGCCGCGTCCACGGCAATCTGCTTCACGCCGGCACGGTCGAGTCCGAACACCACGCGCCGCTGCGTGGTGGAGGTCGAGTTGTAGAGATGCATGATGGCGCGCTTGGCGCCCTTCAGCGACTCGAAGCTGCGCTCGATCAGCGGCGCGCGCGCCTGCGTCAGCACCTGCACATTGACGTCGTCCGGAATGAGGTTCTCCTCGATCAGCTTGCGCACGAAATCGAAGTCGGTCTGCGACGCCGCCGGGAAACCGATCTCGATTTCCTTGTAGCCCATCTTCACCAGCAGCCGGAACATGCGGAGCTTGCGTTCGGCGTCCATCGGCTCGATCAGTGCCTGGTTGCCATCGCGCAGGTCCACGCTGCACCACACAGGTGGCTTGGTGATCACCTGCGCCGGCCACGTGCGGTCGGGCAGGTTGATGGGGGCAAACGGCTGGTACTTGACGGCAGGATCGATCTTCATCGCGGGTTCCCTTGCCCGGCCATGGACGGCCGGAATGGACAATGGATCTGCAGCGTCCTGACTTCGGACGACGCGGGCACAACTCGAATTGGAAGGGGGTTTTATGTGCGCGCGGGGCGCAGCAGCAGCAGTCCGCCGAGGATGAGCGCGAACTCGGAACGAAGGTTCCGGGCGCCGGGGGCGGAGGTGAAGAAGCTGCTCATATTCATGACATTAGTCCAAATTGCGCACCGCCGCAAGTAGGGGTGCCGAACGTCATCGCCGCAATGGCATAATCGGGCGCCATTTCACCACAACCCAGCCGCTCGCACGCCCTGTGCGCCCGGCGCAACGGTTGGCGCCGTCCTGCCACCTCCAAGCGTTGGCCTCCACTCCATCCCCCGCCCTTGCCCGTCCGGTTCGCCTTCGCGAACGGCTTCTCGACGTCATGCTGTTCACGGCCTGCGTAGCCGGGGCGATGGGCGCATCGGTGCTGCTGGGCCAGGATGCCAATTGGGACCTGCAGAACTACCATTACTACAACCCGTGGGCATGGTGGAACGACCGCATCTTCGGGCCCGACATCGCAGCGGCGCAGTTGCAGACCTTTCACAACGTTCTGCCGGACCTGCCGTTCTACGCAATGGTTGCCTTCGCGTGGCCGCCCAGAGCCATCGGTGCTGTGTTGGCGATACCAGCCGGCGTGGCCGCCTTTTTCCTGATCAAGCTGCTGACGGTCCTGTTCGCGGACCTTCCGACACCTGAGCGCCGGATGGCGATTGGATGCGCATGGGCTATCGGAATGACCTCCGCAATGGGCATCGGCGTGCTGGGCACCACGATGAACGAGTGGCCGCTGGTCGCGCTGGTGATCCCCGCGCTCTGGCTGCTGACCCGCGCCGTGGCGCGCGCGCCCTCGCTGCCGCTTTCGCGCGTAACACTGCTGTTGGCGGGCCTGCTTTGCGGCCTCGCCTCGGGGGCCAAGCTGACCGCGGCCACGTTCGCGGTTGGCCTGTGCCTTGCGCTTTTGCTTCGCGGCCCCTTCGGATGGCGCACCCTCACCTGGCACTTCCGCGAAGCCTTCGTGTTCGGACTTGGCGTCCTCGCCGGTGTCGCGATCACGCTGGGGCCGTGGGCCTGGGTGCTGTGGACGCATTTCGAGAGTCCGATCTTTCCGTACGGCAACCAATGGATCAAGTCGCCATGGTGGGACGAACATGCCGCGCTGTCGCGGTTTTACGGTCCGCACACCCTGTTTGATTGGCTGCTGTTTCCATTGCGCCTGGTTTCGCCTGAACCGTTCTACGTAGCTGAAGTCGCCTATCGCGACGCACGCATGGGAATTGCCTACCTGCTCTCCATGCTGGCCGCGGCGGCGTGGATTTCGCATCGAGCAAGCGGCCGGCAGTATCCGACTGTGCCTCCTGGCGTCAGCACGGCGTGGCAGCTGGTCAGCGCATTCTTCCTTGCGTCGTTCCTGCTGTGGACGGCGCAGCACTCCATCTATCGGTACTTGCTGACGCTGGATCTGCTGAGCGGCGCAGTGATTGTCACGCTGCTCTGGCGGCTGTTGCGACCTGGATACGCGACGGGCGTCGCCATCTTCATCACAGTGATGATCATCGCTACCACGAGACCTTCCGACTGGTGGCGGATCGACTTCGGCGAGCGTTGGTTCGAAATCGCGATGCCAATGGTCGAGCCGAATGCGCTCGTGTTGATCACCACCAAGGCCCCGGTCGGCTTTGTCCTGCCGTCGTTCCCGCCCGACGCGCGGCACGTCGGAGTGGACAATACCGTCAATGATCGTTCGCGGAAGGCAAAATTGGGGGCGCTGACCCACGAGGTGATCGCCCGCCACGAAGGACCCCTGTATCAGCTGACGGCACCTGCCGACAGCGGTTTGGATCCATTGCGCGCGCATCGGCTGCGGCGCGATCCCGGTAGCTGCACCGAGATCCACACGCGCATGTCCGTCAGCCGCCTCGAACTGTGCCGGGTGTACCGCGACCGCGACTAGTGGCCGCGAGGTCTGCGGTCGGACGCCGCAAGGTACGCCAGCCGTTTCGCCTCGCGTCGACCGCGCGCCACGCTGTCAAGGATCAATCCGCATGCCAGCGATAGAGAGGCCAGCAGCATGAGGCCGGTGGCCAGGACCGCAGTCGGCAAGCGGGGCACCAGTCCTGTGCGCATGAATTCAACCGTCACCTCGGCGCCCAGTGTCAGGCCGACCAACGCCAATAAAGCCGCCAGCATTCCAAAGAACGGCAACGGCCGCACATCGCGGAAGAGCTTGCCCATGGTCGCGAGTATGCGCACGCCATCGCGATAGGTGGAAAGCTTGCTGGTGGAGCCTTGCGGCCGCTCGAAATAGCGGGTGCGCACCTCCGCCACCGGGACGCGCAGGTCGAGCGCGTGGACAGTGAGTTCCGTCTCGATCTCGAATCCACGCGCCTCGGTGGGAAACGACTTGACGAAGCGCCGCGACATCACGCGATAGCCGGAAAACATGTCGGTGGGCCGCTCGCCGAACAGCACGCCCAGCAGCCAGTTGAAGGCGCGATTGCCGAACTGATGGCCACGCCGATAGGCGCTGTCGCGGTCCTCGTGGTCACGAATGCCGGTGACGACGTCGAGATCGTCGCGTTGCAGCCGTGCCACCATCTCCGGTGCACGCGTCGCGTCGTAGGTTGCATCCCCGTCGGTGACGACGTAGATGTCGGCATCGATCTCGGCAAACATCCGCCGCATCACCCCACCCTTGCCGGGCCGCTCCTCGCGGCGGACAACGGCCCCGGATGCGCGCGCGATCTCGCCGGTGCCGTCGCTCGACCGGTTGTCGTAGACGTATACGATGCACCCCGGCAGCGCGGCGCGGAACTGGTCAACGACCGCGGCGACCGTCAGGGCCTCGTTGTAGCAGGGCACCAGCACCGCGATGCGCGCGGGCTGCATTGCGGCCGCGTCCATCAGCGCGTGGCGCCGCGCCGGCTCCGGCGAAACCATTGCCATGCGGTCATCACGTAACCCGACAGGGCATAGGCCACGAACCCTGCGAACAGGACGAGTGGCGGATACAGCGACAGCAGGACGATCACCGCGACCGACAGCAGGATCACGACGAACGGCACGCTCTTGCGCAGGTTGATGGTCTTGAAGCTCCAGTACTTGAGGTTGCTGACCATGGTCAGGCCCGCAAACACGGTGATGAACAGTGCGTACCAGCGGATCGACTCGGGGTCCAGCGCGTAGTCATCGACGATCCATATGAAGCCCCCCACCAGCGCCGCGGCGGCAGGACTGGGGATTCCAGTGAACCATCGCTTGTCCGCGACGTCGAGCATCGTGTTGAAGCGCGCCAACCGCAGCGCCGCGCACGCGCAGTACAGGAAGGCCGCGACCCAGCCCAACTTGCCCATGTCGCGCAGCACCCATTCGTACATCACCAGCGCGGGCGCGGCGCCGAAGGACACCATGTCGGACAGGCTGTCGAACTCGGCGCCGAACGCACTTTGTGTCTTGGTCAGCCGCGCGACCCGGCCGTCGAGGCTATCCAGCACCATTGCAACGAAGATCGCGATCGAGGCCAGGTCGAAGTTGAGATTCATCGCCTGCACGATTGCGTAAAAACCGGCAAACAGTGCCGCCAGCGTGAACAGGTTGGGCAGCAGGTAGATGCCGCGGCGGCGGATGCGGTTTTTCAGTACCACGCGTTCGGTGTCGTAGTCCTGCATCGGCGCGCCCCGCTACGGCAACTCGGCGAGGATGGTTTCGGTCGCGGCCACGACGTCGCCCACGCTCACGCGCGGCTTTGAGGCCGGGTCGAGGTAGACGTCAACGCGCGAGCCAAAGCGGATGAAACCATAGCGCTCGCCGCGCGCGAGCTTCGCCCCGGGCTCGACGTAGCAGAGAATCCGGCGGGCGATCAGGCCCGCGATCTGCACGCACGTGACATCCTGTCCGGATGCTGTCCGGAGATGCAGCGCATTGCGTTCGTTTTCGTCCGACGCCTTGTCCAGCGCCGCATTGAGGAAACTGCCGGCGTGGTACCACCGGTTGATGACTTCGCCGTCGACCGGACTGCGGTTGGAGTGCACATTGAACACGTTCATGAACACGCTGATCTTCAGCGCGTCCCGGTCAAGGTACGTGTCGTGCGCCCTCTCGACCTTGACCACACGGCCGTCCGCCGGCGAAAGGACGACATTGGGCGTGTCCGGAATGGCCCGCGCGGGATCGCGGAAAAATTGCAGGATAAAGCCGGTGGCGAGCCAGGCCAGGAAGGCCAGGAGGCCGAACCCCCACCCGGTGAGCAACGAGGCAACCACGATCGCCCCGGCAAGGAAAGGCCAGCCCTCGCGGGCGATGAATGGATGCGGGTAGTGTTTGTTCATTGTGGGACCGCGCGCGGCAAAGGCTTTGAATTATGCCCTACGCGCGCACCTTGGATGTGTTGCGGTCAGGGCAATTTGCCGGCAGCGGACTCGGCGGCGCGCTGCACCACACCTTCGACCGCGCGGGCCTTCTCGATGGGTGTGGCCGACGACGGCAGGGCGGAGTCGGGATTCACCGGTTCGACGACACCCGACGCGCCCGGGACCGCGCGCTCACCCGCACGCTCGCCGGCCGTGGCCGCGCCACCCTTGACGGTTGTCGTACCGGCCCCTGAAAGCATGCCGTACTTCAGCAGTGCATCCTTCGACAACCAGGCGACGATCGCCAGCGCAATCAGCATCACGATCATGCCCACCCATCCACGCTGCCTGTCGATGCGTTGGTTCATGTGCACCCCCGGTTCCATCAGTTCCCGCGACACTGCATATCCACCGTAGGCGGGGCGTGAGCCGCGCGCGGCGTGGCGCGAGGCGGAAGCCAAGCCAACGGGGGTGTTTGTAAAACGCAATACC
>JANNKR010000199.1:0-4143 GCA_031396395.1 Betaproteobacteria bacterium
GTGTTCCGGGCGCGGGCGGCAAAAAAGCGGATGGTCGTGTTTTGACCATCCCCTTTTTTTGCTACCCGCGCCTGAACACACGCTTGCGGCGACGAAGCCCGCGCCAGGCGGCTCGCCCCGCCCCGTCCCCCGACGAACAGACAACGCAGCCTCGCCCCCTCGACGAACAGTAAACCCAGCCTCGCCCCCGTGACGAACACCACACTGCCGTGATGTCACGCGTCGTGACGCCGAGCGCAAGGGCTTACAATCGCGCCGTGTGCGAGCGCACCGCGCGCACGGATGCTTCGTGCCATGCCAACGACAAGAACCTGCCTGCACTCGCTGCGCCGCGTTGCCGCACTCCTCATTGGGTGCAGCGCTGCCATCCTGGCTGCCGCGCAGCCCGCCCCCGAGCGGCCGTCCGGCTGGACCGACAAGGCGCCCGTCACGACCAGGCACTGGATGGTCGCAGCGGCCAATCCACTGGCCGCGCAAGCGGGCAACCGCATCCTGGCGCGTGGCGGATCCGCCGTTGATGCGGCGATCGCCGTGCAACTGGTGCTGGGACTGGTGGAGCCGCAATCGTCCGGCCTGGGTGGCGGTGCGTTGCTGCTGGTGCACGATGCGCGCGCGAAACGGCTTGTTGCCTACGACGGTCGCGAAACCGCGCCGGCCGCGGCGCGTAGGGATCGCTTCCTGAAGGAAGGTCGGCCGCTCGAGTTTCATGATGCGGTGATCGGTGGACGTTCCGTGGGCGTCCCCGGCACCATGCGCCTGCTCGAGACTGCGCACCGCCGGCATGGACGCCTGCCGTGGGCCGAACTGCTGGCGCCGGCGATCAAGCTGGCTGATGACGGATTTGCAGTGTCGCCGCGTCTGCATACGCTGATCGGACTGGATCGTTTCCTGACGCAGCCACGCGCCCGCGCCTACTTCCTCGACACCAACGGCAAGCCACTGGCAGTGGGCACGGTGTTGCGCAATCCCGGCTACGCGACAACGCTGCGGGCGATTGCCGCGGGTGGCGCCGATGCTTTCTACGGCGGCGCCATCGCCCGCGACATCATCGATACGGCCAACAACCATCCGTGGAACCCGGGGGATCTCACGCCTGCGGATCTTGCCGGCTATCGCGTTATCGTGCGCGAGCCGGTGTGCGACCGCTACCGCAGCTATCGCGTTTGCGGGTTTCCGCCGCCTTCATCTGGCGGCATCACGATGCTGCAGATGCTGAAGATGCTGGAACCTTTCGACGTCGCCGCCATGGGGCCGGCCTCGTTCTGGAGCGTGCACTTCATGAGCGAGGTAGGGCGGCTCGCGTTCGCGGATCGCGGCGTATTCGTGGCCGATCCTTCCTTCTTCTCGCCGCCCGCCGGACTGCTGGATGGCAATTACCTTCGCGCACGTTCCGCGCTCATCCGAACCGATCGCAGTATCGGCGTTGCCGTTCCTGGCGACCCGCCGCCATTCGTTGCACCAGCGCGCAAGGTGGCCATGGGCACGCATGCTGCCCTGGAGTTCGAGTCGACATCGCATTTTTCGATCGTCGATCGCCACGGCAACGCGGTGGCGATGACCAGTTCGATCGAGGATGCGTTCGGCAGCCGCCTGATGACGAAGGGTGGCTTCCTGCTCAACAACCAGCTTACCGACTTCTCGTTTGTGCCGGAGCAAGACGGCAAGCCGGTGGCCAATCGCGTCGAGCCGGGCAAGCGGCCCCGCTCGTCGATGGCACCGACCATCGCCTACGATCGCCATGGCCGCGTGGCGATCGTCGTGGGTTCCGCCGGTGGCAGCGCCATCATCAATCACGTGGCCAAGTCGCTGCTCGGCATCATCGACTGGAATCTCGATCCGCAGGCGGCGATCGCGCTGCCCAATTTCGGCAGCCGCAACGGGCCGACGGAACTGGAGTCGGGCACCAGCGTCGTCGCGCTGGCGCCGAAGCTGAAGGCGCTGGGCGCCGACGTTCGAGTGTCGGCTGTGACCAGCGGCGCCCATGCCATCGTCCGCATGCGCGACGGCTGGATCGGCGGCGCCGATCCGCGCCGAGAGGGGGTCGTGGTGGGACAATGACCACGATGATGCCTCGGCGCGTGAAGTGGTCCCATAACGCCGCGCATCCGTGGCTGATCGGCGCCGTGTTGTGGATGGCCGCCGGCAGCGCAGCAAGCTGTCCGGGCAGTACCAGTGCCCCATGAGTGCCGACGCGCCCAGGCCGTCGCAGCATCGAATCGTCGTCGTCGGTGGTGGCGCAGGTGGTTTGCCGCTGGCCACGCGCCTTGGCAATCGCTACGGACGCAAAGGCGGGGTGCTGGTGACGTTGGTCGATCGCTACGCCACCCATGTCTGGAAGCCGCTGCTGCATGAGGTGGCAGCCGGGCGGATGGACGCGGACGCGCATGACCTCGACTATCTCGCGATTGCGCACTGGCATGGCTTCCGCTTCCGCCAGGGTGGGCTGTGCGGCCTCGATCGCGCGCGCCGCGAAATTACGCTGGACGTGGTGCGCACGCCGGAAGGCGAGGAGATCCTGCCGCAACGCACGCTGGCTTACGACACGCTGGTGATCTGCGTCGGTAGCGTCAGCAATGATTTCGGCGTGCCCGGGGTCGCGCAGCATGCGGTGTCGCTCGATACGCTGGCCGACGCCGAGCGCTTTCATCGGCGCCTGCTGGCGGTTTGCGTGCGGGCGGATGGCCGCGCCGCATCCGGCGCGGCGGCGCTGGTGCACATCGTGATCATCGGCGCGGGCGCCACGGGCGTGGAACTGGCGGCGGAACTGCGGCAGACAACCCGCGCGCATGCAGGCTATGGACTCGACCAGCTCGATCCCGCGCATGACATCAAGATCACGCTGCTGGAAGCTTCGCCGCGCATCCTCCCGCCGTTGTCGGAGCACGTGGCCTCCGCCGCCACGGAATTGTTGCGGCGACTCGACGTGGATGTGCGCACCGGTGAGCGCGTGACGGCGGTGGACGAACGAGGCGTCAGCACGGAGGCCGGCGATTTTTATCCGGGCGACCTGGTCGTCTGGGCTGCCGGGATCATGGCGCCGGAGTGCCTGATGCGCCTCGACGGCCTCGAGACCAATCGCGCCAACCAGCTGGTGGTGGGTAGCAACCTGCTGACCACGCGCGACGACAATATCTTCGCCTTCGGCGATTGTGCGGCGGCGCCGTGGCTGGGGCATCCAGCCGTCCTGTTGCCGCCGCGAGCGCAGGTGGCGCACCAGCAGGCGACACTCCTCGCCAGGTCGGTGGCCGCACGACTGAAGGGCCGCCCGCTGCCGGAGTTCCACTTCCACGACTTCGGTTCACTGGTGTCGCTCGGTGAACTGTCGGCGGTGGGCAGCCTGATGGGACGCCTGATCGGCGGCAGCCTGCTGATCCAGGGACTGATCGCGCGGGCGATGTACGCGTCGTTGTACAAGATGCACCAGGTTTCGATCCATGGCGTCGTGCGCGTGTTCTTCGATACCATCGGCCGAATCCTGCGCGAGCGGCTGGAGCCGCGGGTGAAACTGCATTGAGCCCGCTGCTTGCCGGCCTCACCTGGCTCCTTGTGTTTCAGTGCGCGGGCGAGGCGTTGACGCGACTGACCGGCATGCCGGTCCCCGGGCCGGTGCTGGGCATGATGCTGCTGTTCGTTGCCTTGCTGGTGCACCGGTCGATTCCCGTGGCCGTGGCGACGGCGGCCGATGGCCTGGCGCGGCACCTGTCGCTGCTCTTCGTGCCGGTAGGCGTTGGCGTGATGCTGCATCTTCATCGCGTCGCGGACGAATGGCTGCCGATCGCGGTGGCGCTGGTGGTCAGCACCGTGCTGGCCCTGGCGGCCACCGCGTGGACGTTCCAGAAGTTGGCGCGGCGCGCCGAGGCGGCCGAAATGGCTCGCAGGTCATGACGACCGAGCCGCTCTTTGCCCTGTGGGTCTACCTCGCCGGCACGCCGCTGGCAGGACTCACGTTGACGCTAGCCATGTACGCGCTGGGCTGGTGGTGCTATGCGCGCACCAGCATGCACCCGCTGGCCAACCCGGTGTTGATCACGGTGGTGCTGATCATCGTGGTGTTGACGCTCACGCGCACGTCGTACCAGACCTACTTCGACGGTGCGCAGTTCGTCCACTTCCTGCTGGGGCCGGCCGTGGTCGGCCTTGCGG
>JANNKR010000202.1:0-15921 GCA_031396395.1 Betaproteobacteria bacterium
GCGTGTTCCGGGCGCGGGCGGCAAAAAAGCGGATGGTCGTGTTTTGACCATCCCCTTTTTTTGCTACCCGCGCCTGAACACACGCTTGCGGCGACGAAGCCCGCGCCAGGCGGCTCGCCCCGCCCCGTCCCCCGACGAACAATAGCCGCAGCCCCGTCGCGTCCCTCGACGAGTTGCAAACGAAGCCCCCACCCCACCGCGGGCCCATCAGAAAAAACAGCCGCCCGAAGGCGGCCGTCTGTCCAAACCTAGCCGGTGGCAGAGCGATCGACACTCTGCCGCCATGCCGAACCTGACGTTACTGCGGCTTGGCCATCCGTTCCTTCATTCTGGCGCGGAACGAGTCCATCCTCGCCATTTTTTCCTTCGCGGCATCCCGTACCACCGCCTTCTGGGCGGGGGTGAACGTGGCGTAGAGTTTCAGCCATTCATCACGGACCTGCCTGCGCAGAGCCTGCTGCGACGCCTGTGCCGCGTCACCGACGGCACCGACCGCGGCAAAGTCCGGTTCAGCCTTGGCCAATTCCAGACTCAGAGATTCGCGCACTCTCAGCATTGCACCGCGACCAGCCTCGCGCGCCGCCCTGGTCTGCGCAACCGCGTTGTCCCACATCACCTGCTGGGACGTATTGAGGCTCAACTGCGCCTTGACCGACGACAGGATGCTTTCAATGCCGAAGCCCGGCCCACCACCATGAGGGCCATGGCCATGCCCACCAGGTTGTGCCAGGACAGCGGGGGCTGAGCATGCCAGCATGGCGGCCGCCGCAAACGCGGCAAGACGTGGGGTGCGGATATTCATTTGCGTTTCCTTTACACGTATGGACGAAGACTTGCCGTTCCGGACAGTCGAAGTTGCTGCCGGGACTCAATGGATCAGAGTCGCATTGTCGGCCCGCGGTTCGCGCCATCCTGCCCTCGATTGCAACCGGACGTTGCGTCACAGGCGTCCCGTTACAATTGTTTACAGTTGCATCGGCGCCTTTGCGCGCGTGAGCCGTTCTAATCTCCGACATGGTGACCAAGCCCACCCCTCCCCGCATTCTTGTCGTCGACGACGACGTGCGCCTGCGCGACCTCCTGACCCGCTACCTGGGCGAACAGGGATTCTCGGTGCAGGCACTGCCTGATGCGCGCGACATCGACAAGAAACTCCAGCGCGACCCGCCACATCTCATGGTGCTCGACCTCATGCTTCCCGGTGAGGATGGGCTTTCGATCTGTCGGCGCCTTCGTGGCGCCGGTGAGTCGGTGCCCATCATCATGCTCACCGCCAAGGGCGAAGAGGTCGACCGGATCGTCGGCCTTGAAATGGGCGCCGACGACTACCTTGCGAAGCCCTTCAACCCGCGCGAGCTCGTGGCACGGATCCACGCGGTATTGCGCCGCCATGGCGAGCGGCCCGCACCCGGCACGCCGTCGGACGAAGGCACCGTGGCATGCGGTCCCCACCTGCTCGACCTCGCGGCGCGGTCGCTGCGCTGCGGTGACCGCGATGTTGCTCTCACCACGGGTGAGTTCTCGCTGCTGCGCGTCTTCGTGCAGCACGCGCGGCAGCCACTCGCGCGGGAGAAGCTGATGATGCTGGCGCGCGGGCGCGACCATGAAGTGTTCGACCGTGCCATCGATGTGCAGGTCTCGAGGCTGCGCAAGCTCATCGAACCCGATCCCGCCCATCCGCGATACATCCAGACCGTATGGGGATTCGGCTATGTCTACGTCCCCGACGCGGCCACTTCGCCCACCGTGACGCCCAACGGCGAATCGACGTGAGCGTGCTGCCCCGGTCGCTGTTCGGGCGGCTTGTCCTGCTCCTGGTCGCCGTGGTCGCGCTGTCTGCGCTTGCCAGCGTCATCCTGTTCCGGATGGAGCGCGCCAATCTCCTCAACCGGCAATTGAGCGAATCCAAGCTCACCCAGTTGCAATCGATCCGCAGCGCACTCGAGGGTGCGGACGGCCCGGAGCGACGCGCAACGTTGGCGCGCATCGGCCGCGAATACGGCGTGCGTGTGATCCCCGAGGACGAGCGTCCCCGCATCGGGCAGGGGCCACCGGGCGGGCCACTGATGACCGATCTTGCCGAACGTCTGCGCGAGCGCCTGGGCCCGGAGACCGAAATTCGTTTCGCGCCGCGGCTGCAGATGCTGCTGGTACGCGTCATCGCATCGGGCACGGCATACTGGGTCGGTGTGCCGGTCCCGCCGCGACCGCCGGCGGAGGAGTTGCCCACGCGGGGATTGACGTTGATGATCACAGTGCTCACGCTGCTGCTGATCGCTGCCTACGTCTTCGCACGGTACCTGGCACGACCGCTGCGCGACCTCGCCGCTGCCGCAGGTCGCGTCGGCCGCGGCGAAACTCCGCCGCCGCTGCCCGAATCAGGTCCGTCCGAGATCGCTGCGGTCAACCGCGGATTCAACGCGATGACCGCCAGCCTGCGCCAGACCGAGCAGGACCGTGCGCTGTTGCTGGCCGGCGTCTCGCATGACCTGCGCACGCCTCTGGCGAGGCTGCGCCTGGGCGTCGAAATGGGCACCCGTGATGAATCAACGCGTGCCGGCATGGTGGCCGACATCGTGGAAATGGATCGGATCATCGGCCAGTTCCTCGATTTTGCGCGCCACGAATCCGCCACGGCCTTCGCGCCTGCGGATCTCGACGCCATCGTCCGCGCCAGCGTCGAGCGCTACGTGGCCGCCGGCTCGCCGGTCACATTCGTGGCAGGCCCCGTTCGCAGTCTGCCACTCAAGTCCACTGCAATCTCCCGGCTGGTCGCCAATCTGATCGACAACGCGCTCGCCTACGGCGCACCGCCCATCGAGGTGGCGACCGCGATCGAAGGCCGCAATGCGGTGCTGACAGTCGCGGATCGAGGAGCGGGAATCGCTCCGGACGAAGTCGAACGCCTGAAACAGCCGTTTACCCGTTCGTCGGAGGCGCGTGCCCGCACCGATGGCGCCGCGGGCGCAGGCTTGGGACTTGCCATCGTCGAGCGAATAGCCCGCATGCATGGCGGAAGCTTCGACCTGCTCGCGCGCGGTGGTGGCGGCATGATCGCCCGGGTAACGTTGCCTCTGGCCGCGACTTGATCGCGCTGGCGCGACCTGGCCGCAGCGAAACCCCGGTACGGGGTCGCCTGCCCAAAGGCCACGGCTAGGGCGTCATCGCCTCCGACTGCCGCAGCAGCACCACCGCTTCCGCCGCGATGCCCTCCTCGCGGCCTGCGAAGCCCAGGCGTTCCGTGGTCGTTGCCTTGACCGAAATCAGGGCGGGCTCCACGCCAAGGTCAGCGGCAATGTTGGCGCGCATCGCCTGAACGTGGGGTGCTAACCTTGGCGCCTGCGCGATCACGGTGGCATCGAGGTTGCCAAGCTCCCAGCCCGCGGTCCGGACCAGGCCGGCGACGTGTCGCAGCAGCGTGCGGCTGTCCGCACCCTTGTAGCGCGGATCGCTGTCCGGAAAATGCGCGCCGAGATCGCCCAGCGCCAGCGCGCCCAGCAGAGCATCGGTGATCGCATGCAACAGCACGTCGGCATCCGAATGACCTGCCAGTCCGCGCGGATGCGGAATCGTGACCCCGCCGATGACCAGCGGTCGCGCCGGCACGAGAGCGTGCACGTCGTACCCTGTGCCGATTCGCATTGTCATGAGGCCTCGCCCTCCTTCCGTTGCGCCGCCAGGATCGCCGCCGCGAGCGTGAGATCGGCAGGATAGGTGATCTTGAGATTCTCCGGACTGCCGAGGATGAGTCGAGGCCTGAGGCCAAGCGCTTCCACGGCTTGCGCCTCGTCCGTGCAGGCCAGCGCCGCCGGGGACGCGAAAGCACGGCGCAGCACGCCGAAGCGAAACATCTGCGGGGTTTGCGCCTGCCACAGGTGCGCGCGCGGCTCGGTGGCGAGTATTCGTGGCGCGTCGGCCTCGCGGTCGTCGCGCTTCAGCGTATCCGCGACAGGAATCGCGAGGATCCCGCCCACGAGGTCGTCATGCAGGTGCTCCGTGAGGCGGGTCAGCGCGTCCAGTGGCACGCATGGCCGCGCAGCATCATGCACCAGCATCCAGTCGTCGTCGCGGCACCGGTCGGCCAGAGTCGACAGCGCGTTGGCGACACTGGCAGCGCGCGTTTCACCGCCACAGCGCAGCGTGGTAACGCCTGCCAATGGCGGCCCCATCCGGTCGAACTCCCGATCCTCGGCCGCCAGCACGACGAACAGTTCGCTCGACGCCAAGCCCTGCCGCAAACGCGCCAGCGTGCGCGCAAGCACCGGCAGGCCGGCGAGCTGCGCGTATTGCTTGGGCGTGGCCGCACCGAAGCGCGAGCCGCCGCCGGCGGCGGGAATCAGCGCAAAATAGCGGGGCATGGGTCAATGTCCATGGCGTCAGGTCAAAGGAGCCGCGCGATGCGCTCCTCATTCAGCGGAGCGAAGCCCAACCGTTCGTAGAAGCGCCACGCGCCCGCATTGTCGCGATGACACGCGGAGTCGATGCGGGCGACGCCCTCGGCGCGAAGATGTTCGAACAACGCCGCCAGCATGCGACCACCGACGCCGCGCGACAGCCAGTCCGGATGAACGGTAACGTCGTCGAGCTTGGCCACCACGGCACCCCTTGATGTCGAAATCGCGCGGCACACGACGCACGCGCCGACGACCATGGCCTCGCCCTCCACCCGCGTCGTCGCCAGCCACACGAATCCCAGTTCGGGGCGTTCAAGAAACAGGGCAAGTGCCCGGACCAGAGCGGGCTCGCCGCCGTCGCCGTAGGCCACCGCCGAGGCGCGGTAGTGGACGTCATCGCCGAGAAAGCTGCCCAGCAATGCCTGCGCATCGACGAGCCTCGCGGGCGTCATTGCCGCGCACTCGAGCGCGATGGACGTCATGCGATGGCGATGGCAACCAGCGCCGCGCGAATGGATGCCGGAATGGGCGCCGGCCGCTGTGTTGCGCGGTCCACCCACACATGGACGAAATGTCCACTGGCGGCCGGTTCGACGGCGCCTTCGGCAAAGAGTCCGATCGCATAGGTGACCGACGAGTTGCCGACGCGGGCGACCACGAGCCCGGCATCGACCACCTGTGGAAACGACAACGATTGGTGGAAGCGGCACGACGTTTCGACCACGTACCCGACGACCTCGTCACGGGCCGGATCGAGCCCGCCGGCCGCGATCAGGTGCGCGTTCACGGCCGTATCGAAGTACGAATAGTAGGCAACGTTGTTGACATGGCCATAGGCGTCGTTGTCCATCCAGCGCGTGGGGATGGCGACGAAGTGGCGATACGCGGAACGCGGACGCGGCGGTGCTTCAGTCATGGCCCGGCGTGGCGCTGCGCGAGGTCGATCGCATCGCGCTGCGCGAGGCCGGCCGCGTCCCGGTGAACATCCGGCGATCGAGCAATTCGATCCAGTGCCGCACCGGCGTACCGGTACCCGATTCGAGGTGCGTCATGCATCCGATATTGGCGGTGACGATCACCTCCGGTCGCATCGCCTCGAGGGCGCGCAGCTTGTTCGCCTTGAGCGTATTGGCCAGCACCGGCTGCATCACCTAGTAGGTGCCGGCGGAACCGCAGCAAAGATGGGTGTCCGCGACCGGCAGCAGCGAGTGGCCGATCGCCAGCAGGATCTCCTCGACCTGTCCGCGGATCTTCATGCCATGCTGAAGCGTGCACGGCGGGTGGAACGCGATGCGCTGCGGGCCCTGGTCCATCGCGATCAGCGGAGCGATCTTCTTCCACTCCGCAGTGATGATCTCGATCGGGTCGCGCGCGAGTTCTGCGATCTTCTTCGCTTTGGCCGCATACGCGGCATCGTGGGCGAGAAAGTGGCCATAGTCCTTCACCATCACGCCACAGCCGCTGGCCGTGACCACGATGGCCTCGAGACCATGGTGGACGTGCGGCCACCACGCATCGATGTTGCGACGGACGATTGCACGCGCCTCGTCGTCGGCCGAAAGGTGGTGCGAGAGAGCGCCGCAGCAGCCGCCGCCACCCTGGATACGCAGCGGCGAAATGCCGATACGGTCCAGCACGCGCGCGGCAGCCGCATCGATGCCCGGCTTCAGCGTCGGCTGCACGCAACCTTCCATGATGATCATCTTGCGCGCGTGACGCGGCGCCGGCCATTCGCCGGCGCGGTCAGCCGACGGAATCTTGCCCGCGAGTTCGCGCGGCAACAAACCCTTCACCAGCCTTCCCATCGTCATGGCCGCGCCGAACACGGATTTCGACAGCAACCCACGACGCAACGCCCAGCGCTCCATGACCGCGGCCGGCGCACGCGGGACCTTGGCATCGACCAGACTCCTTCCGATGTCGAGCAGCCGGCCATACTGCACCCCCGATGGACAGGTCGTCTCGCAGCTGCGGCACGTCAGGCACCGATCGAGATGGAGTTGCGTCTTGGCGGTGACTTCGGCGCCCTCGAGCACGCCCTTGATGAGGTAGATGCGCCCGCGCGGACCATCGAGTTCGTCGCCCAGGATCTGGTAGGTGGGGCACGTCGCGGTGCAGAAACCGCAATGCACGCACGCCCGCAGGATCGCGTCGGCCTCGCGGCCTTCGCGGGTGTCGCGGTACTCGGGAGACAGATTGGTTTGCATGGGCGCGGCAGGGCCTTCAGAACGCTGCGAGCAAGCGACCGCGGTTCAGGATGCCGCGCGGATCGAACACCGCCTTCAGCTGCTGGTGCAAGGTCAACATCGCGTCCGACAGCGGCGCGAAGACATCACCTGGCTTTTCGGTGCTGCGGAACAGCGTGGCGTGGCCACCGTTTGCCTTCGCCCACGCCCGCACTTTGTCCGGACCCGTGTGTTCACCGGCAGCGAGCCAGCGCAGGGCACCACCCCACTCGATCAATTGCTCGCCACCAAGGTCGGTATAGGGTGCGGTGGATTTGACGGACAGTCGCCACAGCGCGACGCCGGCAGCGGCCGAACCCGTGAAATAGATGTGCCGATGATCGCGTACGCTGGCCCAATAGGCATCCGCCTCGGCCAGGACATCGCCGCCGATCTTCGCGGTCGCCGCAGCCACCGCCGGCGACGCGCCCGAGAGTCGCACCCGCAGGCGGCCATGGTGATAGCAGGTGGCCGACAGCGGCAATGGCTGCCCGCCCCACTCATTGACCATTCGGATCGCGTGATCGGCTGCGCATTCGAGCGTCAACGTGGTCTCGGTGGCCGGCAACGGCAGGCACTTCAGCGAAACCTCCGTGACGATGCCAAGCGTACCCAGCGCACCGGTCATCAGGCGCGATGCGTCGAAACCAGCCACGTTCTTCATCACGCGGCCACCGAACTGCAGATCCTGGCCAACGCCGTCCAGCACGCGTACACCGAGCACCAGATCGCGCACCGATCCGGCATACGGCCGCCGCGGGCCCGACAAGCCGCTGGCGATGGCGCCACCCAGCGTGCCACCCTCGCCAAAGTGCGGCGGCTCGAAGGCCAGCATCTGCCCGCGCGCCCGCATCGCGCTCTCGATCGCGACCAGCGACGTTCCCGCCCTCGCCGTCAGCACGAGCTCCGTCGGCTCATAGTCGATGATGCCGGCATAGGTGGACGTGTCGATCACCTCGCCATTCAGCGCACCGCCGTAGAAGTCCTTGGTACCACCACCCCGGATGCGCAATGGTGTCCCGGCCGCTGCCGCGCTGCGCACGCGCGCCTCGAGCGCCTCCAGCGCGGGATCCATCACGGGCGAACCACCGTCTCGATCGGGTCCCGGTACAGGAGCCGCGGCTCATCGGCCGCGATGATCTCGGTCTCCGCCATCGCGGCGGCCTCCCATTCGCGCACGAACGGGTGGGCAAGCAGTGCCGCGAGATAATCACCGGCAATGCCCGTCGGCTTCACGAGATAGGTCTGAAACCGGAATGCCACCGGTGCGTAGAACACATCGACCAGGCTGAACGCGCCGCACAGGAAATCCCCGCCCGTTCCGAAGCGTGCGCGCCCTTCCGTCCACAGGTTTTCGACCCGGTGCACGTTGGCCACGGTGGCATCCGACCAAGGCCGGACATCCATGCGCTCGCGGATACACATCGTCATCGCATTGCGCATCGCGCCGAACCCCGAATGCATTTCGCACGCCGCCGCGCGCGCCCAGGCCCGGGCGGCCGGATCGGCGGGCCACATGCCCCGGTGCCGCTCCGCCAGATATTCACCGATGGCCAGCGAATCCCAGACCACCACCTCGCCGTCGTGCAGTGCAGGCACCAGTGCGGTCGGCGAGAACGCGAGGTTGCCCGGATTGAACTTGCCGGTCAGGCTGACGTGCACTTCGCGAAACGGCTCGCCGGACAACTTGACGGCGAGCCAGCCGCGCAGCGACCACGACGAATAGGTCTTGTTGCCGAGATAGAGGGTCAACATGATCAGAGCGGAACCGTCTTGCCCGGGTTCATGATGTTGCGCGGATCGAATGCACGCTTGATCGTGCGCATCAGGTCCACCGCCTCGCCGTGCTCGGCGACCAGGGCATCGAGCTTGTGCACGCCGATGCCGTGTTCGCCGGTGCAGGTGCCGCCCATCGCGATTGCGCGCATGCTGACCCGGTGCGCGATGCCTTCGGCCTGCGCACGCTCCGACGCACTGGCCGGATCGTAGAGAATCAACACGTGGAAATTGCCGTCACCGACGTGGCCGACGATGGGGGACAGCAGGCCGATCTGGTCGAGATCCGCACGCGTCTCGAGCAGGCAATCGGCCAGTCTCGAGATCGGCACGCAAGCGTCGGTGGAAAACGCATGCTTGCCCGGCGCGAGCGCAAGGGCGGCGTAGTACGCATTGTGGCGAGCCTTCCACAGCCGCGACCGATCCTCCGGTTGCGTGGCCCACTGGAATGCGCTGCCGCCATGCTCCGCGGTGATCGCCTCCATCATCTCGGCCTGTTCGCGCACGCCGGCCGCAGTGCCATGGAACTCGAACAGCAGCGTCGGCTGCGCCGCAAAGCCTTCCAGCCTGGAATAGCGGATGCACGCATCCATCTGCAGACCATCGAGCAACTCGATGCGCGCCACCGGCAACCCGACCTGCATCGCCGTGATCACCGTGTCCACCGCCGACTTGAGGTCGGGGAACTGGCACACGGCGGCCGAGATGGCTTCGGGGATGCCATAGAGCCGCAACTGGATTTCGGTGATGATGCCAAGCGTACCCTCGCTGCCGACGAAAAGCCGCGTGAGATCGTAGCCCGCGGACGATTTGCGGGCGCGACCACCGGTGCGCACGATGCGTCCATCGGCAGTGACCACGGTCAGCCCCAGCACGTTCTCGCGCATCGTGCCGTAGCGGACCGCATTGGTACCCGAGGCGCGGGTGGACGCCATGCCGCCGATGGTGGCGTTGGCGCCCGGATCGATCGGAAAGAAAAGACCGGTGCCCTTCAACTCGGCGTTGACCTGCTCGCGCGTCACGCCTGCCTGCACGCGGCAATCGAGATCCTTCGCGTTGATCTCCAGCATGCGGTTCATCTGCGACAGATCGATGCACACGCCGCCGTAGAGCGCAGCCACGTGGCCTTCCAGCGAGGTACCCACGCCGAACGCAATCACCGGTACGCGCGCGGCATGGCACAGGCGCACGATGCCGGCGACTTCCTCGTTGGTATGCGGGAAGACGACGACATCGGGCAGCCCCGCATCGGCCATGCCTTCGCCGT
The DNA here is from genome assembly GCA_031396395.1 of Betaproteobacteria bacterium. Lineage (GTDB taxonomy): Bacteria > Pseudomonadota > Gammaproteobacteria > Burkholderiales > Casimicrobiaceae > VBCG01. Next base: position 9,663 of record JANNKR010000202.1, read on the forward strand.
GGCCATGCTGCTCGCGAATCGCAGCCGTGGTGACCGCGCGCTCGGCAAAGTCCCGGCGCAGCGTACCGACCACGCCTTCCACCTCGGCCGCCGTGGGACGGACGCGCAAGTCGTTCAGTGCATTCATCGGCAAGACCTCAAGAAATTCAGAACCGCGGCAGATCGGGGTGCCGCAGTTCGCCATGGTGGACGTGCATCTTCCCCATCTCGGCGCAGCGCTGCAACGTGGGCACGGCCTTGCCCGGATTGAGCAGTCCCAACGGATCGAAAGCCCCCTTGATACCGTGAAAGCGCTCGATTTCAGCCGTGCGGAACTGGACGCACATGCCATTCAGCTTCTCCACGCCAACGCCGTGCTCGCCGGTAACCGTACCACCCACCTCGATGCAGAGTTCCAGGATGCGATCGCCGAATTCGAGCGTCCTTTCCGAATCCCCGGGCTTGTTCGCATCGAACAGGATCAGCGGATGCAGGTTGCCGTCGCCCGCGTGAAACACGTTGGCGCATTCGAGACCAAACTCCTTCGACCAGCCGGCGATGGCGCGCAGAACCCGCGGCAGGGCCTTGCGCGGGATCGTACCGTCGATGCAGTAGTAGTCCGGAGCGAGTCGCCCGACGGCAGGAAACGCGGCCTTGCGGCCCGACCAGAACAGCAGCCGCTGTGCCTCGTCCTTCGACACACGGATCTCGGTGGCGCCCGAGGTGGTGAGCACGCGCTTGATTTCTGCCATTTCGGCGGCCACTTCCTCGGGCGTGCCGTCGGCCTCGACCAGCAGCACTGCCGCGGCATCCAGTGGATAGTTGGCGTGCACGAACTGCTCGACCGCGCGGGTGGCCGCCTGGTCCATCATCTCCAGCCCGGCCGGAATGATGCCTGCACCGATGATCGCGCCGACCGCAGCCCCCGCCTGCTCGACATCGGCAAACGCCGCGAGGGCGACTTGTGCGAGCAGCGGCTTCGGCGTCAGCTTGACGGTGATCTCCGTGATCACCGCCAACAGGCCCTCGCTGCCGGTGACCAGCGCCAGAAGGTCGTAGCCGGTGCTGTCCAGCGCATCGCCGCCGAACTCGACCACATCGCCGGTGATCAGGACCGCGCGCACTCGCCGCACGTTGTGTACCGTCAGTCCGTACTTGAGGCAATGCACGCCGCCCGCGTTCTCGGCGACGTTGCCGCCGATCGAGCACGCGATCTGCGACGACGGATCGGGGGCGTAGTACAAGCCGTACTGCACGGCTGCCTCGGAGATCGCCAGATTGGTTACGCCGGGCTGAACGACGGCGGTGCGCGCCAGCGGATCGATCGAGACGATACGGCGAAACTTGGCAAGCGACAGCACGATGCCATTGCGATCGGGTAGCGCTCCGCCGGACAGGCTGGTGCCGGCACCGCGCGCCACGACCGGCAGCCGTGCGCCATGACAGGCCTTGAGGATCGCGACCACCTGGGCTTCGGTCTCTGGCAGCACCACCGCCACCGGCAACTCGCGAAAGAGCGTGAGTCCGTCGCACTCGTAGGGCTTGGTGTCCTCGGCCGCGGTCAGCAGCGCTTCCGGCGGCAGGATCGCCGAGAGTTGCGCGTGCACGGCAGCGTCGAGCATGGGGCGACCTCAGGTGGGCGGTAGACCCGGCGATGGCCGGGATGCGTTTCAATGACCGATTATTTCACAAAGCCGCGCTGTTTCGGCAGGCGTGAACCATGGTCAGACTCTGAAGTCGCTTCCGGCCTGTACAGCAGCGGCGCGGATGCCTAGAATCCATGCGCAACCCGGAACCATACCGATACCAACCGGGCCCACCCCCTGGAGGACACCACCATGCGTTTGTCGCAACTAGCACTTGCCCTGCTCACCGGCGTCGTTGCCGGCCTGCCGATCACCCCTGCCCTTGCGCAGGAACCCATGAAGATGAACATCTCGATCGGCCAGAACTCGCACTATGGCGTGGCAATCGATGCCTTTGCCAAGGAGGTCGAGAAGCGCACCAATGGCCGCTACAAGATCCAGAACTTCTACGCCGGCGCCCTGGGTGCCGAGCGCGAGTCGATCGAAGGCGTCCAGCTCGGGACGCTGGACCTGACGATGACGTCAACGGGACCCGTCCCCAATTTTGTCCCTGAAGTAGCCATTCTCGATATCCCCTTCCTGTTCAAGGACTACGCCCATGCGCGCTCAACACTGGATGGTCCGCTGGGCCAGGAAATGTTGCTGAAGTTCCAGTCCAAGGGCCTGGTGGCGCTGGCGTGGGGCGAGAATGGATTCCGCCATATGACCAATAACAAGCGTCCGGTCAATGTGCCGGACGACCTCAGGGGTCTCAAGATGCGGACCATGGAGAATCCGATCCATATCCAGGCCTACAAACAGTTCGGGATTCTGCCCACGCCCATGGCCTTCACCGAGGTGTTCACCGCTTTGCAACAGGGGACGGTCGATGGTCAGGAGAATCCCTTGTCCGTGATCTCCGCGGGCAAGCTCGGCCAGGTCCAGAAGCACGTCAGCCTGACGGGCCACGTGTATTCACCCGCATTGATACTGATGAGCAAGGCCAAGTGGGACAAGCTCTCGGCCGCCGACAAGCAGGCGTTTTCGGACTCCGCCAAGGAGGCCGTCAAGGCAAACCGTGCACGCATCGACGAGGACGAGCGCCGCGTCGTGGCCGAGCTGAAGGGCCAGGGCGTGACCGTGGTCGAAGTCGTGGACAAGGCCAAGTTCCAGGCCGCGCTTGCACCGACGTTTGTCGAATTCGGCAAGCGCTTCGGCCAGGACAACATCGACAAGATCCGGAACTCGAAGTAGCCGGAAGCAGGGCCCCGCTCCGGTTCTGCTAACGGGGCGGGGAAAGACGCCCACCAAACGCCATGGCCCAATCGCCATGGCGTTTGTCCTTGTCGTCGGAGTTACCGATAGCCGAAGACGCCGGGCAGCCAGGTGCTGATCGATGGAATCAGCGACAGCATCAGCAGCACCACGAGCTGCGCCCACATGAACGGCCAGAGCTCCTTGACCATTTTCATCAAGGGTACCTTGGCAATGAGGGAGGTCACGAACAGCAGGCCCCCGACCGGTGGCGTGATCATGCCCATCGTCAGGTTGACGATGACGATGATGCCGAACTGCAGGTCGTTGATGCCCAGGGCATGCGCGATCGGCGCCAATATCGGCACTAGCACGATGATTCCGGGCAGCGGTTCGATGAAGATGCCGAACGCCAACAGCAGCAGATTGACCGCAAGCAGGAAGGCGATGGGACTCAGGTTCATCGCCACGATGATTTCCGTGAGGTGCTGCGGCACGCGCGAAACGGTCAGTACCCATGCGAACGCGCCCGACATTGCGACGATGATCAGCACCGACGCCGTCACCAGCGCCGATCGCGCGAGTATGCCGGGCAGCATTGCCCAGGTGAGCGTTCGATAGATCAGGCTGCCGGCAAAAAGCGCGTAGAACACCGCGATCACGCTCGCCTCGGTCGGCGTGAAGACACCGAACGCGATACCGCCCAGGATGATGGCAGGCAGCATGAGCGCCGGCAGTGCCTTCCAGGTATTGCGCCAATAGTCGGCCAAGGTCAGGTGTTGCTTCAACCCGCGATAATTGCGTCGCACGGATATGATGTGATTGATCACGGCCATCGCCACCGCGATGAGGATCCCGGGCATGACGCCGGCAACCATCAGCCCGACGAGATTGATGTCGGGATAAGCCAGCGCATAGATGATCATGCTGATCGACGGCGGAATGATCGGTCCCAGGATCGACACCGCCGCTGTCAATGCCGCCGCGTATTCCGGATGGTAGCCATCCTTGCGCATCATCCTGATCATGATGGCGCCGGGTCCCGCGGCGTCGGCCAGCGCAGATCCGCTGATGCCCGAAAAGAACGTGATCGTCAGGATGTTGGTGTGGCCGAGGCCCCCACGAAACCTGCCCACGAATTGCGAGGCGAACCGCAGCAGCACTTCTGACAGCGAGCCACCCGTCATCAGCTCTGCGGCCAGAATGAAGAACGGCACGGCCAGCAGCGCGAACACATCCATGCCGCTGAACAGGTACTTGGGCAGAGCGATCAGCGGCATGGTGCCGTTGTAGAGAATGGCGGCCAACGTTCCTCCGCCCAACGCGAATGCAACCGGAACGCCGATGGCAAGCAGCACGATGCAGCCGACAAACAGGACGGCAATCATAATTTTACCGACTCGGGGTCGAACTCGGCGTCATGCCGAAACTGGCGTCTTGCCACGTAGGGGCGAGCCATCAGCAGCAGGTGCAGAATCAGCAGGGAAAATCCCACCGGCATGGCCAGGTAGACGATACCTACCGGGATCTCCATCACGGGCGTGGTCTGGTTCCAGGTGAGCATGGCGTACCGGATCCCGATCCAGACCATGAATCCGAAGAATCCAAGCAGGAACAGGAAGATGAACGCCCGGATTGCAGCAGCGTAACGGGGCAGCGCGTCCTGAAGGTTATCGATGCCGATATGGCCGCCGTAGCGAAGCACCAGGCCCGCGCCCAGGAAAGTAAGCCAGATCATCAGGTAGCGCGAGACTTCCTCGACCCAGAGAATGGATGCGTCGGTGAGGAAGCGCAACGCCACATTGGCGAAGACCATCATTGCCATTGCCGCCAGGATCAGGATGACCACCCAGCGATTTAGGCTAAGCAATATTCGATCGAATGCGTGCACCCTAACTCCTCCATTGTCTTTGCGGTGGCGCGCTCATCCCGCGCGATTCTTTCCCCACTTTGGAGGCACCGGTGCGCAGGCCGCCCCGTAATGTAAGGTCCTTCAGGGAGTTTGGGCGAGTGAAATTGATTGGAACCAACAGATCGAACGCAGTGAACATTACAATCGGGCCATGACTGCGCCACTGCTTCCTGTCCGGCCGCTGGCGGGCCTCCGCGTACTGGAAATGGGGGCCCTGATTGCGGGACCCTTCTGCGCCAAGGTGCTGGCCGAGTTCGGCGCGGAGGTGATCAAGCTCGAGCCGCCGGGTGTCGGCGATCCGCTGCGCAAATGGCGCTTCGTCAAGGACGGCACGTCCGTATGGTGGCATGTGCAATCGCGTGAAAAGCGTTCGGTCACGGTGGACCTGCGGCAGCCTGAAGGCCAGGCCATCGCGCGCGCGCTGGCGGAGCGCGCCGACATCGTCATCGAGAATTTTCGACCGGGGACGCTGGAGGGCTGGGGACTTGGCTACGACGCATTGGCCGCAGTCAATCCGGCGCTGGTCATGGTGCGCATATCGGGCTACGGCCAGACCGGGCCGTATCACGAGCGACCAGGCTTCGGCGTGATCGGCGAAGCGATGGGCGGACTGCGCCATATCACGGGCACGCCCGACCGGCCGCCAGCGCGCACCGGCATTTCGATCGGCGACACGCTATCGGCGCTGTATGGCGTGATCGGTGCGATGTTTGCGCTCGAGCATTGCCGCAAGACTGGCGTGGGCCAGATCGTTGACGTTGCGCTATACGAATCGGTGTTCTCGGTGATGGAGTCGATGCTGCCCGAATTCGATGCCTTTGGTGCGGTGCGCGAGCGTACTGGCTCGATCCTGCCCGGCATTGCACCGACATCGGCCTACCGCTGCAACGATGGCAGCTACGTTCTGATCGCGGGCAATGGCGATTCGATATTCAAGCGGCTGTGCCGCGCGATGGGCCGCGATGACCTGGCGGATGACCCCTCGTTGACGCACAACGATGGCCGTGCGGCACGGCAGTTGTGGCTGGACGGCGAGATCGAGGCGTGGACGCTTGCCCGATCGCCGGGAGATGTGCTGGCTGCAATGGCTGCCGCCGAAGTCCCGGCCTCGAAGATCTACGACATCCGCGACATCGTCGCCGACGCACACTACCAGGCGCGCGGAATGCTGCGCGAGATCACGCTGGCCGGCGGCGCCACGCTCAAGGTTCCTGGCGTCGTGCCGCGTCTGACGGAAACGCCGGGCGACTTCGCCGGCGGTGGGCCGGACCTCGGCGCGCATACAACCGAAGTGCTGCGCGAACTCGGCTACGACGACGTAGCCATCGCGCAGCTGCGGGCACGCGGCATCATCTGATCCTCGGGGACCGGGCTGGGATTACTGTTCGTTGTGCGTGGGGCGCGACGTTCTGTTCGTCGGGGGACGGGGCGGGGCGAGCCGCCTGGCGCGGGCTTCGTCGCCGCAAGCGTGTGTTCAGGCGCGGGTAGCAAAAAAAGGGGATGGTCAAAACACGACCATCCGCTTTTTTGCCGCCCGCGCCCGGAACAC
>JANNKR010000206.1:0-1639 GCA_031396395.1 Betaproteobacteria bacterium
AGACCAGAAGAGCGAAATGCGATGCGCTGTGACGGCAGTGACGACGTAGGGAAGGCCAGGAACGGAGTGGCGTCCACGCAGGGCGGCGGCATAGTTCATGCGATTGTTCCGATCAACGATCGAAACCAATGATGCGGTCAATGGCAACGGCGAGGTATCGGTCGTTGGGCCGAAGATCAGGGAGGTGGCAATGATCCGTAGGCGAGGCTTCAGCCTCGCTCGCTACCCGTCGGTCGGCTTTCTGCCGTCCCCGCTAGTCTGAAGCCTCGCCTACGTATTTACCCGCGAGGCTGAAGCCTCGCCTACGGATCTACCCGCGAGGCTGAAGCCTCGCCTACGGATCTACCTGCGAGGCTGAAGCCTCGCCTACGGATCTACCCGCGCAGCAGCTGCGCGCGGCGCTCCAGCCACCAGCCATATTGCGCGGGCCACAGCTTCCAGCCCGCTTCGCCTTCCAGCTCCACCGCGGCGCGGCCGGCCCAATGCGGATCGACCAGGGCTTCGCGGCCCAGCGCGACCAGGTCGGCGTCGCCGCGCGCGATGATCGCTTCCGCCTGCGCGGCATCCAGCACCAGCCCGACGGCCTGTGTGGCGATGCCCGCCTCCGCGCGCACGCGCGCCGCAAACGGCACCATGTACCCCGGCTTCAGGTCGAAACGCGCGCCGACCAATCCGCCCGCGGAGCAATCGATCACGTCGACGCCGATGGCCTTCAACTCGCGCGCGAGCGCCACCGTATCGTCGAGCGTGACGCCGCCTTCGATGCCATCCACCGACGACGTGCGATAGAAGAGCGGCTTGTCCGCCGGCCATACCTCGCGCACGGCGCGGGTAACCTCCAGCCCAAAGCGCATGCGCCGCGCAAGGTCGCCGCCGTAGTCGTCGCGGCGGGTGTTGGAGATCGGCGACATGAACGAGCTGATCAGGTAGCCGTGGGCGCCGTGGATCTCGATCACATCGAGGCCGGCGCGCAATGCCCGCAACGCGGCGGCGCGAAACGCGTCGACGATGCGCCGGATGCCTGCGTGATCCAGCGCCTCCGGCACCAGCCAGCCCTCCATGTGCGGCACCGCCACGGGGCCGACGATCGGCCACGGCAGGTCACCGCGCGCGGCGTCGTCGACACCCACCGCGCCATTGCCGAACCAGGGCCGCTGCATGCTGGCCTTGCGGCCCGCGTGCGCCAGCTGCATGCCGGCGACCGCGCCCATTGACTTGACGAAGGCCACTGCGCGCTGCACCGGCGCGATGTGCGCATCCGACCATAGCCCGAGGTCGCCATGCGTGATGCGGCCCTCGGCCATCACGGCAGTAGCCTCGGTGAACACGAGTCCGAAGCCGCCCATCGCAAACTGGCCCAGATGCGCGAAGTGCCAGTCCTGCGCCATGCCATCCAGAGCGGAGTACTGGCACATCGGTGACACCACAGTGCGGTTGCGCAGCGTGAGGCCGCGCAACGTCAGCGGGGAAAACAATTTCGACACGGGAAGTCCCTTCAACGAATCAACCAATGCGATGCGTGCTGCGATTCGACCCGTCTGGCAGGCGCACCGTAAGGTGCCGGGTGCGCCATCAGGGATGCAACCGTCGCTGCGTTCAGCCGGTCATGCGGAATGCGCCCCGCGGTGCGCCCAGCCCG
>JANNKR010000229.1:0-18508 GCA_031396395.1 Betaproteobacteria bacterium
CCTGTTTCGGAAATCAGGCGCGGCGCAGCGAGATCTCGCCGGAAAGGAAGCGCGCGCGCCGCGGGCCATCGGCCAGCACCAGCGCGCCGGCGCTGTCCACGCCAGCAACGGTACCCATGACGCTGGCACCATCGGGCAGCAGCAATTTGACGGGCTTGCCCTGATACGCATGCCGTCGCTGCCATTCCGCGGCAAACGGCGGAAAACCGGCACGCGAATACGCTTCGAGCGTTGACGCAAGCTCGGAGGCCACCCGCGCCAGCAAATGATTGCGGTCGATGCCCGGCGCGCCGCGCCCCGCCACCGTGGTCAGGTCGCTGACGGGTTGCCCGATGTCGCGCCTGACTTCCACCGGCAGGCGCACGTTGAGGCCCACTCCGACCACCACGACCGACGGGCCGAGCGCATCGCCATTCAATTCGACCAGGATGCCGCCGACCTTGAGGTGCTTGTGGATGAGGTCGTTGGGCCATTTGAGCTCGACGCCGGCAAGTCCTTCGGCTTCGAGCGCGCGCACGACCGCGACCCCGACGGCCAGCGACAAACCGGCCAGGAAGCCCGCGCCCTGCTCGAACTGCCAGCCCAGCGAAAACGTGAGACTGCCTCCGGCAACGGCAGCCCATGGCTTGCCGCGGCGACCTCGGCCTGCGGTCTGCCACTCGGCGGCCAAGACCGTGCCGTGGATGTCCTTGCGCTGCGAACGGCGCAGCAATTCGGTGGATGTGGACCCAATCTGGTCGACGATTTCCACATCGAGCGACGGCGCCCCGGGCCCCTTGGGGGCGAGTTCGCGCAGTGCCGCGCGGACCGCCTCGGCATCCAGGAAGTCAGGCGCGGCGGTCAACCGATACCCCAGCCCGCGCACCCGCTCCAGGGACAGGCCGGCGGTTTCCGCCTGCTTCAAGAGCTGGGAAACCCGGGCGCGCGTCAGCCCCACCGTCGCGGCGAGGTCTTCACCGGAGTGGAAGGCGCCGTCCGAGAGCTGGCGCAGGAGCGAGAATCCAAGAGGAGTGAGCACTGACATACCCTTGTCATGTTGCACCGCCAAATGTAACACGTTGACGGCGTTAGCGCACCAATTTCGGGCCTGGACTGATGCAGATGCGGCCGCGATCCTCCAATTGCAAGCCTGCTTTAGGTGTGCGTTCCCAAGGATCGCCAACCGGGCGGGAAAGGCCGGCTGGCATGCCAATCCTCGGCCGTCGATGTTGCAGCGCAATGGCCATATTCCGGCGGTCTGGCAACTCCGCACGCGTGGCCCGGTCCTCGCGTACGACGTAGCGGCCATTGCGTTGCAGCCAGGCCACCTTGCACCTTAGGCCTTAAGAACCCCGCGCCGGATCTGGTCCAGTTCGATGGATTCGAAGAGCGCCTGGAAGTTGCCTTCGCCGAAGCCCTCGTTGCCCTTGCGCTGGATGATTTCGAAGAAGATGGGGCCGATGACGGTGGACGTGAAGATCTGCAGCAGCATCTCGTTGTCCACCGGAGCGCCGTCGAGCAGGATGCGGTTCTTGCGCAGCCGCGCCTCGTCTTCGGTGTGACCGGGCAGGCGCGTGGCAAGCAGGACGTAGTAGGTTTCCGGCGTGTCCTGGAACACCACGGCCTGCTGGCGCAGCTGCTCCACCGTGGCGAAGATGTCGCGCGTGCCCAGCGCAACGTGCTGGATGCCCTCGCCGCGGTAGGCGACGAGATACTCCTGGATCTGGCTCTTGTCGTCGGAGCTTTCGTTGATCGGGATGCGGATCTTGCCGCATGGGCTCGTCATCGCCTTCGACTTCAATCCCGTCAGCTTGCCCTCGATGTCAAAGTACCGAAGCTCGCGAAAATTGAAGATGCCGGCGTAGAAATCTGCCCACTCGCCCATGCGCCCGCGATGCACGTTGTGGGTCAGGTGGTCGATGTACGTGAGGCCGGCGCCCTGCGGATGCTGGTCAACACCCGGCAGCGGCACGAAGTCGATGTCGTAGATCGAGACCTGGCCGCCGGCGTTGGCGGGCGAGCCCGGATAGCGGTCGACCAGATAGATGAGCGAGTCGCCGATGCCCTTGATCGCCGGGATGTTGAGTTCCATCGGGCCCGGACGGTTTTCCACGCCCCACGCACCGTGCTTGACCGCGGAAGCGCAGGCCAGTGCCGCATCCTTGACCCGGAACGCGATCGCGCAGATCGACGGGCCGTGCACGCGCGCAAACGACTGCGCAAACGAGTCCGGCTCCGCGTTGACAATGAAGTTGATCTCGCCCTGCCGGTAGAGCAGTACGTTCTTCGAGCGATGCCTGGCCACTGCGGAGAAGCCCATCTGCTCGAAGAGCCGACCCAGCGCCAACGGGTCCGGCGCCGCGTACTCGATGAATTCGAACCCGTCGGTGCCGAGCGGATTGTCCCAGAGCGAAGGTGCGGCGACGGCCATGGCGGTGTCCGGAGGATGGAATGCGGAGGCGAAAGTGTAGCGAATGGACTCCGGCACCGCCGGTCGTTTATTGCGTCATTTGAGCACTTGCCGCAATATTGTTGCCTGTCTAGAACATTTCACGCCATGGAGTAGCCGATGCGCACGCCACTGCCCGAACTCGACCGCGCCGACCGTCGCATGCTGGCGCTTCTGCAGGAGCACGGCCGGATGACCAACGCCGAACTGGCGCACAAGGTGGCGCTGTCGCCGTCGCCGTGCCTGAGGCGGCTGCAGCGGTTGGAGGAGACCGGCGTCATTGCGCGGTATGCCGCGGTGCTGGACCCCAAGCTGCTGGGCCTCGGCCTGATCGCGCACCTCGAGGTGATGCTGGACAAGCAGGCCGAGCACGCGCGCTCGACGTTTCGCAAGGCGGTGCAGAAGTGGTCCAACGTGCTGACGTGCTATGCGCTGTCCGGCCAGTGGGATTACCAGCTGAAGGTGATCGCGCCCGACCTCGACCACTATTCGCGCTTCCTGATGGAGCATGTACTGGCGTTGCCGGTGGTGGTCAACGTACAGTCATCGTTCGTGCTCGAGACCGTCAAGGACACGACCGCGCTGCCGCTGGCGCATTTATAGTTGTTATCTGTAGGCGAGGCTTGAGCCTCGCGGGCAACACGCCGCATCGACCCAGCGAGGCTGAAGCCTCGCCTACGGGATAACGGGGATGTCGGGTGACTACGGTTGAATTCCGGCTACCGCCTGCAACCGCCGCAGCACATCCCGGTGCAGCGCGCGATCGCCCGAGGCCACGACGGCGCCGCCCTGGTCGCACGGACCGCCCTGCCAGTTGGTGATGGCGCCGCCAGCGGCCTCGATCAGCGGGATCAGCGACTGCACGTCGTAGGGCTGCAGGCCATTCTCGATCACGATGTCCACGAAGCCCATCGCGAGTTGCGTGTAGCAGTAGCAGTCGCCGCCGTAGCGCAGGAACCGCGCGGGATCGGCCACTGCCCGCAATGACGCCTGCTCCCCCGGCGTGCGGAACTGCCGCGGGTCGGTCGTGGTGACGATCGCGTCCTCGATGCGGGCGCACGGGCGCGTGCGGAGAGTCCGGCGCTCGTCGCCCCGCCGCCACTGCGCGGTGCCCCCGGCCACGCCGACAAAGGTCTCGCCGACAAACGGCTGATGCGTGACGCCGACCACGGGCGCCGTGCCGTCGTGCAACGCGATCAGGATCGCCCAGTGATGCTGGCCCAGGATGAAACTCTTGGTGCCGTCGATGGGATCGATCACCCACGTCAGCGGCGAGGTGCCGGCTTCGCGCCCGTGCTCTTCGCCGTGAATGCCATGGGTCGGATACGCGACCTTGATCGCGGCGCGGATCACGTCCTCCGCCGCGCGGTCGGCCACGGTGACCGGGTCGTAACCCATGAAGTTGCGCTTGTCCTCCACCGCGATCACCGCGCGGAAGTGCGGCAGGATCACCCTGCCTGCGTCTTCCGCCATCCGGCACGCGAATTCGGCGTAAGCGGCAGCTTCGGCGGGCGTCATCGCAACGACACGCGGGCGGCGATCAAGCGGACTTCGACCGGGCGGCAGCGGCAATCGCGCGCTCGGCATCCGCACCCAGCACGATCTTCCACGCGCCGGCGTTGTCACGCTGCGCCAGCCAATCCGCCGTGGCGGCAACCGTATCCGCCAATGGCCGCGTCCCCAGTCCGGCGGCGATGGCACGGCGCGTGTCCACCTGCGCGAAGCCGATGCTGTCGGGGATCGTGGAGGGCAGCCACATCGGCAAGCCGGTCCACGGCTCGACCTTGTGTTCGAGCAGCACCGCCTCGTCGACCCACAGCGCCCGCGGCGCCGTCGCGCCGGCCGCGTGCGCGGCCACCTCGACCAGGTCGCCGAATGTCCATTTGCGCGACGGACTGCAGGCGTTGAACGTACCCTCGGCGCCGTCGTCGACGAGCTTCACCATCCATGCGCCGAGGTCGCGTACATCGATGATCTGGAGCCACGCTTCCGGTGGCGCGGGCAGCACGGCATCCGGACCGCGGTCGCCCAGCAAGCGCGGGTGCGCGAAGCGCGCCACCCAGTAGCCGAAGCGATCGGTGGGATCGTGCGGTCCCACGATCAGCCCCGGGCGCACGATCGTCGCGCGCGCACCAAAGGCCTTGCGCACGACCTCCTCGCACGCCGCCTTGAGCGGTCCGTAATGGGCGGGGATGTCTTCGGTGGCCGGATCGTCCAGCACGCCCACCGGCGCATTTTCGTCCATGCCCGGCTGGCTCATTTCGGGGTAGACCGAGATCGACGAAACGAAGAGGTAGCGACCCACGCGGTCGCGCAGCTTTTCCGCCGAGGCGCCGACGATGCGCGGCACGTAGCCGCACGTATCGATCACGGCATCCCACGACCCCGCATCCAGCGCCGTCAGTCCCGGCGCAACGTCGGGGTCGCGGTCACCCACCAGCATGGTGACCGCCGAACCCCAATGGTTGGGCTGCTTGCCGCGGGTGAACAGCGTGACCTCGTGGCCACGCGCCAGCGCCGCGTCGACCACTGCACGGCCAAGGAAACGGGTACCGCCCAGCAGCAGTAGTTTCATGCCTGCATTGTGCCGCATCCCGCCGGAATTGAAATCAGCGTCGCGACGCGCCGACGATGTCCACGCCGTTCAGCTTCTCCTGCGCCTCGATCAGCGACGCCACGTACTTGTCGCCGAAGCCCATCAGGTTGGCATTGACCAGGCTTTGGTGCACGGCCTCGCCGACGATCGCGGAAACCGGCAGCGACTCGGCAAAGTGCGTGTAGTAGCGCAGGTCCTTCATCGCGTTGACCAGCGTGAATTTGAGCCCCGTCAGGTCGCCGTTGTTCTCCAGCATCTTGCCCACCATCATCTGGAAGATGCCGGAATTGACGGCCCCCGCCGAGATCACCTGGTGCAGCTTCCTGATCGAAAGCCCCGACTTCGCGGCGGCGGCAAGTGCTTCCGCCGTCGCCGTCGCAATGGCCTGCGCGATGAAATTGTTGATGAGCTTCAGCACCAGGCCATGACCAGCCGGCCCGGCGTGGATGATGTTTTCGCAGAAGGCGGCCAGCACCGGCTGCAGCTCGGCAAAGGTTGCGTCGTCGGCGCCGACCATGATGTTGAGCTTGCCCAGCTCGGCTTCCACCGGCGTGCGGGCGAGCGGCGCATCGACGAAGCGCACGCCCTTGGCGGCGAGCTCCTCGCGCATCTTCGCGGTGGTGGCGGGCTCGCTGGTCGACGTGTCGACGATGACGAGGCCCTTGCGTGCCACGGCCGCGATGCCGTCCTTGCCGTTGATGATCTCCTCGACCTGCGGCGCGCCGGTCACGCACAGGAACACGATGTCCGCATTGGTGGCCACGTCGGCATTGGTCTTCACTTCCTTCGCGCCCGCCGCCAGCAGGTCCTCCAGCGGCTTGCGGTTGCGGTTCACCCGCACCACCAGCGGAAAGCCCTTGGTAACGAGATTCCTGGCGATGCCGTGGCCCATCAAGCCGATGCCGATGAAACCGATGCGTGGTTTGCTCATTGTGTTCCTCGTGTTGGTGCGAAATCGTTCAGTCGACGGCCGTCGGCTCGGCGTGCGCCAACAGCGCGCGCCGGCGTTCGTGCCAGGTGAGCAGCAGTCCGCTGCCGGCAATGAGAGCCATGCCGGCAAGCGTCAATGCATCCGGGAAAGTGGAATAGACCAACCAGCCGATGAGCGTGGCGAACACCAGCTGCAGATACGTGAAAGGCGTCAGCGCCGACGCCGGGGCGCGCTGGAAGGCCAGGATGAAGAGGAAATGCCCGATGGTGCCCAGAACGCCGATCAGGCACAGCAGTGCCAGATCCTGCCACGACAGGTCGATGCGCGAACCAAACCATGGCCACACCAGCGTCATGATCAGCGTGCTGATCAGCGCGGGATAGAACAGCGTCACCCGCGGGTCGTCGCCGGCGAGCATGCGCGTCGTGATCTGGTAGAACGAGTAGAAGACGGCAGAACCCAGCGCAAAGACCGCCGCGCCCTTCACCAGGTCCGCGCCAGGCTGCACGATCATCAGCATGCCCGCCAGCCCCGCCAGTACGAAGCCTATGCGCGCGAGGGTCATCCGTTCACGCAGCATCACGACGGCAAGGATCATCACGATGGTCGGCGTCGTGTAGTTGAGCGCCGTGGCATCGGCCAGCGGCAGGTACTTGAGCGCGGTCATGAAACACATCGACGAGCCAAGCAGCAACACGCCGCGAATCAGCTGCATCGGCAGTTGCCGGGTACGCACCATGCCGGCGCCCATCGTCGGCGCCAGCCAGATCAGCATCGCGATCACCTGAAAGCCCCAGCGGGTCCAGACCAGCAGCGGCACCGGATGCTTGACCGCCAGCGTCTTGATCACGCCATCGAGAACGGCAAAGCACGCCACCGCGCCGGTGATCAGCAGCACCGCCGTAAGCGGAATCGGCGTATGGCCGACACTCACTTCAAATCGGCCAGGAACGCGTTGAGCGGGGCGCGCTGTGCGCGCGCACCGGCGATGCACGCATCGATTCTCTCGAGCGTATTGCGGTAGGTGAGCGGACCTGCATCCAGTCCCTTGACGCGGGACTCGAACACCGCGACGAACTGCGCGCGCTCGGCATCGGCGCAGGCCGCCTCTGCCCAGGCCGGCCAATAGCCCTGGAAATCCTTGGGGAAACGGGCACTCATCGCATCGATGTTGCGTGCGAACCACGCGAGCGCCGCCTGGCTGCTCGCCGGGTCCATCAACGCCTGCTGCAGTGGACGTGCGCTGTCGCGCGGACCCAGCCGCGGGTCGAGCGCGAGCGACAGGGCGCGGTCGAGCAGCGCGGAATCGCGGAAGGCCCCCAGCGCGGAGAGTACATCGTCGCGTTCATTGCCGTCCTTGGTGGTCACTGCCACGTCGAGCAGGCCGTCGAAGAGCGCTGCGCCATCCGTTCCCGCAGTTCGCGCCGCGCCAGCCAGGACGCTACGCCGCGCCGTGGCCGGAATGGTCTTGCGATCGGTCAGCCAGAGTTTGGCCAGGCGCTGCGCTTCCTTGCCCAGCGCAGCATCCGCGCCGCGCACGGCCACCAGCGCCACCACCCCCTCGCGCAACCGGATCGTGTCAACGTCGTCGCCCGGTTTGGGCAGCCAGCCCAGGGCCACGGCACGGTTGCCGAATTGTTCGCGGACCCAGGCCGCGTACTTCGCCTCATTTGCAGGCGCGATCAGCGACGGCGGCACGCGATTCGCAATGCCGATGGCCCACTGCGCAACGCGCGGGTCCGAAGTGCCCGCCTGGCTGCCCACCACGGGCAACGCAACCGCATACGTGACCGCGCCACTGTCCAGCAGCAGGCTCAAGTCCCCCAGCAACGGTCCATAGTCACGCGCGGCCAGCACGTCCTTCGCTTTCGGCAGCGCGCCGTACAGCGCGGGCGACAACCGCGTCAGGAAATAGCCGATGCCGCTGCGATTGGCGATTGCCCAGGCGGGACAGGTCGTGGTCGGTAATGGCACGACCTGGCGGGCGTCCTTCACGAGCGTGCAGACCTCGCGTCCCTGCCTGGCGTCGCCAAACTCGAAGCACGCGGGAAACACCCAGCGCTCAGCCGCGCCGGCAGGCGCGCCGGTGGGTACGAACCGGCGCTGCGAGACCACCAGCGACGGTTCGTTGGAGCAATCGAGCGCTACGTCGAGCACAGGGACCCCAGCCCGCTCGACGAAGCCACGCAAAGCCGGCACTACTGCGTCGTCGGCGGCCGCGAGCGCCGTGAAGAAATCCTCGGACGTGGCATTGCCCCAGGCATGCTTGTTGATGTAGCGGCGCACGCCTTCGCGGAATTTTTCGGGCCCCAGCCACGCCTCGAACATCGTCAGGATCGATTGGCCCTTGGCGTACGCAATACCGTCGAAGGAGGCCTGCACGTCGCCAAGTTGGGCTACCGGCTGCCGGATGCGTCGCGCCGACGGCAGGCGATCGGACTCCATCGCAACACCGCGCTGATAGATGCGCCAACCGGACGAGCCCCACTCGGGACGCAGTTCCTGCGAGATGTACGTGGCCATCCACGACGCAAAGGACTCGTTGAGCCACAGGTCGTCCCACCAGGCCATGGTGACGTAGTCGCCGAACCACATGTGCGCGATCTCGTGCGCAGTGATCCCGATGAACTGCTGTTGAAAGCGCGGCGACATTTCGTCCGGCTTGGCCAGCAGCGATCGCGCGGTATAGGTGACAAGGCCGGGATTCTCCATCGCGCTGAAGTTGTTCGCCTTGGGGAAGCCGATGAGGTCGAGCTTGGGAAACGGGTACGCCATGCCGAAGTACTTCTCGGTGGCCGCAAGAATGGCCCCGGTATTGGCGGCGGCGAAAGCGGCTTCCGCACCCCGGCCCTTGGCCGTGATGATCGATATCGGCGTCGCGTTCATACCCGCCGTGCCTGCGTCCACGACGTCGAAGTCGCCAACCGCGAAGGCGATGAGATAGCTCGGCAGGAGCGGCGTGCGCTGAAACGTGACGTTGCGCCAGCCGCCCTGCGGCGTGGGCATCGATTCGACCGGCATGTTGTTGAATGCGCGCAGGCCTTCGGGAATGCGCAGCGTCAGCTGCCATGTGGCCTTCATGTCGGGTTCGTCAAAGCAGGGGAAAGCGCGACGGGCATCGAGCGGCTCGAATTGCGTGAACACGGACCACTGTTCGCGGTCCTGCTGCCGGAACACGCCCTTGGGGTTCACCTCGTCCACGACACCCGAATAGCGCAGCGTGAGGCGAGCCGCACCGATCGGAAGCGGTGCATCGAACTGCAATCCGATCACATTGTCGTTGCCGGGAATCACCTTGGCCGCCAGCGAAGTCGCCGGCACCGTCGTCGAGGCCGGCATCGTCGCGCTCGCCGTGGCAATCGACAGGTTCCTTGCGTTGAGCCACACGCGACTGACGGACTTGACCACGTGCACGTCGATCTCGATGACGCCGTCGAAGGTGGCCTTGTCAGGATCGATCGTCAGCGTCGGCGCATAGGCGACCGGCAGCACGTCGCGGGGCAGGCGCAGTCCCGGAACGTCCGTGGCCACCGGTTGCGCATGGGCAACAGGCAACATGAGGGCAAGCGCGATGACGACGAGCGCACCAAGCCGCGCGAAAGGGGTCAGGCTCGATTTATTCAAAGCGGTGCGATGTCGTTGACGGCGATGCGGCGCGAAAAGGAAAACCGGGCGCGAATGGCCCGGCAACTGGTCTGACCAGTTTACCAGCAGCCGGCCGGTACGGCCACCTCTCCACGCTATGATCCGGGCGTGAATCGCCTTTCCGCCGGAACGCCGTGGAAACTTCGCACAGCCTGATCGCCACGCTGGCGATCGGCTTTGCGTGGGCCTTCGCGTTCGGCGCGCTGGCCGCGCGTATCGGCCTGCCCACCATCGTCGGCTATCTGCTGGCGGGCATCGTCGTAGGCCCCTTCACGCCCGGCTTCGTCGCCGACACCGCGCTCGCGCCGCAACTGGCGGAGATCGGGGTCATCTTCCTGATGTTCGGCGTCGGCCTGCACTTTTCACTGAAGGATCTGCTGTCCGTCTGGCCAGTTGCCGTTCCCGGCGCCATCGGCCAGATCGCGGTGGCCACGGCGATGGGTGCGGCCGCCGCGCACTTCTTCGGATGGACGCTCGGGGCGGGCATCGTCTTCGGCCTCGCGCTGTCGGTAGCCAGCACCGTCGTGCTGCTGCGCGCGCTCGAAGCGGAGGACGCCGTCGCGACGCCCGACGGCCGGCTTGCGGTCGGTTGGCTGGTCGTCGAGGACCTGGTGATGGTGCTGGCGCTGGTATTGCTGCCCGTGTTTGCGCAGTCAGGCGCCGCCGGCTTCGCGTCCGCGGCCACGTTGCCGATCGTCGGCATGGCCCTGCTCAAGGTGGGGATCTTCGCGGTGCTGATGCTGGTGGTGGGCACCCGCACGTTGCCGTGGATACTGGGGTACGTGGACCGGCTCCATTCGCAGGAATTGCTGCTGGTGTGCGGCCTGGCGCTGGCGCTGGGCATTGCCTACGGCGCAGCGGAAATCTTCGGCGTGTCGTACGCGCTGGGCGCATTCCTGGCGGGCGTCGTGCTGAACGGGTCTCCCCTCGGCCATCGCGTCGCCAATCAGCTGCTGCCGTTCCGCGACGCGTTCGCCGTGCTGTTCTTCGTCGCCGTCGGCATGGCCTTCGATCCGTCGATCCTCGTGCGCCAGCCCCTGGCGATGGCCGCGACCGTGGCCATCGTCGTGGTCGGCAAGTCCATTGCCGCCTTCCTGATCGTGATCGCGCTCGGCCAGCCCGCGCGCACCGGCTATCGCGTGGCCGCCGCGCTGGCCCAGATCGGCGAGTTCTCGTTCATCGTCGCGGCGATGGCCGTGGCGCTAGGCGTGATGCCCGCGGAAGGCAACGGACTGATCCTGGGCGGCGCGCTGATTTCGATCCTGATCAATCCGCTGGCGTTTCGCGCGGCGCGGGCGTTTGCGGGGAAGGCGCCGGTCGTAACAGCCTGAGCCAAGGCCGGCGCGACGCCGCGCAACTTGCCGCAATTACTTGCGGCAGTCGACCGGCAGGTACTTCGCGGCAATGCCCACCGGCACGCAGATCCACGCCAGCTGCTGTGGCGCGGCCACGGTCGGCGACAGAAGAATGTGGCGACCCGCAAGCTCGGCCACTGCCGAGCCAAGCACAAGGCTCAGGCGGCCATTGGTGGGGTTGACGGAGATGCTTTCGAGCAGATTGCCGCTGCGCTCGACCAGCGATGCGGCATCGGCCAGCGACAGCCGCACCGGTTTGCGGTCGGCCCATCCGGCCTCCACACTCTGCTGCAATGGCTCGATCACGGCCAGCAGCGTGGCCACCTTCGCGCGCACGTTGCGTTCCGTGAACATCGCCTCCATGCGTGGCAGCAACAACGCAGCCAGCACCGCCGACACGCAAACGCCGGTGAGCGCACCGGCCAGCCACGCCGTGGGACGCCGGGCGGCCAGCCACTTCACGACACCGGTGGCCGTAACACTCAATCCCTCCGCGCGCGTGACCAGGCGTTTGGCCCGCGCATAGACGTGCATGTGCGCGAACAGTGCCGCCACGATGCCCGGGACCAGCCAGACCAGCAGCGCGGCCACGGCCAGCCACGCCCACGCGGAATCGCCGAGATCGGGTTCGATGGCCACGAAGGCGAGAGCGCCGGCTACGGACAGCGCGGCATAACCCGTGGCCGGAAGCCACAGCCGGCGATAGCAGGCCCAGGCACTGCCGAAGAGAAGAGCGCCCCAATGCCAGCCAAGCAGCGGCCGTCCCGCTTGCTCGTGAACGACAAAGCGCGGCACATAGCGATCGGCACCGGGGCCTACGGCAACGCGAAACTGCACGGCCCGCGCCGGCGGGAAGACGGTTTCGCGTACCTCGAGCAGCAGTTCCCACGGCATGCGCACCGTGTCGTCCAGCGACGACACGTGCGGCTGCCGCTCCGCGCTCGACTCTGGAGCGGGTGAAGGGAATCGAACCCTCGTCGTAAGCTTGGGAAGCTTCTGCTCTACCATTGAGCTACACCCGCAGTTTCACCAAACATTCCGCATTTTACGCGCTCTACGCAACCGCGGGCAACGTTGCATTGCCGGGGTTGTCGATTGCGCGTAATGTTACAAGGACGCTAGGGGTCCTGGCCGCGACGCTGCAACTGGCGCGGCCGGGTGAGATGAAACCCTTGGAACCTGATCCGGATAATGCCGGCGAGAGGGAAGCGTGAAGACTCTTCTTCCGCTCCTCGCGCCGTCCTGTGCAATGAGGAGAACGCCATGAATGCCCCCGACCAGTTCTTTGCGCGCGACGCGAAGGTGGACACTGCCGCGGTTGCGCCGCTGCCTGCATCGCGCAAGATTCACGTCGAGGGCTCGCGGCCCGACATTCGCGTGCCGATGCGGGAAATCTCGCAAAGTGACACGCCGGCCTCTTTCGGCGCGGAGAAGAATCCGTCGCTCGCCGTCTACGACACGTCCGGACCATACACCGATCCGACCGTGGCCATCGACATCCGCAAGGGCCTGGCGCCGTTGCGCACCACCTGGATCGCCGAGCGAGGCGATACCGAGGCTTTGCCCGGTCCGTCGTCGGCATTTGGCGTGGCGCGCCTGGCCGATCCCGCCCTGCAGGGCCTGCGCTTCGACCTGCACCGGATGCCGCGACGCGCGAAGGCCGGCGCCAATGTTTCGCAAATGCACTACGCGAAGAAGGGCATCATCACGCCGGAAATGGAGTTCGTCGCGATCCGCGAGAACCTGATGCGCGATTCGCTGGTGGCGCAATTTCCGGAAAGCGTTCGCCGCCAGCACCCCGGCCAGGACTTCGGCGCATCGATTCCGCGCATCATCACGCCCGAGTTCGTGCGCGACGAAGTGGCCCGTGGCCGCGCGATCATCCCCAACAACATCAATCACCCGGAATCCGAGCCGATGATCATCGGCCGCAATTTCCTCGTGAAGATCAATGCCAACATCGGCAACTCGGCCGTTTCGTCGTCGATCGGCGAGGAAGTGGAGAAGATGACGTGGGCGATCCGCTGGGGCGGCGACACGGTGATGGATCTTTCCACCGGCAAGAACATCCACGAGACGCGCGAGTGGATCGTGCGCAACTCGCCGGTGCCCATCGGCACGGTGCCCATCTACCAGGCCCTGGAAAAAGTCGACGGCAAGGCCGAGGACATGACGTGGGAAATTTACCGCGACACGCTGATCGAACAGGCCGAACAGGGGGTCGACTACTTCACCATCCACGCCGGCGTGCTGCTGCGCTACATCCCGCTGACCGCCAAGCGGATGACCGGCATCGTGTCGCGTGGCGGTTCGATCATGGCCAAGTGGTGTCTCGCCCACCACAAGGAAAGTTTCCTCTACACGCGTTTCGAGGAAATCTGCGAAATCATGAAGGCCTATGACGTCGCGTTTTCGCTGGGCGATGGCTTGCGTCCCGGCTCCATCCACGACGCCAACGACGAGGCGCAGATGGGCGAACTGGCCACGCTGGGCGAACTGACGCAGGTGGCGTGGAAGCACGACGTGCAGGTGATGATCGAAGGCCCCGGCCACGTGCCCATGCACATGATCAAGTACAACATGGACGAACAGCTGCGCCTGTGCGGCGAGGCGCCCTTCTACACGCTGGGACCACTCACTACCGACATCGCGCCCGGCTACGATCACATCACCAGCGCCATCGGCGCGGCGATGATCGGCTGGTATGGGACCGCAATGCTTTGCTACGTCACGCCCAAGGAGCACCTTGGCCTGCCCAACAAGGCCGACGTGAAGGACGGCATCATGGCGTACAAGCTGGCCGCCCATGCCGCCGATCTCGCCAAGGGCCATCCTGGCGCGCAACTGCGCGACAACGCGTTGTCGAAGGCGCGCTTCGAATTCCGCTGGGAGGACCAGTTCAACCTCGGGCTCGACCCCGACAAGGCGCGCGAATTCCACGACGAGACGCTGCCGCAGCATGGCGCCAAGCTGGCGCACTTCTGCTCGATGTGCGGTCCGCACTTCTGCTCGATGAAGATCACCCAGGACGTGCGCGAATACGCGGCCAAGCTCGGCGTCTCCGACGAGGAGGCGCTGCAGAAAGGCATGGAAGTGAAGGCCGTGGAGTTCGTAAAAAAGGGCGCCGAGATCTACAGCAAGGCGTGACCATCGTGGCCCGGATCACCCTCAAGATCACCAAACCGGCCGACCCCAGCGCGGCGCCCAGGGAGCCGACGTCGCGCGCATGGCGCGCATCGCACGGCAAGCCGCCGCCGAAAAAAGCGATCCCCGCCGCGTCGCCACCGGCAACGCCGGGGGCCGCGACACCCGCGATTCCACGGCGAGAGCACGCGGCACCGGCAGGCGCACGGCGTGATCATGCGGCGCCAACCGGCGCACGACGGGACCATGCCGCACCGGCAGCCTCGTCATCGCGCCGCCGCGCCACCAGCGGCTCGACGCCACCCGTGCCCACGGCCACCGTTGGGGGCAGGCCAACCTACGAAGCTCACGCGAAATCGGGCAACCGCTCGCGCCGCGCCCCCGATCCATCGGCGCCGCCACCGCGCGCGGCACCCGCGGCCACTCGTGTCGCGCCGGCGACCTCCCCCAAGCACGAAAATCCCGACGACCCGCGCCTGTCCAAGCGCATGAGCGAGCTGGGCCTGTGCTCGCGCCGCGAGGCCGACGAGTGGATCGTGAACGGCTGGGTGCGCGTCGATGGCAAGGTCGTCGACGTCCTCGGCACGCGCGTGTCGGGCAGTGCGCGCATCGAGATCGACGCGGCCGCCACCGCGCACCAGCTGGAGCAGGTCACCATCGTGCTCAACAAGCCGATGGGCTATGTCTCCGGGCAGGCCGAGGATGGCCACGAACCCGCAATGGTGCTGATCAAGCCCGACAACCGGTGGCCGGACGATCCGTCGCCGACCAAATTCAAGATGGCACACCTGCGCGGTCTCGCCCCCGCCGGACGCCTGGACATCGACTCCACCGGGCTCATCGTCTTCACGCAGGATGGTCGCATCGCCAAGCAGCTGATCGGCCGCGACTCTGAAGTGGAGAAGGAATACCTGGTGCGCGTGGAAGGTACATTGACTGACCAGGGCATGAAGCTGCTGCACCACGGTCTGGAGCTGGACGACGTCAAGCTCAAACCCGCGAAGGTGTCATGGCAGAACGAGGACCAGCTGCGCTTCGTGTTGCGCGAAGGGCGCAAGCGCCAGATCCGCCGCATGTGCGAACTGGTGGGCCTCACCGTGACCGGATTGAAGCGCGTGCGTACCGGCAGCGTGCCGCTGGGGCCATTGCCGGTTGGGCAGTGGCGCTATCTGCGGTGGGACGAGAAGTTCTAGGAGTCGCCGCTGCCGAAATCCGCAGCGGTTGCCCGGCTCACTCGTCGGGCGTCGACCCCAGCCGCACCCGATAGCCACCGGACTTTTCGTCACTCTCCAGTTCAAGGCTGCCCGCGCGCGCGGCCTCTTCCAGCATGCTGTTGAACGAGCGAAAGCCGTAGTACGACTCGTTGAACCCGGGCTTGCGGCGCTTTAACGCCTGCTTGACCATCGAGCCCCAGATTTTTTCCTCGGCGCCGCGCTCGTTGGTCAGCGCCTCGACCGTTTCGACGATGAGGTCGAGTGCTTCTTCACGCTTGGCTTCATCGCCCTTGGGCAATGCAACTGCCGCGGGCGCGGGCTCGAGCGGGGATTTGTCCACACCGGCAGCACCGTCGAGCGCCTTTTTTGCCGCGGACTTCGGCTTCGCAGCGTTGGTCGTCTTGGCCGCCGCCCGGCGCGTGGCGGTCTTCTTCTTCTCGCGGACCAGGTCGTCGTAGAAGATGAATTCATCGCAGTTGGCGATCAGCAGGTCGGATGTGGAATTCTTCACGCCGACGCCGATCACGACCTTGTTGTTCTCGCGCAGCTTCGACACCAGCGGCGAGAAGTCGGAGTCGCCGCTGATGATGACGAAGGTTTCCACGTGCGCCTTGGTGTAGCAGAGGTCGAGCGCGTCGACCACCATGCGGATGTCGGCGGAGTTCTTGCCCGATTGGCGCACATGCGGGATCTCGATCAACTCAAACGAGGCTTCGTGCATCGACGCCTTGAAGGCCTTGTACCGGTCCCAGTCGCAGTAGGCCTTCTTGACGACGATGCTGCCTTTCAGCAGCAGGCGCTCCAGCACCTTGCCGATGTCGAATTTTTCGTAGTTGGCGTCGCGGACGCCCAGCGCGACGTTCTCGAAATCGCAGAACAGCGCCATGTTGGTGACTTCGGGTGCGGTGGCCATGGTTCGATCCCGGTGATGCGCCAAGCGCAGGAAACCAGCACAATAGCAGCCCCATGGAACTGCCCGCCCTCTCCCTCCTCGAAACCCGCGTGCTCGGCGTGCTGATCGAGAAACAGCACACGGTGCCCGACAGCTATCCGCTGACGCTGAATGCGCTGCTGTCCGGATGCAACCAGAAAACCAGCCGCGACCCTGTCATCGACGCCACGGAGGCGGAAGTTTCGGCCGCCATCGACCGCCTGAAGGGGCTCGACCTGGTCGTGGAATCCAGCGGCGGCCGGGTGATGCGCTACGCGCAGAACCTGGCGCGGGTGCTGGGCATTCCGGCCCAATCGGTGGCGCTCCTGACGATGATCATGCTGCGCGGCCCCCAGACCGTGGGTGAGCTTCGCATCCATACCGAACGCCTGCACCGCTTCGCCGACATTTCCTCCGTCGAAGGTTTCCTGCACGAGCTGGCGTCCCGCTCCGCCGGGGCGCTGGTCGTCGAGATGCCGCGCCTGCCCGGGGCCCGGGAAACGCGCTGGGCGCACCTGCTGTCAGGCGCACCGAACCCGGCGCAGATGCAGGTGCCGGACAGCGCCGACGGCGAGCTCGTCACCGTAAGCGAGATTGCGGCCTTGAAGGCCAATGTCACCCAGCTGCAACACGAACTGGCGACAGTACGGGCCATCGTGGAGCGTTTGGCCCGCGAGCTCGGCATTGCCGCAACCTGACCGGTCATCGATGCCTTTGTTGTCCGGTCATCCAGGTCGCCCGCCCCCTTAAAAACGACCCGAATTCGTCGTATTCTTCACGGTTTCGCCCATCCCAGGAATCAGCATGGATCTCGCCGTCCTCTTCGACAACGCCCGGCCCATCGTCATCGCGCTGGCCCTCAAGATCCTGGGCGCGATTGCGATCTACATCATCGGCCGCTGGCTGATCGGCATCGCCGGCAACCTGATCACGCGCGCCCTCGAACGCCAGAAGATCGAGCCGACCGTGGTGCGCTACATCGGCAACACGCTGACGGTGGCGCTGAATGTGCTGCTGGTCATCGGGATCCTCGGCTACTTCGGCGTCGAGACGACCTCGTTCGCGGCACTGATCGCCGCGCTGGGCATCGCGATCGGCGCCGCGTGGGGCGGCCTCCTGTCCAACTTTGCCGCCGGCGCGTTCATCCTGGTGCTGCGGCCCTTCAAGGTGGGTGATTACGTGCTGGCCGGCGAGGTCGAAGGCACCGTACGGGCGATCGGGCTCTTCACCACGGCCATCGACACGCCGGACAACGTGAACACGATGGTGGGCAATGCCAAGGTGATGAACGGCACGATCAAGAATTTCTCCCACAATCCTTATCGCCGTGTCGAGCTCACCGCGCAGCTCGATCACACCGTCGATCCGCAGGACGCTGTCGCCAGGCTGAAGGCGGCTCTGCCGGCCATCGCCAACGTCCTCGCGGATCCGCAGCCCGATGTCGAGATCCTGACGTTCAACGAGCGTGGACCCGTGCTGGCGGTGCGTCCCTTCGTGCATACCGACCACTATTGGCAGGTGTACTTCGATACCAACAAGACGATCCGCGCAACGTTCGGCGCAGCCGGCTACCCGGTGCCGGAGGCACATATACACCACCGTACAACGTAATCGGATTCCGCGCCGGCATGCCGCCGACGCATTGCAGGAAATCCTTCAACAAACGAAGCGAGGTGAGTCATGGGATTGCTCGACGGATTGCTCAATAGCGCGATGGGCGGCATGATGGGCGGCGGACAACAGGGCGCGCAGGGCCAGAGCCCGTTGATCGCAATCGCGCTGCAGATGCTGCAGCAGAACGGCGGCTTGCAGGGCATGCTGGGCAAGTTCCAGCAGGCCGGGTATGGCGATCAGGCGCAGTCGTGGGTGGGCACCGGGCAGAACATGCCGATCTCGCCGGATGTGCTGACACAGGTGCTGGGTAGCGGACAGTTGGGCAAGATCGCGCAGCAACTCGGCATGTCGCAGCAGGACGCCGCGGGCGGACTGGCGCAGATGCTGCCGGGCGTGGTCGACCAGATGACGCCGCAGGGTCAGATCCCCGCTGATGAAAACGACCTCGTGGCGCAGGCGCTGGCACTGTTGCAGAAGGGGCGCTGAACGCGCCGGTCGCGGCAGGCGCCTCGTAGGCGAGGCGTCAGCCTCGCACAGCGCATAGCGCGAGGCAGAAGCCTAGCCTAACCGTGGAGAGCGCAACGCCCGAGGCAGAAGCCTCGCCAACCGGGGGAGAGCGCAAAGCGCGCGGCTGAATCCACGCCAACCCG
>JANNKR010000284.1:0-4471 GCA_031396395.1 Betaproteobacteria bacterium
CAATCTCAATATGCCCGGGATGACCATGACCTTTGCGGTGAAGGAGCGCGCCTGGCTTAACGGCTTGAAGGAAGGAAACAGGATCCGGTTTATCGCAGATAATGTGAACGGCCAGTTGACCGTCGTTGCTTTGCAGTCGGCGAAATAGCGCATTGCGAACACGGCGAACCTGCCTATTGGAGCGGTGTGGCAGGGTATTGCACATGCGGTACTTCTGCCAATTTTGCGTTGCGTATGCGCGGGAGGGATCGAATGGGGCCGAATAACTTCAAGCGCTTGCTGTTTCTCGGTCTCGTCGGACTCTTACCGCCGGTAATCAGTTGCGCAAGCGAGTTACCACTTGGCGCGAATGTCGAAGGACTTCTCGAGTACGCCCGAGCGAATCCAGAGTATGCGGCCATGCGTTTCGAAGCGGATGCTGCGGCGCAACGTGTCTACCCCGCGGGCGCGTTTTCCGATCCGTTGTTCCGGATGGAGTTGCAGAACATCACCAACGCGGGTTCCGACGCGCAGCCGAGCTTGCTGCCCAACAAGGTCGGGAGCACCAAATACACGTTGCTGCAGCCCCTTCCCTTCTGGGGCAAACGGGACCTCAAGCGCGATGTCGCTGCGGCTGATGCCGAACAGGCCCTGGGTCGGGTCGCGACGACGTGGGCCGAGCTTGCGGCGAACGTCAAGGCAGCTTATGCACGCTATTACCTGGTCGTCCACAACGAGCAGCTCACCCGCGAAATCCTGGACCTTCTCGCCCGGCTCGAGAGAATTGCGCTGGTGCGTTACGAGAGCGGCTTGGTCCCGCAGCAGGATGTGATTCGTGCGCAGGTCGAGCGCACGACCATGCAAGGGGAATTGCTGGTACAGGAAGGGGAGCGTGCTGGTGTCCAGGCGATGCTGAATAGTCTTCTCGCCCGCAAGGCGACGGCGCCGCTCGCCCCGCCGGAACGACTGCGCGCGGTGCCGCCTCCTGTGAAGCTTGACGAGGATGCACTGGTAGACCGCCTGCGTGGCCACAATCCGCAACTCTTCACCAGCGATGCACGCATTCGTGCGGCCGAGAAAAGTCGCGAACTCACCTATAGAAATCGCTACCCGGACTTTGCCGTCGGCGTTTCCCCGATCCAGATGGGCTCGCGCATCGGCGAGTGGGAACTGATGGTTGAAATCAACATCCCTCTGCAGCAGCAATCTCGTCGCTCGCAGGAGTCGGAGGCCGAATCGATGCTTTCCGCAGCGCGCGCGCAAAAGGATGCGGCGGCCAATCGGCTGATCGGGGAATTGTTCGAAAATCTCGCTGCGTTGAAAACGGCGCAGCGCATCGAACTATTGACCACGACCAGCCTACTTCCGCAGTCCGCAGCGACTCTCGAGGCCGCGTTGGCTGGCTACGAGACCGGAAAGGTGGATTTCGCGACGCTGCTCGACGCGCAGCGGCAGATCCGCAAATCCAAACAGGATCGGCTGAAGGCACAGGCCGAGGCCCAAGTCCGTCTCGCGGCGATCGAGCGGCTGTTGGGAGAAAATCTATGAAGTGGCCAGCGGGACTTCTGACGGCAGCCGTAGCGGTGGCGGTCGGCATCAGCGGGGGTTATTGGTGGGGTACTCGAAACCAATCAGCCGCACCGACCGAGGCTGCCCCAGGCGCGGCGAGCGCGGGTGCCACGACCACCAAGGTCGAGCGGAAAATCCTGTTCTACCGCAATCCGATGGGACTGCCCGACACTTCGCCAGTGCCGAAGAAGGATCCGATGGGGATGGATTACGTCGCGGTCTACGACGGAGAGGAGCCCGACTCCGGAACCAATCAAATCAAGATCAGTGTCGACAAGGTACAGAAGCTGGGAGTGCGCAGCGAACCAGCGGCAATGCGTTCGCTGGACAAGGTCATCAAAGCGGTTGGCCGCATCGAGGTCGATGAGCGGCGCGTCTTCGCCATCGCGCCCAAGTTCGAAGGTTGGGTGGAGCAGCTCTTCGTCAATTCGACCGGCCAGGCAGTCAGCAAGGGGCAACCGCTATTCGAGGTCTACAGCCCCGAACTGGTGTCGGCGCAACGTGAATATGCGATCGCCTCAGAGGCGGTCAAGGCGCTGAAAGACGCCAGCGACGCGCCGCGCGACGGGATGAAACGCCTCGCCGACGCGAGCCTCGCCCGCCTCAAGAACTGGGACATCTCCGAAGAACAGGTGCGCGCGTTGGCGCAATCCGGAGAGACGCGCCGGACCCTTACCTTCCGCTCGCCCGTATCGGGCATCGTCATGGAAAAGAAGGCCGTTCAGGGCATGCGATTCATGCCCGGCGACAGTCTCTACCAGATCGCCGACCTGTCGTCGGTGTGGGTCATCGCGGACGTGTATGAACAGGACATTGCCCAGGTCAGGACCGGCAGCAAGGCCAAGGTCAGCATCAGCGCCTATCCTGATCGGAACTTCGCCGGCACCATCACCTACGTCTATCCAACGCTGAAACCGGAGACGCGGACGATTCCCGTGCGCCTGGAAATCGGCAATCCCGGCCAGTTGCTGAAGCCAGCGATGTTTGCTGAGGTCGAATTGCCAGTCGGTGGCAAGTCAAAGGTGTTGACGGTACCCAATTCTGCGGTCATCGACAGTGGTACGCGCCGCATCGTCCTCGTCCAACTTGCCGAAGGTCGCTTCGAACCCCGCGAAGTGAAGCTGGGAAGTCGCACGGACAGCTACGTCGAGGTGATGGACGGTGTCAAGAACGGCGAACAGGTCGTGGTGGCCGCCAATTTTCTGATCGATGCCGAAAGCAATCTCAAGGCTGCCATCGGCGGCTTCGGACACTCCAGCCACGGCGCGGCCGCAACCTCGGGCGCGGCAGCCCCACCCGCGCCGACGCTTGCCACATCAGCTCGAACGACGGCTTCGACTGCTGGCGGCGCCATCGTACCCGCGCCCGGCGCCAAGGCATCCGTGGTGGGCCATCGGGCAGCGGGCACAGTCAAGGTCATCGACGCCAAGGCGGGAAAAGTGTCCATTGCGCACGGGCCAGTCGCAACGCTCAAATGGCCGGCGATGACGATGGACTTCAAGGCTGCCAACAGCGCCCTCCTCGCCGACCTGCAACCGGACGCCAGCGTTGAATTCGAGTTCGTCGAACGGTCGGCGGGTGAATGGGTGATCACGAAGATTGCCCCGCGCAGTGGAACCGGCGGGTCCAACGCACCGCCAGCGCCGCACAAAGGGCACTAGAGAACCACATGCTCGGCAAGATCATCGAATGGTCGGCGCGAAACGTCTTTCTCGTCATCCTGGCGACCGTGTTCGTCACCATTGGCGGCATTTACGCGGTCGTCAAGACGCCACTCGATGCCTTGCCGGACCTGTCCGACGTTCAGGTCATCATCTACACCGAGTACCCGGGCCAGGCGCCGCAGGTGGTCGAGGACCAGGTCACCTATCCGCTGACGACTGCGATGCTGTCGGTGCCAAAATCGAAAGTGGTTCGAGGTTTTTCATTCTTCGGCGCTTCATTCGTATACGTCATCTTCGAGGATGGCACTGACATTTACTGGGCGCGCTCGCGCGTTCTGGAGTACCTGAACTTCGTCTCCGGTCGCCTCCCCAAAGGGGTTTCGCCGCAGCTGGGGCCCGACGCCACCGGCGTTGGCTGGGTCTACCAATATGCGCTCGTCAGCGCCACCAAGAACCTGGCGGAACTGCGCACCATCCAGGATTGGTACCTGCGTTACCAGTTGGCCAAGGCGCCCGGCGTGGCCGAGATCGCCAGCATCGGCGGTTTCGTGCAGCAATACCAGGTGGTGGTGGATCCGGTGAAGCTTCGCGCCTACGGTATTCCGCTGGCCAAAGTGACGCAGGCTATCCGCGAGTCCAACCGAGATGTGGGCGGTCGCGTCGTCGAGATGGCCGAAACCGAGTACATGGTGCGCGGCATGGGCTATCTGCGCAGCAAGGCCGACATCGAATCACTGGTGGTCAAGAGCGACAAGGGAACGCCGGTCCTGATCCGGGACATCGCGTTGGTCGAGATGGGACCGGATGAGCGGCGCGGACTGAGCGAGCTCAACGGCGAGGGCGAGGTCGTTTCGGCCATCGCCATGGCGCGGTATGGCCAGAACGCCCTCGAAGTCATCCACAACCTCAAGACCAAGATCAGCGAGGTAGCTTCCGGGCTGCCCGAGGGCGTGGAGGTGGTGACCGTTTACGACCGGTCGGACCTCATCCACCGCGCGATCGACACCTTGCAGCGCACATTGCTCGAAGAAAGCGTCATCGTGGCCGCGGTGTGCATCGTGTTTCTGCTGCACGTTCGCAGCGCACTGGTGGCCATCATCATGCTGCCCATCGGCGTACTGATCGCGTTCATCGCCATGCACCTGCTCGGAATGAACTCGAACATCATGAGCCTCGGCGGCATCGCGATTGCCATCGGCGCGATGGTGGACGCCGCAATTGTGATGATCGAGAACGCCCACAAGCACATCGAGCGGATG
>JANNKR010000299.1:0-44900 GCA_031396395.1 Betaproteobacteria bacterium
GACATAGGCACAGCGCGTGGCCTCGAAGCTGGGAGGGCGTGCCAGGCAACGGCCGCAATGCCGACCCGCTGGCGTCGGTGACGCGCATTGCGGACAGTGCGCCGGCAACGCGGGCAACGCACGCGCGCAATCGGCGCACAGCAGGCCCGGCCCGGCCGGACCGGCACATAGCGCGCAATGCTGGGGCAGCAAGGTGCGGGCGAGCCGCTGCCAGAAAGGCGACTTGTCAAATCCTGCAGGCGAAAAATTTGACATCTTCGTTGAGACTCATTGACACTGCGCGTGCCGGCGACGTGCTTCGCGCCTTGGGCTGCGCGAAGCGGGCTGCAGTCTTTCATCCATTGTCGGACGCCGGCATATCACAGGACGATCATCCGAACGCATGACCGCGACCGCCAGCATCACGCTGCACTCCAAGCCGCCAACGACTGGGGCGCACGCGCCGACGCGTCTTGCCGTCGATGCGATCGCCGCACTGTTCGCGCTGCCGTTCAATGATCTGTTGTGGCGCGCGCAGCAGGTTCACCGCGCCCACCACGCGCCCAATGCGGTGCAACTCTCGACGCTGATTTCGATCAAGACCGGTGGTTGTTCCGAAGACTGCGGCTATTGTCCGCAGGCTGCCCGCTATCACACCGGGGTGGTCGACGAAGCGCTGCTCGATGTCGCTGCCGTGGTCGCCGCTGCACGCGCCGCGAAGGAAGCCGGCGCGTCGCGGTTTTGCATGGGTGCCGCATGGCGCGGCCCGAAGCAGCGCGATCTCGACCCGGTGCTGGCCATGGTGCGCGAAGTAAAGGCGCTGGGGCTCGAGACCTGCGCCACGCTCGGCATGCTGAAGGATGGCCAGGCGCAGCAGCTGCGCGAAGCCGGACTCGATTACTACAACCACAATCTCGATACTGCGCCGGAGTTCTACGGCGAGATCGTATCGACGCGTGATTACGACGATCGCCTCGCCACGCTCGAGCGCATTCGTGAGGCCGGACTGTCGGTATGCTGCGGCGGCATCGTCGGCATGGGCGAATCGCGCTTGCAGCGTGCGGGACTGATCGCGCAGCTGGCCAATCTCGATCCATATCCCGAGTCCGTTCCGATCAACCATCTGGTCCAGGTCGAGGGTACGCCGCTGCATGATGCGTTGCACGGCGAGTCCGCGCTCGACCCCCTCGAGTTCGTGCGCACGATCGCCGTGGCGCGGATCGCAATGCCGAAGGCGATGGTGCGATTGTCCGCAGGGCGCCGCGAGTTCGGCGAAGCGGTGCAGGCGCTGTGCTTTCTTGCCGGCGCTAATTCGATCTTTTATGGCGATCGCCTGCTGACGACCGGCAACCCCGACATCGATGCCGACCGCGCGCTCTTCGCCAAACTGGGTCTGGAAGCGCTCACCAGCGCCTCCGCGTGACATCCGCATCGCGGCCAACGCGCCTCGCCCGCCTCGAAGTCGCGCTTGACCGACGGCGTGCCGGCGGACTGTTCCGGCAGCGCCGGATCGTGGCGGCGCCCACCGGCCCGCGCACGGTCGTCGACGGGCGCCCCATGCTGGCCTTCGCCAGCAACGACTACCTGGGGCTGGCCAACCATCCCGCCGTGATCGCGGCTGCGCGCGACGCGGCCCGGACATGGGGCGTGGGTGCCGGCGCCTCGCATCTCGTCAGCGGGCACACCGCGGCGCACGAGGCGCTGGAGCGCGAGCTGGCCGCGTTCGTGGCGCCAGGCGGCGACGTTGCCGCATTGCTGTTCTCGTCGGGCTATCTCGCCAACCTCGCGATCCTGACCGTGCTTGCCGGCCGCAGCGACGCCGTGTTCGCGGACCGTCTCAATCACGCGTGTCTCAACGATGGCGCGTTGCTCGCCCGCGCCTCGCTGCACCGCTATGCGCACGGCGATGTCGAGGCGCTTGCGCGCGCGCTGTCCGCCTCGACGGCGCCCGGCAAGCTCATCGTCACCGATGCCGTATTCAGCATGGATGGCGATATCGCGCCGTTGCCGCGGTTGCTCGAGCTCGCAGAGCAGCACGACGCCTGGCTGGTCGTCGACGACGCGCACGGCTTCGGCGTGCTGGGCGACGGGCGCGGCGCGCTGGCGCATTGCGGCCTTGCGTCTGCCCGCATCGTGGCCATGGGCACGCTCGGCAAGGCTGCCGGTGTCGCCGGAGCGTTTGTGGCCGCGCACCCGGTGGTGATCGAGTCACTGGTCCAGACCGCGCGACCCTACATCTACACGACGGCGACTCCGCCATTGCTGGCGGAGGCACTGCGCGCGGCGCTTGCGCTGATTCGCGATGACCCCGCGCGGCGCGCCCACCTGCAAGCATGCATCGCCCGGTTCCGTGCCGGTGCCGCGGCCTTGCCATGGTCATTGCTGCCATCGGTGACGGCGATCCAGCCGCTGGTGGTGGGCGACAGCCGTGCCGCTGTGGCGTTGAGCAACGCCCTGGCGGCGCAGGGCATCTGGGTCCCGGCGATTCGTCCGCCGACGGTGCCCGCCGGCACCGCGCGCCTGCGGGTGTCGTTGTCCGCGGCACACACGGAGGCCGATATCGATGCCTTGCTCGACGCACTGGCCGCTGCAGCATGAGCGGACTCCACGTTGAATGGCGCGGCAGCGGGCCGCCGTTGGTCCTGCTGCACGGCTGGGCGATGCACGGCGGCTTGTTTGCCTCGATCGTCCCGGCGTTGTCGGCGCGGTTCCGCGTGGCGGTCGTCGACCTCCCGGGACACGGTCATTCGGCGGCGCAATCGCCCGCGTCGCTCGATGCCGTCGTGGACGCGTTGCGCCGGCAGTTCGCAGACATCGAATCGCCGCTGCGCGTGCTGGGATGGTCGATGGGCGCGGCGGTGGCACTGCGCTGGGCGGCACTGATGCCATCGCAGGTGGTGCAACTGGTGCTGGTGAGCGCGACGCCCCGTTTTGTCGCGGGACCGGATTGGCCGCATGCGATGGCGCCGGCAGCGCTTGCGCGCTTCGGCGACGAGCTGGCCGTTGCCTATCGTTTGACGCTGCAGCGATTCCTAACGTTGCAGATGCGGGGCAGCGACGCCGGTCGCGCCGCGCTGCATGCGATGCGCGATGCGCTCTTCGCCCGTGGCGAGCCGGGTCCGGACAATCTTCGGGCGGCGCTCGCCATGCTGCAGGCCATCGACTTGCGCGACGACGCAATTCGCGTGAAGGCACCAGCACTGATCGTGTCGGGTGATCGCGATACGCTGACGACCGCGGCCGCAGGCGCCTGGCTGGCGGCGGCAATGCCGGCGGCGCGTCAGGTAATCGTCGCCGGCGCGGCGCATGCGCCGTTTCTTTCGCACCGTGATGCATTCGATGCCGCGTTGCAGCCATTTCTCGATGGGCCGTGAATGACTGCCGGTGCCCCGGTTCCCGACCACGATCCGCGCGAAGTCGACATGCGCGCGGTACGCCGCGCTTTCGGCCGCGCCGCGCCCACTTACGATGCCGCAGCGGTCCTGCAGCAGGAGGTGGGCACGCGCATGGGCGCGCGACTTGACGTCGTGAAGCTCAATCCCGCGATGCTGCTCGACGCGGGATGCGGCACGGGTGACGCGATCGGCCCACTGGGGCTGCGCTACCCCGGGGCGCGCGTGGTTGCCCTGGACTTCGCGCAGCCGATGGTGGCGGCGGCGCGCGAACGCGTCCGTGGCGACCGCACGCTGTTGCAGCGGCTGCTGCCGTTTCGTCGAGGCGACAGGGGTTCGCCGCCCGGCTACATCTGCGGCGACATCAACGCGTTGCCCTTTGGTACCGCGGCATTCGACCTCGTCTGGAGCAACCTTGCGCTGCAATGGGTCAATGATCTGCCGCGCGCGCTCGGCGAGCTGCGTCGCGTGCTGCGGGTCGGTGGCCTCCTGACCTTCACGACCTTCGGGCCTGACACACTACGCGAGGTTCGCGCCGCGTTCGCTGCGGTGGACGGGCATACGCACACCAACCGCTTCGCCGACATGCATGACATCGGCGACATGCTGGTGCACGCGGGCTTGGCCGATCCCGTGATCGACATGGAGACCATCACGCTTACCTATGGCGACGCCAGGGCCATGCTGCAGGAGCTGAAGCTGATCGGCGCAACCAACGCGACCCGGGGCCGCAGTCGGGGTCTCATGGGCAAGGCGCGGCTCGCCCGCGTGCTCGAAGAGCTTGAGGCCCTGGCCAGCGCAGGCCGCATTCCGGCCACCTTCGAGGTGATCTATGGCCACGCATGGAAGGTCGAGGCGGTGCGCACGCCGGACGGCCTGCCGATCGTACGCTTCGGACGCCGCTGATGCGCGCCGGCGGCAGCAGCCCCCTCGGTTCCGGCGTCTTCGTGACGGGCACGGACACTGGCGTAGGCAAGACGATGGTCGCGGTTGCGCTGCTGCAGGCCTTCGCGCGCCGCGGCCTGCGCGCCGCCGGCATGAAGCCCGTGGCCGCCGGCGTGCCGCCCGAAGACGCGTGCAACGCCGATGTCGAGGCGCTGGCACTCGCGGATGGGTTGGCGCTTGAGCTTCGCGACCGCAACCCCTACGCGTTCGGGCCGGCGATCGCGCCGCATCTCGCCGCGCAGGAGACCGGGCAGCGCATCGACCTCGATGTCATCGTGGCGGCGTGGCGAAGGCTGCGGAACCAGGCCGATTTTGTCGTGGTGGAGGGGGCGGGTGGCGCGCTGGTGCCGCTGGACGAACGCCACGACATGCTCGACCTCGCGGCTAGGCTCGAGTTACCGGTGCTGCTCGTCGTCGGACTGCGCCTCGGATGCATCAACCACGCATTGCTGTCGGTCGAGGCGATCCGGGCGCGCGGGTTGACGCTTGCTGGTTGGGTGGCGAACGAAGTCGACCCGGCCATGCTGCGAATCGACGCCAACGTGGATTGCATCGCGGCGCGGGTCGGGATGCCTCCGGCGGCGGTCGTGCGGTGGCATGAACCGCCGGGCAACGTGTCCGCTGCCATGGACAAAATGACCACCGCGCTGGTGTCCTGTTTGCACGGCGATCGATTGCGGTGAATCTGCGGTCAATGACTACATCCTGCAACGGCAACGCATCGCAATCGCTGCAGCACGCGGTTTGCCGGGGCGTCAAGGGTTCCGGGAGGGGGCGATCCATGATAATATTTTGTGGTTTTGCAGCGCGCGCGTCCAAGTACTGGTCGCGTTCGGTCCGGCGTTTGGAATCGACGGGGGCCATGGTGGCTGCCGGGATGGGTGGGTGAGGCGAATTTGCGAACTGCGCTGCCTCCGCTCCCGGACGGCCTCGACTACTGCGTCGTGGCCCGTAGCCACGATTCGCTGCAGCCGCGCCAGCGCTGGGCATTGTTCGCCATGCTGGCAGGGGTCAGTTTCAGCGTCGCGGTAGCGTTTGCGCTGGTGGGTGCGTGGCCGGTCTTGCCGTTTTCGCTGCTCGAGATCGGGTTGTTGGGCCTGGCGTTCCTGCTGGTGGAGCGGCGGGCCGATGATTGGGAACGCCTGACGGTGGTCGGCGACCGCGTGCTGATCGAGCGCCGGCATCGCGGACGGCAGGAGCGGCGCGAGTTCAACCGTTGCTGGATGCGGGTCGAGTTCGATCCGGGTGGGTTCGGCCGGCGTCCCAGGTTGACGTTGCACAATGCGGGACATGCGGTGGATTTCGGGAGTGCGCTGCCAGTGGCGGAGATGCACACGACGGCCCGGGAACTGCGGCGAATTGCCGGGTTGCGCTGAGCGGTAGCGCAGGCCGTGGGTTACGGGCACAGACTTTTCGAGGACAGCATGAGTCGCAAGCACAGCACTGGCGGGGCCTGGCAGCAAAACTTCGCGGCGATCAGCGCGATGCTGGCGGGCGTGGCGGGGTGGTTCCCCGGCGCGGCGTCGGCGGCCTGGGATGTCAACTTCCAGCAGCCGGTCACGCCGATCGCGCAGCAGATGTTCGACCTCAACATCTACATCTTCTGGGTCTGCGTTGTCATCTTCATCGCCGTCTTCGGCGTGATGTTCTATTCGATCTTCAAGCATCGCAAGTCGGTCGGACACAAGGCAGCCCAGTTCCACGAGAACACGACGGTCGAGATCGTCTGGACCGTCATTCCCTTCCTGATCCTGCTGTTCATGGCGTGGCCCGCCACCAAGACCATCCTGGCAATGAAGGACACGACCGGGTCCGACCTCACGATCAAGATCACCGGGCACCAGTGGAAGTGGGGCTACGACTACCTGCAGGACGGCTTCGGGTTCTATTCGACCCTGTCCACGCCGCTGGCGCAGATCGAGAACAAGGAAGCCAAGGGCGTCAACTACCTCCTCGAGGTCGATCGCCCGATGGTGGTCCCGGTGGATACCAAGGTTCGCGTCATCATCACCGCCAACGACGTGCTGCACGCATGGTGGGTGCCGGCCTTCGGGGTCAAGCAGGACGCCATACCCGGATTTGTCCGCGATTCGTGGTTCAAGGCCGAGAAGACGGGCATCTACCGCGGGCAATGCGCGGAGCTGTGCGGCAAGGAGCACGGCTACATGCCGATCGTCGTCGAGGTCATGTCGAAAGCCGACTACGCGACCTGGGTCGCAGCGCAGAAACAAGTCGTGGCGGCGTCGGCGGAAGATCCGGCCAAGGTCTGGACGGAAGTGGCGCTGGCCGAGGTTGGTGCCAAGGTCTATGCCTCGAATTGCCTTGCCTGCCACCAGGCCAGCGGCAAAGGCGTCCCGGGCGCGTTCCCTGCACTCGACGGCTCGAAGATCGTCACTGGTCCCGCGGACGCGCAGCTGGCGCTGATTCTCAACGGCAAGACCGGTACCGCGATGGCTTCGTTCAAGCAGCTGACCAATACCGAGATTGCCGCCGTGATCGCCTACACGCGCACGGCATGGGGCAACAAGGCCGACCAGTTCGTGCAGCCATCCGACGTCAAGGTCGCACGCAAGTAGCCCGCCCCGCCTCGACCTGCCAGCACACCGTCATACCGATCATCGCCAGGAGCACGCAATGAGCAGCATTCCCCACGATCACGCCGCCGGCGCGGGCCACGATCACGGTCACGACCACCACCCTTCCGGACTGATGCGCTGGGTGACCACCACCAATCACAAGGACATCGGGACGCTGTACCTGCTGTTCTCGCTGACGATGTTCTTCGTCGGCGGAGTGATGGCGCTGACGATCCGGGCCGAACTGTTCATGCCGGGCATGCAGATCGTGCATCCCGAGTTCTTCAATTCGCTGACCACGCTGCACGGCCTCATCATGATCTTCGGCGCGATCATGCCGGCGGCGGTGGGCTTCGCCAACTGGATGATCCCGCTGATGATCGGTGCGCCGGACATGGCGTTCGCGCGGATGAACAACTGGAGCTTCTGGCTGCTGCCGCCCGCGGCCATCATGCTGATCGGCTCGTTCTTCGTGCCAGGCGGCGCGGCCGCCGGCGGCTGGACGCTGTACCCGCCCTTGTCGGTGCAGGCCGGCATGGGCCTC
Source organism: Betaproteobacteria bacterium (assembly GCA_031396395.1). Classification (GTDB taxonomy): domain Bacteria; phylum Pseudomonadota; class Gammaproteobacteria; order Burkholderiales; family Casimicrobiaceae; genus VBCG01. The sequence goes on from JANNKR010000299.1 coordinate 7,437, forward strand.
GACCTCACGATCTTCGCCATCCACATCATGGGTGCGTCGTCCATCATGGGCTCGATCAACATCATCACCACCATCCTCAACATGCGCGCGCCCGGGATGACGCTGATGAAGATGCCGCTCTTCGTCTGGACCTGGCTCATCACCGCCTACCTGCTGATCGCGGTGATGCCGGTGCTGGCCGGTGCCGTCACCATGCTGCTGACCGACCGTCACTTCGGCACCACGTTCTTCAACGCGGCGGGTGGCGGCGATCCGGTGCTGTTCCAGCACGTGTTCTGGTTCTTCGGGCATCCCGAGGTCTACATCATGATCCTGCCGTCCTTCGGGATCATCTCCGAGATCATCCCCACGTTCGCGCGCAAACCGCTCTTCGGCTACGCGTCGATGGTATACGCGGTGGCCAGCATAGCCATCCTGTCGTTCATCGTCTGGGCGCATCACATGTTCACCGTGGGCATGCCTGCGGCGGGCCTGCTGTTCTTCATGTACGCCACGATGCTGATTGCGGTGCCCACGGGCGTGAAGGTGTTCAACTGGCTCGCCACGATGTGGCGCGGCTCGATGACCTTCGAGACGCCGATGCTGTTCGCCGTCGGCTTCCTGTTCCTGTTCACGATGGGCGGTTTCACCGGCCTCGTGCTGGCGCTGACGCCGATCGACATCCAGCTGCAGGACACCTACTACGTCGTGGCGCATTTCCACTACGTGCTGGTGGCCGGCTCGCTGTTCGCGTTCTTCGGTGGCGCCTATTACTGGCTGCCCAAGTGGACCGGCACGATGTACGACGAGAAGCTTGGCCAGTGGCATTTCTGGTCGTCGATGGTGTTCTTCAACATCACCTTCTTCCCGATGCACTTCCTGGGCGTGGCCGGCATGCCGCGCCGCATCCCGGACTACGCGCTGCAGTTTGCCGACTGGAACATGATCGCCTCGGTGGGCGCCTTCGGCTTCGGCGCGACGCAGCTGATCTTCGTCTGGGTGCTGGTCAAGTGCATCACCCATTCGGGTGCCAAGGCTTCTGCCAAGCCGTGGGAAGGTGCGGACACGCTGGAATGGACGCTGCCGTCGCCGCCGCCCTACCATAGCTTCGAAACACCGCCGGTCGTCCGCTAGGACCGCGCAACCATGGCCGCCAACAACAATGCCTCGCCCGTCCAGCGCCGCGCCAATGTGCGCACGGCGCTGGTGCTGGCGTCGGTTGCCGTCGCGTTCTTCATCGGGATCCTCGCCACCAGGTTCATCGGTGATGGCCAGACCGGCATGACCGTGCTGGGCGCCACCGTCATGTTCTTCCTGATCTTCGCAATCGGCCGGAACCTGCGCAAATGAGCGGGCCGCGGCAACTCTCGACGGCAACGGGTGCGGGCGCGAACCCCGCGGCCGGCGGGGGCGAGCGCGTCCACGCCAACCGCAGGCTCCTGACGCGGCTGCTGGTGGTCGTGGTCGGGATGTTCGGTTTCGGCTACGCGCTGGTACCTTTCTACGAACAGATCTGCGAGGCCACGGGCCTGCGGAACCTGCTGCAGCCCGACGTCGTGACCAACTCCCAGGTCGATGCCACGCGCACCGTGCGCATCGAATTCGATTCCAACGTGCGCAACCTGCCGTGGACGTTCAAGCCGGTGGCACCCACCGCCGACGTGCATCCGGGACAGTTGCAGCAGATCGTCTACGAAGTGTCGAACAACACCAACCGCGTGATCACCGGCCAGGCCATTCCAAGCTACGGTCCGCAGCACGCCGCGCGCTATTTCCAGAAGCTCGATTGCTTCTGCTTTGCCAAGCAGACGCTGCAACCTGGCGAGACGCGGCAGATGCCTGTGGTATTCGTGATCGATCCCAAGGTGCCGGACGATCTCAAGACGATCACCCTGTCCTATACCTTCTTCGAAGTCGAAGGTGCCTAGAAAATTTCTGATGGAAACGGGCCGGCGTGGCCGGCCCGTCTTTTCGAAATCGTGTGTAGCAAGGAGACCTAGATGAGCGCAGCCGCCGACGGCGTCAAGCCTTACTACTACGTTCCACAGCCTTCGCATTGGCCGATCACCGGCTCGATGGCGTTGTTGCTGATGGGTACGGGGGCCGCGTTCTGGTTCAACGGCTACCCGGCGGGACCGTGGATGACCGCCGCCGGCGCAGCGGTCCTGCTCTACATGCTGTTCGGCTGGTTCGGCACGGTCATCCGCGAATCCGAAGGTCACCTGTACAACAAGAAGGTCGACCTGTCGTTTCGCTGGAGCATGAGCTGGTTCATCTTCTCCGAGGTCATGTTCTTCGCGGCATTCTTCGGTGCACTGTTTTACGTCCGCAACATTTCGGTGCCCGACCTTGGCAGCCTCGAACAGAGAATCCTGTGGCCGAACTTCGCGGCGCAGTGGCCCACCGACGGCCCGTACGACAGCACCAAGTTCACGCCCATGGGCGCGTTCGGCATCCCGCTGATCAACACGATCATCCTGCTGACGTCCGGCATCACGCTGACGATCGCGCATCACGGTCTCAAGGCCGGCCACCGTGGCGTGTTGAAGCTCTGGCTGTTCCTGACGATCGCGTTGGGCTTTCTGTTCGTCGGCTTCCAGGCCTATGAATACATGCATGCCTACAGCGAAATGAACCTGAAGCTGTCCAGTGGGGTCTATGGTTCGACGTTCTACATGCTGACAGGCTTTCACGGCGCGCACGTCACGATCGGCGCGACGATGCTGCTGGTGATGCTGTGGCGGGTGATGCGCGGAGATTTCACCGCGGACCACCACTTCGGCTTCGAGGCTACAGCGTGGTACTGGCATTTCGTCGACGTGGTGTGGTTGCTCCTGTTCGTGCTGGTGTACTGGCTGATCTGACCCCGGCTTGCCGCGACGACACGGGCCGCACGGTGTTCCGCGCGGCCTTTGTCTTTGTAGAGGGCTCGCGGGCGACCGCGGCGGGAACTAACGACCGATCCAGCCCATCCAGTAGGACACGAGCAGGAACGCGATCAGACCGACCGACAGCCCGACGCGGATGGTCAGCGCCCACACCATGCGTTTACCGCGCCCGGCGTCGCGGTGGAGATAGAAAAGTGCTGCGAACAGCGCGACGATGATCGCTATCAGCACCGCAACGACGACGATTTTCATGGAGATCCGGATCAATCAACGTTTCACAACCCGCAGTGTAGTGAAATCGACGCCTGCCTGCGCCTCGCACGCAATGGACATCCCCACACCCGCCCCCGCCACGAGAGCTTCCCGACGCCTGCGCCCGGCCGCACTGCCGACCATCGCGGCGGTGCTCGCCATTGCGCTCTTCGTGGTGGCGGGCAACTGGCAGCGCGGCCGCATGGAACAGAAGATGGCGCTGCGTGCCCAGCTCGATGCCGCGACGCTGGCGCCGCCGGGATCACTGCCGGTCGATGCAACCTGGGTCGCCTGGCGTTTTCGGCCGGTGCTGCTGACTGGCCGATTCGATGCCGACCGGCAGATCCTGATCGACAACAAGGTCGAGGCGGGACGGGTGGGCTATCACGTCGTGACGCCGCTGCTGCTGGCCGACGGGCGCGCCGTACTGGTCGACCGCGGCTTCGTCGCGGCCGGTCTCACCCGTGACGCGTTGCCGGCAGTGCCCCCCCCGGCGGGCGCGGTCACGCTGCGCGGTCGCGTCAACATTCCACCGTCGGGCTATGTCGAGCTGCAGCGCGCGGCCGCGCCGGGCGTGGTGTGGCAAAACCTGGATCCATTGCGTTTCGGGCAGGTCACCGGTCTGCCGGTGCTGCCGGTGGTGATCGAGCAGGTCGCGCCGCTTGGCGCGGACGACAGGCTGTCGCGCCAATGGCCGGCCCCCGACCTTGGCGTCGACAAGCATCGGATCTACATGGTGCAGTGGTACGCCTTTGCGCTGCTGGCGGGCGGACTGTGGCTATGGTTCACCCTGCGGAGGCGTCGGTGAGTACTGATGGAGTGACTCCGGTGGTGCGGAAGAACCGGCGCATGATGTATCTCATCGCGCTGATCGCGGCCGCGCCGGCCATTGCGTCGTACTCGATCTACTATTTCTTTCCACCGGAAAAGCGCGCCAACTATGGCGAGCTGCTGCCCACGCGCCCTGCGCCCGCGGTGACTGGCACGGCCGCCGACGGCACGCCGTTTGCGTTTGGATCTCTCGCGGGCAAATGGGTACTCGCCGTCGCGGCGCCGGCGGCCTGCGATGCAGGCTGCGTACAGGCCCTGTATGCCACGAGGCAGGCGCGGACGATCCAGGGCCGGGAGATGGAGCGTGTCGTGCGGGTCTGGTTCGTCACCGACGACGGCCCGGTCGACAATGCATTGCTGGCGCAGCATCCCGGCCTTCTGGTGGTGCGCGCCGGACCCGCCGGCTGGGTCGCCTGGAACGTGGGCGCCGACCGCATCGTGCTGCTCGATCCGCTGCAGAATCTGGTCCTGGCCTTCCCGCGCGATCCCGACATCAAGGCGCTGGCGAAGGACGTTTCGCGCGTGCTCAAGGCATCGCGGATCGGCTAGGCGCCCGCGCCGGTGTAAAATGCTAGGTTACCCGATCAATCCCTGGACTGCCCTGAAGCCATGACTGCCCTGGCGCTTGCCGAAAGCCGTTTCCGCCAGTTCTTCGCGCTGACCAAGCCGCGCGTCGTGTCGCTGATCGTATTCTGCGCGGTCATCGGGATGTTCCTGGCCGTGCCGGGTCTCCCGCCTGCCGGCATCGTGTTCGCGGCCACGTTGGGCATTGCGTTGGTTGCTGGCGCGGCGGCCGCCATCAATTGCCTGGTGGAGCAGAAGATCGATGCGGTGATGCAGCGCACGCGCGGGCGGCCGCTGCCGCGCGGCGAGATCACGTCCGCCCAGACGCTGCTGTTTGCCAGTGTCGTCGGCGGTGCCGGACTCTGGATCCTCTTCCACTATGTCAATCCGCTGACCATGTGGCTCACGCTGGCCACGTTCGTCGGCTACGCGGTGATCTACACGGTCCTCCTGAAGCCGGCTACGCCGCAGAACATCGTGATCGGCGGCGCGTCGGGCGCGATGCCGCCGGTGCTGGGCTGGGCCGCCGTGGCCAACGAAGTTGCCCCGGAAGCGCTGCTGTTGTTCCTGATCATCTTCATCTGGACGCCGCCGCATTTCTGGGCCCTCGCGCTCTACCGCACCCAGGACTATGCCAAGGCAGGCTTGCCGATGCTGCCGGTCACGCATGGTTCGCTCTACACGCGCCTGCAGATCGTCCTGTACACGTTCGCGCTGGTCGCCGTGTCGCTGCTGCCATGCGCGATCCGGATGAGCGGACTCCTGTATTTCGTATCGGCCCTGATCCTCGGCGCGATCTTCCTGGTCTACGCGTTCCGGCTCTACTTCCGCTATAGCGACGACCTCGCCCGCGCGACGTTCCGCTACTCGATCGTGTATCTCGCCGCGATCTTTTCCGCGCTGCTCGTCGACCACTACTGGCAGTGATCGGCCGTCGCCTCGCCGCATTGGTCGCCGTTGCGCTGCTGGCGCTGGCCGCGGGATGTTCGCCTGACGCGCCCAAGTTCAAGGCCTCCGATGTGACGGGCGCGAGCTTCGGCCGCGACTTCGCGTTGACGGATGCGAACGGCAGGGCGCGGACGCTGGCGGATTTCCGTGGCAAGGCGGTGGTGATCTTCTTCGGCTACACCCAATGTCCCGATGTCTGCCCGACCACGCTGGCGGCGCTGGCCGATGCGATGAAGCAACTGGGGCCCGATGCAGACCGCGTGCAGGTGCTGTTCGTCACCATCGATCCGGCGCGCGACACGCCGGCGTTGCTGGCGCAGTACGTGCCGGCATTCGATCCGCGGTTCCTTGGTCTGTACGGCAACGACGAGGCCACGCAGCGGGTGGCGCGCGAATTCAAGATCATCTACCAGAAGCAGCCGGGGTCCACGCCGGACACCTACACGATGGACCACTCGGCCGGCACCTACGTTTTCGACCCGCAGGGGCGCCTGCGCCTCTACGTCAGCCACGGACAGGGGCCGGAGCTGTTCGCGCACGACTTGCGGGAGATCCTGCGCACGGCCACCAAGTCCTGACCGGCAGCGGGGCGTGCGCGGAAAGCCGCGCCGTTCTGACGCGTCGTCAGAACTCGACCATCTCGAAATCTTCCTTGCGCGCGCCGCACTCCGGGCACGTCCAGTTGGGCGGGACGTCCTCCCACCTGGTGCCCGGGGCGATGCCTTCGTCTGGCGCGCCGGTGGCCTCGTCATAGATCCAGCCGCAAATGAGGCACATGTATTTTTTCATCGGGCGATCGGTGTTTCCGGGTGGAGTAAACTTGCGGATTGTAGCGTGACCGTTCATGCCGCGTCGCTGCGACGCGCGATCCTCGAAGCGAACCCCCGATGGCCGATGCCGAATCCGGATTTCCCCCGCTGGTCCTGACGTTTGCCGCCTCCGATCCGTCGGGAGGGGCTGGCATGCAGGCCGATCTGCTGACACTCGCAAGCATGGGTTGCCATCCGCTGTCCGTGATCACTGCAATCACCGTGCAGGACTCGCTCGGCGTCGAGGCGGTGATGGCCATCGACGCCGACTGGGTCGCCGATCAGGCGCGGTGCCTGCTCGAGGATATGCCGGTCGACGCGTTCAAGATCGGGGTGCTGGGCAGTGTCGAGAACATCGCCGCGATTGCAGAGATACTGTCCGACTATCCAGACGTCCCGCTGATTCTCGACCCGGTGCTCGCCTCGGGTCGTGGCGACGAGCTTGCCACCGAGGACATGACGCGCGCGTTACGCGAGTTGCTGTTGCCGCAGACCACGATCCTGACACCCAACACCCTTGAATTGCGCCGGCTCGCCGACGCCGAGGAAGACGACGAGCGCACGCTCGAGCAATATGCGGCGAAGCTGATCGAGACGGGCTGCGAGTACGTGCTCGTCACCGGCACGCACGAAAACACGCCGCAGGTGATCAATACGCTGTACGGCAAGAATGGCGTGGTTCGCACCGACAGCTGGCCGCGCCTGCCCGGCAGTTTTCACGGCTCGGGTTGCACGCTTGCCTCGGCCATTGCCGCCATGCTTGCCAGCGGGCTTGACCTGCCCGAGGCCGTCCGGGAGGCGCAGGACTACACGTGGCAGACGCTCAAGAAGGCTTATCGGCCGGGCATGGGGCAGTTCCTTCCCGACCGGCTGTTCTGGGCGCGCGAGGAATCGGATGACGTCGACGAGGCGCCCGAGGTGCCGCACGTTGCCGACCTGCGCGGCAGCCACTGAACGCGGTCCCTGGCGACATTGCATTGATGCCGCGTGATACCAGAGCGCGCCTTGCCGGGCTCTACGCAGTCACGCCGGATCTTGCCGACACGTCGAACCTGGTCGCGAAGGTAGAGGCGGCCGTGGCCGGCGGTGCAGCCACCGTCCAGTACCGCAACAAGACCGCGACTCCCGGATTGAGGATGGAGCAGGCGCGCGCATTGGCACGGTTGTGTCGGGGCCGGGCGCTCTTCATCGTCAATGACGATGCACGGCTTGCCGCGGCCGTGGGCGCGGATGGCGTCCATGTGGGCGAATCCGACGGCACACTGGCTGAGGTTCGCCGCGACCTCGGCACGAGTGGCCTTGTCGGGGTCTCCTGTTACAACGATTTTGCGCGTGCGCAGCGCTTTGCCGCGCAGGGCGTCGACTATCTTGCGTTCGGCAGTTTCCATTCGTCGAGCATCAAGCCCCATGCCCGCCGCGCCGCGCCGGCGCTGCTGGCGCGTGCCCGCACCCTGGGATTGCCGCTGGTTGCCATCGGCGGCATCACCGCCGCCAATGCGGGCGCGCTGGTCGCCGCGGGGGCCGATGCCGTGGCCGTGATCTCGGATCTCTTCGACCACGATGACACCGCGGACATCACGCGCGCCGCTGTCGCGCTCATCAAAGCCATCAACGCTTCCGCCACCACCGCAGGAACGACATGAACCGCAATGAAGAACTCTTCGCACGCGCGCAGCGCACCATCCCCGCTGGCGTCAATTCACCCGTGCGCGCGTTTCGCTCGGTCGGTGGCACGCCGCGGTTTTTCACGCGCGGGCAGGGCCCGCACGTATGGGACGCCGACGACAAGCGCTATATCGATTACGTCGGGTCGTGGGGTCCCGCCATCCTCGGTCACGCGCACCCCGATGTCGTCCGCGCGGTACAGGAAGCCGCCGTGCACGGCCTGTCGTTCGGCGCACCGACCGAAATCGAGATCGTGATGGCGGAGACGCTGGTGCGACGCCTGCCCTCCATCGAAATGGTGCGGCTCGTATCCTCGGGAACCGAGGCGACGATGTCTGCGCTGCGGCTGGCGCGCGGCTACACCAAGCGCTCCAAGATCCTCAAGTTCGAGGGTTGCTATCACGGCCATGGCGACAGTCTGCTGGTGAAGGCCGGCTCCGGCGCGCTGACCTTTGGCCAGCCGTCGTCCGCGGGCGTGCCGGCGGCCATTGCCGGCGAGACGATCGTCACGCCGTTCAACGATCTCGATGCAGTGGCGGACGCATTCGACGCGTACCCGGGCAACATCGCAGCGATCATCGTCGAGCCGATCGCGGGCAACATGAACCTGGTCATGCCGAAGCCGGGATTTCTGGAGGGCCTGCGCGAATTGTGCGATCGGCACGGTGCCGTGCTGATTTTCGACGAGGTCATGACCGGCTTTCGCGTGCATCCCCGCGGCGTGCAGGGATTGACGGGCGTCACGCCGGACCTAACGACGCTGGGCAAGGTGATCGGCGGGGGCATGCCGGTGGGCGCGTTCGGCGGCAAGCGCGCGATCATGGAACAACTTGCGCCATTAGGCCCCGTCTACCAGGCGGGCACGCTATCCGGCAACCCGGTCGCCGTTGCGGCGGGACTTGCCACGCTCGCCGCCACCGAAGTCCCCGGCTTTTACGAAGCACTGGCGGCTTCGACGAAGAGTTTCACCGACGGCATGGTAGCCGCGGCACGGCACGCGGGCGTCCCGTTCTCGGCGCAATCGGTGGGGGGCATGTTCGGCATCTACTTTGCGGAACGCATTCCTGACACCTATGACTCGGTGATGGCAACCGACAAGGCGCGCTTCAACCGGTTCTTCCACGCCATGCTCGACGCGGGCGTCTATCTCGCGCCGTCGGCCTATGAGGCGGGCTTCGTGTCGGCCGCGCATCGTCCGGATGACATTGCGGCCACCCATCGCGCGGCTGCGGCAGCCTTCGCATCCGGTTGAAGCGAGGGCAGCATGGATCACCCGGGTGCCCTGCCGAGATATCGGCAGCGCGCGGGACCCGGTAGGGAACTTGTCGAGCCGGGCCGGGCCTGAAGCCTGTGCGCGCAACATTTCACCGATCTGCGCGACGCATGGACTGAATCGTGCTTGCAATGGGCTGCAGGCGCACGCCAGCGCACGCACCATGCTATGATCATTCGGCTATTTTTCTTTTAATTTCATCACCTTCCAAGCTTGGACACCCTGGTTCGCAAACGTTTGGGCGAGATCCTCATCGAACGCGGCAAGCTCGATGCGGCGACGCTCGACCGGGCGTTGCGGCTGCAGCAGGAGTCCGGCGAGAAGCTGGGCGCGCTCCTGGTGACGCTTGGCGTGGTGGCGCAGCGTGAAATTGCCGAGGCGCTGGCGCAGCAACTCGACCTGCCGATGATGGAGGTTGGCGCCTACCCCGAGTTCCCGATCCTCGAGGAACGGGTCAGTGCACGCTTCCTCCGCGAAATGCGTGCGTTGCCGGTCCGCGAGGACGACGCCGAAGTGGCGCTGGCCATGGCCGACCCCACGGACAGCTACACGATCGGGGCGCTGGCCATGGTCACCGGCCGCGCGGTACGGCCCCTGGTCGCCGTTCCGTCGGAGCTCGAGTCCGCACTGGAACGGCTCTATGGCAGCGGCAAATCGGCGCAAAGCCAGGTGATCGGCGACGTCGAGACGCGCGTCGACGAACTCGATTTCAACGCCGACGTGCAGCAGCTGAAGGACCTCGCATCCGAAGCGCCGGTGATTCGCCTGGTCAGCCTCATCATCACCAATGCGCTCGACATGCGCGCTTCCGACATCCACGTCGAGCCCTTCGAAAACCGGTTGTCGGTGCGCTACCGGGTCGATGGCGTGCTGCATGACGTCGAGTCCCCACCCAAGCGGTTGGCGGCGCCCGTGATCTCCCGCATCAAGATCATGGCCAATCTCGACATCGCCGAACGGCGGTTGCCGCAGGATGGCCGCATTCGACTGCGCGTGCAGGGCAAGGAAATCGACCTGCGGGTCTCCACCGTGCCGACGATGCACGGCGAGTCCGTGGTGATGCGCATCCTCGACAAGGGCGGCGTTGCGCTCGACTTCCACAAACTCGGCTTCGCCGACGATACGCTGGCCGCGTTCATCGAGGTGCTGCAGCAGCCGCACGGCATTCTGCTGGTCACCGGCCCCACGGGGTCAGGCAAGACCACGACGCTCTACACGGCGCTCGATCGGCTGAATCAGCCCGACGTCAAGATCCTTACCGTCGAGGACCCGGTCGAGTACCAGATGGTCGGCATCAACCAGATTCAGGTGAAGCCGCAGATCGACCTGACCTTCGCCAATGCATTGCGCTCGATCGTGCGGCAGGACCCCGACGTGATCATGATCGGCGAGATCCGCGATCTCGAGACCGCGCAGATCGCCGTGCAGTCGGCATTGACCGGGCACATGGTGCTGTCCACGCTGCACACCAACGATGCGGCATCCACGGTCAACCGGCTGCTCGACATGGGCGTGGACGACTACCTGCTGACGTCGACGGTGGTCGGCATCCTCGCGCAGCGCCTCGTGCGCAAGCTTTGCCCGCATTGCAAGGAGCCGTACCACGCGCTCCCGGAAATCGTCACCCAGCTCGGGCTTGCCAAGTTCGCGCCGCCGGGGGACATCACGCTCTACCACGCCAGGGGTTGCAACCAATGCAGCCAGACGGGATACATGGGCCGCTTCTGCATTCTTGAAATGCTGCCGATGTCCGATCCGCTGCGCAGCCTGATCATGAAGCATGTCAACTCCAATGAGCTCAAGGCCCAGGCGCAGCGCGACGGCATGGTGTCGATGTACGAGGACGGCATGCGCAAGGCGCTGGCAGGCGACACCACGTTCGAAGAGGTGCTTCGCGTGACGCGCGAAGCCTGACCGCACGCATGCCGGTTTTTCGCTACCGCGCCGTCAATCCGGCCGGCGAGATCGCCACCGGCGAACTCGACGCCGCCAACGAAGCCGAAATCGTAGGCCGCCTGCGCGACCAGGGCTTGATGCCCACGCAGATCGCGCACTCCAGCGGCACCATCGCCGCCAACGCTGGCATGACGCGCGCGGCGGGCCCGGCGCGGCGCCGCTGGTTCGCGTCGAAGACGGTCACGCGCGACCAGTTGCTGGGCGTCACCCGCGAGCTGTCCACGTTGCTGCGTGCGGGTCTGCCGCTCGACCGCTCGCTCGAGGTCCTGATCGGCCTCGCCCCTACGCCGCTGGTAGCGGCGCTGCTGCAGGGCATTCGCGACGACGTGCGCGGCGGCAAGTCCCTGTCGCAGGCGCTCGATGCCCGGGGCGAAGTATTTTCGCGCTTCTACGTGAATATCGTCCGCGCCGGCGAAGCCGGTGGCGCGCTCGGCGTGGTGCTGCAGCGACTGTCCGACACGATGGAGCGCAACAAGGAGTTGCGCGAGTCGGTCAAGTCGGCGCTGATCTATCCGGTGATCCTGGTCTGTGTCGCCGTCGCTTCCGTGGCATTGCTGCTGGTCTGGGTGGTGCCGCAGTTCGAGGCCACGTTTGCCCAGGCGGGCAAGGCCCTGCCGCTGCCCACGCTGGTGGTGGTGACGGTCGGGAAATTCATGCGCGCGTGGTGGTGGGCGGTGGCTGCCGCGGTGGTCGTCGGCGTCTTCTGGTACCGATGGCGCGGCAGGAAGCCCGCGATCCGGTTTGCCCGCGACTCGCGGCTGTTGCGCATGCCGCTGCTGGGCGACCTGATCGCCAAGGTGGAGACCACACGTTTCGCGCGCACGCTCTCCACGCTGCTCGCGAATGGCGTGACACTTCTCGCCGGACTCTCGATCGTCAAGGAAACGATGACCAATGTCGTCATGGCGGGCGCCCTCGACGGCGTGATCAGCAAGTTGCGCGAGGGCAAGGGCTTCGGCCGACCGCTCGCCGATACGGGACTCTACCCACGCCTCGCGTCGCAGATGATCCTGGTCGGCGAGGAATCGGGGCGTCTCGAGGAAATGCTGGCACGGGTGGCGGAGGTCTACGATCGCGAAGTGCAGATGGCAATCAAGCGGTTCCTGTCGGTGCTGGAGCCGGTCCTGATCCTGAGCCTGGCAGTGATGATCGGTGGCATCGTGTTCTCGATTCTGATGGGCGTGATGGGAATGAGCGAACTCGTGGTCTGATCGCGCGTCCAACGTCACTCTCGTGACGCAAGCCAGGGTCGAAGTGTCGGGCAATGGCAACAACTGCAATTGATTTCACCATGGAAACCACAATGAACCAACAACCGGATGTACGCCGCGCCCAGCGCGGCATGACGCTGATCGAAATTCTGGTCGTGCTGGTGCTGATCGGGATCGTGATGGGCATCGTCGGCGGCAATTTCATCGGCCAGGGCGAGGCGGCCAAGAGCAAGGCCGCTGCCATCGAGATCGGTCAGATCGGCCAGGCGCTCGACCTCTACAAGCTCGAGGTCGGCCGCTATCCAACGACACAGGAGGGCCTGCAGGCGCTCATCACGGCGCCCTCGGGTGTTGCCAACTGGAACGGGCCGTATTGGAAGAAAGGGACGCTGCCCAAGGATCCGTGGACCAACGACTACAAGTACACGTCGCCCGGCGCGAGGGGCGCGTTCGAGATCGTGTCGCTGGGTGCGGATGGCAAGGACGGTGGCGAAGGGCCGGCGAAGGACATCACGAGCAACTGACCACGCATGGTTGCGCCCACGCCTCGCCTGTCTCGCCGCCGCACTGCCGGCGTATCGCTGCTCGAACTGATGATCGTGCTGATGATCATGGCCATCGTGGCGGCGTTCGTGGTGCCGATGCTCGGTGGCGGCGTGTCGAATACCGAATTGCGCAGTGCCGCGCGGCAACTGGCGGCGGGGTTGCGGCTTGCCCGCAGCGAGGCGGTGTCGCAGCGCCGCGAGACCTTCCTGGTGCTTGACGTCGCCGAACGTCGCTTCAAGGTCGATCGCGACCCGCAGGAGCATGCGTTGCCCCGCGATGCCGAGTTGAAGCTCTACACGGCGCAGAAGGATCTCGTGGACGAAAAAGTCGGCTCGATCCGGTTTTATCCCGATGGTGGCAGCAACGGTGGGCGCATCACGGTCGGGTCGGGTGAGCGCAAGTATGAAGTCGATGTCGACTGGCTGACCGGTCGCGTCGCCATCCTGGATTGATGCGATCGTGACTCGTCCGCGCCCGCTTCCCGCCGTCGGCAATTCGCGCGGCTTCTCGCTGCTCGAAGTGCTGGCCGCGTTCGTGATCCTGTCGCTGGTGGCCACTGCATTGTTTCGCCTGTTCTCGACGTCGCTCAACAATGCATCGGCCGCCGAAGAGTGGAGCCGGGCCCTGCTGGTTGCCCAGTCGCAGCTCGAGGAGGCCGCCGCCACGCAGCCACTGCGCGTGCAGGACGAACGTGGGGTCGACGAGTCGGGCAGGGTCCGCTGGACATCCAGGGTCGTGACGTACACGGTGCCAAATGTCGACCAGGAGCTCGACCGCGCATCCGAGCAGCTTGCCATGCGCCTTTATCGGATCAGCGTCGACGTCACTTTCGACGGGGCCGACGGGCGCGAGCGCTCGCTGTCGCTCGCGACGATGCGGCTTGGACCAAGGAATCCGGTATGAGTCCGCACAGCCTCGGGCTGCGTGAACGCCAGTTCGCGGCGCGCGGCGAAAAATCTTCGCGACCGTCGCAAGCGGCCCGCTCGTACAGCGCGCGCCGCGTCCCTGGCGGCTTCACGCTGATCGAGTTGCTGATCGCGCTGTCGCTGTTCGCATTGATGTCAGCCGTGCTGTTCGGGTCGTTGCGTCTCGCCGGGCGGACATGGGACGCGGGCGAGGCCAAGGCCGAGTCCACGTCCGGTATGCGTCTCGCCGGCGATTACCTGCGCGGTCAGCTTGCGGCTCAACATCCGCAGCGTATGCGCAAGCTCAACGAGTTTCCGCTGCTCTTCGGCGGCACGCGTGACGAGGTCCGCTTTGTGGCCCCCGTTCCTGGTCGTGTCGGGGTGGGCGGCATGTGGTACTACCGCCTGGCGGTAGTCGAAATCACCGGCAAGGGCAAGAGTGCACTCGTACTCGAGCGTATGGTGCCCGACGTCAACGCCACCTCGCTGCCCGACTTCGGGTCGGCGGAACGTTCGATATTGGCCGACGACATCGCGTCGATCAAGATCGGCTATCTTGGCCGTGACCGCGGGTCCAGTCTCGACATTGCGCCAACATGGCGCGACCGTTGGGATGATCCGCAATTGCTCCCGCTGCTGCTGCGCGTCGAGGTTGCGCCGCGCGTGGGTCCGGCTTGGCCGCCGCTGGTCGTCGCGCCGCGCGAGGCACCGGAAGCGGGTTGCCGCGCCTGGGACACCATCCGCCTGCAGTGCGTGGGGGTCTGACGAATGCGCGCCGACTTTCCCAGGCTCATGCCGGCCGGCCGCAACGGGCAGCGAGGCATCGCGCTGGTGCTTGTGCTTTGGCTGACGATCATGCTGATGGTCATCGCCAGCGGCTTTGCCTTCTCGATGCGCAGCGAAGCCTTGTCGGCCCGCAATGCGCTTTCACTCGCCCAGGCACGGGCTGCAGCCGATGGCGCCATCGAGAGGATGGCCTTCGAACTGTCACGCCCTCGCTATCCCACCGCATGGGCCAGTGATGGACAACCACGTCGCTGGCGCGACGGCGATGTCGATATCGTTGCCAGCGGCGTCGACGAGTCGTCGCGGATCGATGTCAACGCCGCACCGGACGCGCTGTTGAAGGGGCTGGTCGAGCAGGTGGGCGGTGCCGACCCCGAGATCGCTGCCAGGATCGTCGACGGCATCCTCGACTGGCGCGACCCTGACGAGGCGAAGCGACCCAACGGTGCGGAGGAAGCCGACTACCGGCAGGCGGGGCTCCCGCAACGTCCACCCAACGCGCCCTTTGAAACCGTCAGCGAAGTGGCCCGCGTGCTGGGCATGACCCCGGCGATATACACGCGGATCGCCGACAGCCTGACGGTCAATTCGCGACAACCGGGCGTCAATCCGCTCACCGCTACGCGCAATGTCCTGCTGGCGCTGCCCAATTCCAATGCGGCAATGGTCGACGCTTACATGCAGCAGCGTGCCGACGCGGTGGCTGCCAAGCTGCCTGCGCCGCCGTTCCCGCCGGCGGCGCCGTTTGCGGCGGGCGCCGTCCCGGTGTGGCGGATTCGCGCAGAGGCCACGACGCCGGATGGTGTAACCTTCGCCCGCGAAGCCGTGGTCCGCCCGTCCGGCGAACCGCGGCGACCGTTGATCGCGCTTGTCTGGGCCGAAGGCATCTCTCAACCCGCTCCTGTGGCTGCAGCGCCATAGCGCATGGCCAGGATCGACAATGGAACAAGACGCGATGGCTGACCGTCCGCTGACCCTGCGTTCCCTTTCGCCGCACGTGCAGGAGTTCGCGCGGCGGCTCGGGCTCGCCGGTTTCTTGGAGTGGTGGTCCGGTCAACTGGGGCCCTTCGTTCCGGCGGCGCCGCGGGCGGCATTGGCCCACCGCAGGATGCGCCCGGTGCTGTTGTTCGACGGCGACCATGCCACCCTATGGCGGCCCGTGCTCGACCAGGGCCGCGCGTCGATGCAGCAGGGTCCGTCAATAGCGCTTTCGGGCGACGCATCCGCCAACGCGGCCGGGCACGCTGCACTGACATCGCTTGCGCCGATGGTCTACGGGGGCGCCGCTTCGGCAATGCGCATCGTGGTGGCAGTGCCGGCGCGGGACGTGTTGCGCAAGCAGATCGTGCTGCCCGCCGCGGTTGAGGAAAACCTGCTGCAGGCCTTGACCTACGATCTCGACCGGCACACACCGTTCAAGGCCGAGGAGCTTTACTTCGATGCGGCGGTCACGCGGCGCGATCCGGTACGGGGCACAATCGACATCGACTTTGCCGCGGTCCGGCGCGCCGTCGTCGATCCGGCCTTGAAGCACGCCGCAGCGTGGGGCGCCGAAGTTTCCGCGGTGGTGCCCGCCGCGGCAGACATGGCTGCGTCCTCTCGCGTCAATCTCCTGCCGCCGGCCATGCGGCCGGCAAGATCGTTCTGGAGGCGGTGGCAATTCTGGATTCCGCTGGCGGTGCTGTCGCTGCTGGCACTGGCCGCAGTGGTGATTCCGCTGTGGCAAAAGCGCGACTACGCCATTGCGCTCAACACGCTTGCCGACCAGGCCCGGGCCCAGGCGGCCATTTCGGAAACATTGCGGCAGGAACTCGATGGCAAGGTCGCCGACTACAACACCGCACTGGAACGCAAGTTCGCGTTTCCCGGTGCCCTGCAGGCGGTGAACTTCGTCAGCAAGCTGCTCCCCGACGACACCTGGCTCACCCAACTTGAATTGAAGAGCGTCACCAAGGGCAAGGAAGTCCAGAAAGAGGTCTTCGTCCGCGGCGAAACCGGCAACGCTGGGCGCCTGGTTCAGCTGTTCGAGGACTCGCAGCATTTCGCGCAGGCCGCGCCGCGCGCACCAACCACCAAGATCCAGCCCGGCCCCGGTGAAATCTTCGATCTGGGCGCCCAGTTGAAGCCGCGTACGGCGCCCGAGCGGCTGCCACTCATCGTGCGCGCGCCTTCAGGCGGGACAACGCCGGACGCCACCGCAACTGCCGTCGGCGCTCCGACAGCGCCTGCGCTCAACGCAGGCGCGACCTCGGCGACCGCCACGACGACACCCGCCACGACGACACCCGCCGCGACGACACCCGCCACGACGACACCCGCCACGACGACACCCGCCACGACGACACCCGCCACGACGACACCCGCCACGACGACACCCGCCACGACGACACCCGCCGCGCCATCCGTCGCGCCCGCAGCTGCCGGGGCCGCTCCGAAGGCGTCGCCGATACCGACAGCATCGGGCCCTGCTGCCGGTAATCCTGGCGGTTTGCCGCCGCCTTCGAGTGCTGCGGTCCCGAAGACCCCTGCTGATCCCGCAGTCAAGGCCAAGCCATGACCCCGGCCTTCGCCACGCGCCTCAATCCATCGCGGCAGCGCATCCTGGCGGTCGTGTTGCTGGTGCTCGCGGTGCTGCTGGCGCTCGCCGTGCTGCTGGGCCCCCTGGTGTTGTTGCATCGGCACTACGACGGCGTCATCAGCGACCTTGCTGACCGCCTCGAACGATACCGGCGCGTCTCGGCGCAGGCGCCCGAACTCAGGAGTGCGCTCGACATCATGAAGGAGAAGGACGGGCGCAGCTTCTACCTCAAGAACACGGCGCCGAACCTTGCCGGCGCGGAGTTGTCCGATCTGGTCCGGGCGGCGATCGAGAACAACGGTGGCCGTATCACCACCAGCCAGAATCCCGGTCCGCGGGATGAGGGCCGATTCAAGCAGCTCGCCGTGGCTGTGCAGTTTTTTGCAACAACCCCGGCGCTGGCAAAGATTCTGCAGGCCCTCGACGCGCAAATCCCCTACCTGACCGTCGATAATCTCTCGATCCGCCCGCTGTCCGCGTTTCGGGGATTCAAGCCAGGTCCGGGGCAGGAGCCTGAGAACAACGTGCAGCTCGAGGTATCCGCCCTGGCGTACCCTGAAATTGCCAAGCCCGCCCCGGCCAAGTGATGGAGGATCGATGAACGTCGTCTCCGCAACACTGAGAAACACGGCCGTATGGACGTTGCCGCTTGCGCTGCTCGTCCTGGTGATCGGCTGGCAGGTCGATTGGGGGCGCGAGTGGACAAGGGTCCCGCCCGCCGCGGCCACCGCGGTGCCGCCGCCGATCACGGTCGCGGTGCTTCCAGCCTATGTGCCCGACGCGACGGTCGAAACCAGCCGCGATACGATCGATCGCACCCTGTTCAATCCCACGCGCCGGCCCGCGCCGGTGGCCGTGGCCGAGGCGCCGAAGCCGAAGATGCAACGCGGGCAGTTTGCGCTGACCGGAACGCTCATCACCGACGGCAAGGCCACCGCGTTCCTGCGCGAGACCAATGGCGGCAAGGCGCGCCGCGTGCTGCAGGGCGAAGTCGTCAATGGCATGCAGGTCGCCGAGGTCAAGGCGGACCGCGTGAAATTGACCATGGGCGACGAATCCGAAGAACTTGGCCTCAAATTGGCGGTCGGACCCAGGACGACGATTCAGCCTGTGGTTGCCGGGCCGGCCTTGGGGGCCGGGGTGCCTCCCGCGGCGGGCCTGTCGGCGGCGGATTCGGCCCGGATCGCGCCTCAGGTGCGGGACGTGGCCGACGTCCTGGCCGAACGGCGCCGCAACGCGCGCGACGCCGAGGCTGCGGCCGCGGGGCGGCCGCCCGGCGGGCCGGTCGCCATGACGCCCACGTCGCCGGCGGCGGCGGCGCCCGGTGGTTCCGCCCCGCCCCCGGCTTCGAACGATCCTGCGTGGGCATCGGTGTACCAACGCTATCAACAACCGCGGCGATGAGTCCGCGCCTGGTCACTTTGAGATAATCGCCGGCCGGCGCGGGGCTCAATCCCGCAACGCTGGTCAGGACACAACAACAATGTCGAAAAAATCCTTGGTCCAGGGGACCGTGTTCTGCGTGCTGGCGTTGCTGGCGGGCGCCTGTGCGGCACCCGGCGGCCCGCCGCCGGAGACGCCTTCGCTGGCCCGCTCCGCGCTCAATCGCGGCTCCGGCATGTCGCCGGCGCTGGCGGATGCGGCGACCCGCGCCAGGGCCCCGGTCGAGCAGCAGACGCCCGCCTCCGACAAGGCCAGCCTGTTCCGGGGCAGCGGGGTTGTCGTCAAGGGTTTGCAGCCCGGGGGTGGTTTGCCTGCCGGTCCGGCCGTGCAATCGACCGGGGGCGGGGTGGTGCTCAATTTCGAAGGTGCCGACCTGCGCGAAGTGGTCCGCAACATCCTGGGCGACATCCTCAACGAGAACTACACGATCGATCCTTCTGTAGGGGGGACGGTCACCATTCGCACATCGACCGGCATCCCGCGCGACGCGCTGCCCGCGACTCTGGAAACACTGCTGCGGCAGAACGGCGCGACGATGGTCAAGAGCGCCGGGCTGTACATGGTCGTGCCCCAGGCGGCCGCGGTGCGCGGCAACACCACGCCGCAGCTCGGCAATTCGACCCGCGCGCTGCCATCCGGATTCTCCGTGCAGATCGTGCCGTTGCGCTATATCGGCGTACGCGAAATGCTGCGGCTGCTTGAGCCGTTCGCCAAGGATGCCCAGGCCGTGCGTCCGGACGAATTGCGCAACCTGCTGGTCCTGTCCGGTACGGAGCGCGAGCTGCGGCACCTGATGGACACGATCGACATGTTCGACATCGACTGGATGGCAGGCATGTCGGCAGGCGTGTTCACGCTCAAGAATTCGGATGTGAAGACGGTGATGACGGAGCTCGAAAAGGTGCTGGGCGACCGCAACCTGAGTCCGCTCACCGGGGTCCTGCGTATCGTGCCGATCGAGCGCATGAACGCCCTGCTGGTCATCACGCCCCAGCCGGCGTACCTCGAGGAAGTGAAGAAGTGGGTGGAGCGGCTCGACCGCAGCAGCGAAACGGGCGGCGGCCTGCAGTTCTACGTCTACCACCTGCAGAACACCCGCGCGGAGCGCCTGGCGCCGCTGCTCCAGCAAGCCTTTACCGGCCGCGTGTCGCAGCCAGCACCCGATGCGGCGCCCAGGCTCGCCCCAGGCACGCCCGCTGGCTCCATCGTCAATCCTCCGCAGTTCCAGGCGCAGCCGGCGGTTCCTGTGGCCAATCCCGGAGGCGTTACGCCGGGTGCGGTAGCCGGGGCCGTTGCCGCCGGTGTGGCGGCCGGTCGTGCCGCTGGCGGCCTGGCGGACGGCAGCGGCATCGTGCGCAACCTGCAGGTGGTGGCGGACAAGGACAACAACACGCTGCTGATCATCGCCACCCCCGCCGAATATTCGGTGATCGAAGCGGCACTGAAGAAGCTCGACATCGCGCAACGGCAGGTGCTGATCGAGGTCACGATCGCCGAAGTGACGCTTACCGACCAGCTGCAGTTCGGCGTCGAATGGCTCTTCAAGGGCGGCGCGCCGTCTGGCCGCGGAGCCGGCGGACTCATCCTCCCGCCGACCGGCGGGGGGGGCGGGTTCAATCCGGGGGCGCCGCAAGCGCCCGGCGTCGGGCTGACGATCGCGCGCGGGTTCTCCTACATCATCCAGAATGCCGCGTTCCCCGGGGGCATCGCAGCGGTCCTGAGTCTGCTCGACACCTACGGCAGCACCAAGGTCATCGCCAATCCCCACATTGCGGCACTGGACAACCAGAAGGCCACCATCAAGGCGGGCAACCGGATCCCCGTGTCCCAGCAGACGCTGGTCGGCGGCACCACCAACGCGGTCACTACGACTTCCCAGTACATCGACACCGGGGTCCTGCTGCAGGTAACGCCGCACATCAACGCCGGTGGCCTGGTGACCCTGGACGTTCAGGCGGAGGTCTCAAACCCCGGAACGCCTGCCCAGGTCGGCGACGCGCCGCCCATCAACACGCGCTCGGTACAGACCTACGTAGGCGTGCAGAGCGGCCAGACCATGGTCATGGGTGGGCTCATCGGTGAAGCGCGTGCCAACAACTCCGAGGGCCTGCCGCTGCTGTCGCGGATCCCCATCATCGGCGGCTTGTTCGGCAACCAGGAACTGAAGAACGACCGGACCGAGCTCGTGCTGTTCATCACCCCCCGCGTGGTCGAGAGCGACCAGGACATCCGCGGCGCCATCGAGGACCTGCGGCGCAAGATGGACAACCTTGACCGCCTGTTCCCGTATTTCAAGCCGTTCACCGACCTCGTCTTCCCGCCGCAGCCGGCGCCGCCGCCCGCGCCGACGCAGATACCCATCCCTTCGCTCAACTGAAAGAATACTGATGGTTTTGCAACGTTTTTCTGGATTTCTGCACATTTCACGGATTTCTGTCGCTGTTTCCCGACGCGCCTGTCGGGCGGCGGCGACACTTCTGCTGGTCGGTCTGGCGGGGTGCGCCTCCGTTCCCGGGGGTGCCCCGATGTCGGCCCCCACCACGCCAGAGGCCCGGCAGGCGCTCGTGGCAGTGCGCGCCCAGGCCCGTTGGGACGCGGTGATCAAGGGCGACATGGAGGCGGCCTACGCCTATCTCAGCCCTGCCTCCCGCCAGGTGCTGTCGCTCGACAAATTCAAGTCGTCGCTACGCAGTGGTTCATTTCGCGAGGCCAAGGTCGAAACGGTCACCTGCGAAGGCGACGTCTGCACCGTCCGCTTGATTCTTACCTATGATCATAGGATGATGAAGGGGATCAGTACCCCGCTCGGCGAATCATGGGTGTTCGAGGGCGGGCAGGCATGGTACGTGAGCTGAATTGAAGGAATTGCCACAAAGTGTCGCTGCTTTGAGACGTTGCATTAAATCCACACTCCAGCCCACGGGACGAGAGCCTTTGTTTGTCAAAAGGTGCTGGCTGTAATAACATTCGCGTGCTGTTGGTTCTAAAGTGATCACTTTAAACGGCACTCAATAAGGAGTCTTCACCAATTATGAATACGTTCAAACAGAAGTCGCTGTACGCCGTCGTGGCTGGCCTGAGCGCGCTTGGCGCGACCGGTGCCGCCCAGGCGGTGTCAGTCAACCACGATGGTCTGGGCCAAGCCCTGATCTACCCCTACTACACGGTGCGCGATGGAAAGCCGCTTGCCCCGTACAACTCTTTGCTGTCGGTCGTCAACTCGACCGCCTCGGCCAAGGCTGTCAAGGTCCGCTTCCTCGAAGGCAAGAACAGCCGCGAAGTCCTTGACTTCAACCTGTACCTGTCGGCCAAGGACGTCTGGACCGCCGCGATCATCCCGACCGCGACCGGCGCCGGCATCTTCACGGCGGATACGTCGTGCACGACGCCCAAGGTTTCGAGCAGCGCTACGGCACCGACCAACTTCGTCAATTTTGCCTATTCGGGCAGCAACGACGACAAGGCCGGCACCGATCTCGACCGTACCCGTGAGGGCTACGTCGAAATCATCGAAATGGGCAACCTCGTCGGCGCCACCGCCACTGCCGTGACCCACGTTGCGGGCACCCCGCCTTGCACGCCGTTGAGCGGCGCGTCGGCAGATACCGTTGCCGGTACGGGCGGTCTCTTCGGCAGCATGACGCTGATCAACGTTCTCCTTGGCGAAGACTTCGCCGTGGACGCAACGGCGCTGGACGGCTTCTCGTCCACCGCGATCTGGTTCGCACCTGGCGATATCCGGCCGAACCTCGCTAACGTAAATCCCGCCACGTCGGTTGTCGTTGCAGGGTCCAATGTTTACATCACGTCGTGGCCAGTACCGCCTACCGCCGGAGCGAATTCGGCGGATCCGGTCTCGGCCGTGCTGATGCACAACAACGTGTACAACGAGTTCGTTCTGGATGCCAGCACCAAGTCAGGTACCGACTGGGTGGTGACGTTCCCGACCAAGAACCTTTATTACGCTGGTCTCACCGTCACCAAGTTGTTCCAGAACAACTTTGGCGCGTCCGGCGCGTGCGACGAAGTCATCGTCACGCAGTACGACCGCGAAGAGCGCACCATCGTTTCGCAGACGTCGTTCTCGCCGCCGCCGCCCACGCAGACCGATTCAATCTGCTGGGAAGCCAACGTGATCACGTTGAACAACACCAACGTGCTCGGTTCGAAGAACCTTTCGAACATCCCGTCGACGTTCTCCAACGGCTGGATCGCGCTGGGCTTCGCCCTCGCTACCCCAGTGGCTGGCAAGCACGAGCTGGTTGGCGGTGCATCCACGGTGTTCGACACGAGGACCGGCGCTGTCTTGGCGCTGACTTCGACGACGTTCTCGGGTCTGCCGGTTGTCGGTTTCGCTGCGATCACGTTCGAAAACGGGACGCTTCCTGGCTCGTTGGGCCCGATCCAGTCGAACTACGGCGGCAACCTGTCGCACAAGGTCACGTCGCGAATCCAGTAAGCGTATTTGTTTCAGTTGTTTCGGGGGCGAGGAGCAATCCTCGCCCCTTTTTCTTCCGGGAAGCGCTGTCCGCCAGCGCCTGATTTCACGATGAAAATTTCAACATCAAGATTGCTTGCAGCCATTGCCATTGCAGTGGCGGCCACTGTTCTGCCCTTCTCGAATGCATCAGCCGCCGCAGACGGCGGCGATACCGTGCTGATCTCCAACAGCTTCGCCAGGATCACCCGTGCGGAATACGACGTCGAGTTGTCCCGCCTGCCTATCGAGACGCGCGCGGGGTTTGCCAACAGCGCGCGCCGCGTCAACGACCTGCTGGTGCGGATGCTGGTGCAGAAATCCCTGGCCGTACAGGCGCGAAGCGCCAAACTGGACACGAAACCGGAGACCATGCTGCGCCTGCAGATGGAGGCCGACCGATTGCTGGGCCAGTTCTACATCGAGCGGGTCGAAGCGGAGGCCGCCGCTGAATTCGAAGCCGGCAAATCCCGCTTCGAGGCCCGAGCCCGCGAAGTCTATCTGGTCGAGAAATCCCGCTTCGAGCGTCCTGAGCAGCTCATCGCCACGCACATACTGTTCGACGTCAAGAAGCGCAGCAGCGACGAGGCGAGGAACCTCGCGGTTGCCATGCGCGCGCGCATCGTTGCGGGCGCGGACATGGCGGCACTCGCCAAGGAACTGTCCGACGATCCGTCCGCGGCGGTCAACAGTGGCAAGCTCGATTGGTTCGGCCGCAAGGAAATGGATCCGGCATTTGCCGCCGTTGCGTTTGCGCTGGCCAAACCGGGCGATATCAGCGAGCCGGTGCAGTCGCAGTTCGGCTGGCATGTGATCCGGCTGGATGCACGGCGGCCCGCCGGGGTCCCGCCCTTCGATCAGGTGCGCGATACGCTGATGGCGGAGTTGAAGAAACGCTTTGTGGACGAACGGCGCGATGCGGCGGTGACCGCCGTCCGGCGCGATCCGCAGACCCAGGTCAACCGCGAGGCCGTGGATGCGCTGACACCCAAGGTCGACATCGAGGCGGCCAAGCGTGCGCTGGGGATGACGCCGGCGGCACCGGCGACGCCGTCCAATCCTTCGCCACGTTGACCTGACGCTGCGGCAATATTCACCGAAAACATCCGCATGACGCAGCCGACGGTTCAAATCGGTGCCAGCGTAGTCCCGGCAGCGTCCGCCGCCACGCGCGACCGGGCTCTGTTCGTCAACTTCTTCCGGCGCGAACTCAATACGCGCTACCTCGGCAGCGTGTCCGGCTTTGCCTGGGCCTTCGTGCATCCGCTGGTGCTGCTGGTCGTCTATCACTTCGTGTTCACGACGATCTTCAAAACCAAGGGGTTCGGTAGCGAGAGTTTCCTCTCATTCGTCGCGATTGCGCTGTGGCCATGGCTGGCGGCGCAGGAGGGCATTCAGCGTGCGGCGACCAGCCTCGCGGGTTATGCCGGCCTGATTCGCAAGGTCGCCTTTCCGCATGAACTGGTGATCTATGCGTCGGTCGCCGCGACGCTCGCGCTGCAGCTTGCGGGCTACCTCGTGGTGTTGCTTGCGCTGGTCGCGTTCGGCGAGCCGATCCACCTTGAAGGTCTGCTGCTGGCGCTGCCGCTGTGGGGGGTCATGGCGATCGGCATTGTCGGCATCGCCTTGTTCTTCGCGGCGCTGCAGGTATTCATCCGCGACGTCGAGCACGTACTGATGCCGGCGCTGATGATCCTGATGTACCTGACGCCGATCCTCTATCCGCTGACGCTGGTGCCGGAGGTAATGCGGCCCTGGGTCGCGATCAATCCGTTCAGCTGGCTGGTGGGCCGGCTGCGCGACGCGATGCTGGAGGGCAAGCTGGCGCTCGAATGGGGCGACGCCGTTGCCGTGCTGGTAGCGCTCGCCATCTTCTTCGCGGGACGATGGGTGTTCCGCCGGCTCTCGCCTTACTTCGAGGATTTCGTGTGAGCGCCCCGCTGCTGTCGTTGGCAGGCGTGGGCAAGGACTACGCCAAGGTGGAATCACGCGGCGGGCAGCTGCGACTGGTTTGGGACCTGCTGCGCGGCAACGGCGCCGCCCACGTGTTCCGCGCACTGGACGATGTCGGCTTCACCCTCCAGCGCGGCCAGTCGCTTGGTATCGTGGGGGAGAATGGCGCCGGCAAGTCCACGCTGTTGAAAGTGGTGGCCGGCGTGATCGCCCCCACGCGTGGACGGGTTCAAGTCAATGGTCGCGTCGGCGCCCTGCTCGAGCTGGGTTCGGGCTTCCATCCGGACTACACCGGCCTTGCCAACATCGAGCTTTCGGCTGCGCTGCTTGGGCTCTCGCCGCGCGAAATCGCGTCCAAGCGCGAGGAAATCGTGGCCTTCGCCGACATCGGCGACCATATCAACGAGCCCATCAAGCACTACTCGTCGGGCATGGTCGTCAGGCTCGGGTTCGCGGTTGCCACCGCGCTTCGGCCCGACATTCTCATCACCGACGAAGTACTCGCTGTGGGCGACGAATCGTTCCAGAAGAAGTGCATCGCGTGGATGGAGGCGTATCTGGCCGACGGCGGCACGCTGCTCCTGTGTTCGCACAGCATGTATCACATCCAGAAGCTGTGCCGCCATGCGCTGTGGCTGCGCCATGGGCAGGTGGTGCGCCAAGGGGATGCGATGGACGTGACGCAGGCGTACCTTGCCTTCCATGAGGAAAAGTCAGCGCAGGCGAAGCAACCGATCACTGCGGCGGTGGCCCACGCCGCTGGGGTCTATGCCGTGCAAAACCTTGCCATCGAGCCCTCGGGCCCGCTCTCCCACGGGGAGACTCTGAGCATACGGGGGGAGATCTTTTCACCCGACGGCCGCTGCCCGGTGGTTCTCATCGGGATCGTGCGTGCGGATGGTACGCCAGTCTATGGTGTCGCCAGCGATATGGAAGGGGTTGCGCTGATCCCGATGCCGGACAACCGGTACGCCTTCGGCCTCACGCTGCCTGGCCTTGCGTTGCTTCCCGGCAAGTACGTGGTTCGCGCCCATGCCATGGATCCCGAGGGCGTGCGCTTGTTCGACAACGTGGAGTGCCCGTTTGTCGTCACGGGTGCCTCGCGTGAGATGGGGTTCGTTCGTCTGCCCCATCGCTGGCACGAATCGGGCTGAAACAGGCAGCGAGGGCACTGATCGGCGCCAAGGCTGCGATCGGCTAAAATCGGCCCTTGCGCCAAGTTGCACCCGCGCTGCGCACCATGCAGAAACCCCTCGAATTTACCGGCGAACGCTTCGTCCCGGGTCTGCCCGGAGAGATTGCGCACGAGCATTGGCATCGCTACGCGTTCGCGCGACGATTTGTCGCCGGCAAACGGGTTCTCGATGTCGCCAGCGGCGAGGGCTATGGCAGCGTGCTGCTCGCTGCGGTGGCCAACCATGTCATTGGCGTCGATGTCGATCCCGGTGCAGTGGCCCACGCACGCGCCACCTATGCGCAGCAGTCCACCGTCCGCTTCGAGTGCGCTTCCGCGGCCGCGCTGCCGCTCGCGGACGCCTCCGTTGATGCCGTCGTGTCTTTCGAGACCATCGAGCATCTGCCGCGCGCGATACAGCCAGCCATGCTCGCCGAGATCGCGCGGGTACTGACTCCCGATGGCATCCTGCTGCTGTCCGCCCCCAATCCGGTCGAATATTCCGACGCGCGCGGCTACCGCAATCCGTTTCATCTGCACGAGCCGACCCGCGCCGAACTCGACGCTCTGCTCGCCTTCGCATTTCCATCGCGCCGCTGGTTCCGGCAGCGCCGGTACTTCGGCTCCGCGTTGTGGAGCGAGGATGCGCACGGTGGCGTGGAGGCCTTCGTGGGCGACGACGCGCGGGTCGATGCCGCCACGCCACCGGAAGCCATGTACTTCGTGGTTGTCGCGGCGCGGACAGCGACAGCCAAGCTTCCCGCGACGCCCAGGGTGTCGCTGTTCTCCGATCCGGCCGAACTTGAACTGGCACGATTCGATGCACGTGCCGCCGATGTCCTGCGGCTGGACACGCTGCTGCGGGAGCGCGATGGCGCACTCGATCGCCAGTCGGCGCATGTCCTGCATCTCGAGCAATTGATCGAGGCACGCGAAGCGATCATCGTGGAACGGGATGCACAGCTCGAGGCCGCGGCGCAGGCGCGGGATCGGCTGATCACCGAGCACCACACGCTGGTCGTCGAACGCGACACGCTTGCCGGCGAGCGTTCGGCAGTGTTGCGCGCGCGGGATACTGCCAACGAGGCCCTGGGTTCGGCCCGGCAGGCAGTGGAGGCACTGCAGGCAGAACGCGCCCGCCTTGAAGGCGCGCTTGCGGCGCAGGAGCGCCTCATTGCGTATCGGCAGAGCCTGCGTGGCTGGCTGTCGCTGCCGTGGATGCGCGCCTGGCTATGGTGGCAGCGCAGGCGCGGGATGTGAGCGCCATTCCCGCGCAATTTTTCGTCGACGTGGTCGTACCGGTGTACAACGCGCCGGATGATTTGCGTCAGTGTGTCGCCAGCGTGCTGGCCCACCTGCGGCCGGACGTGCGACTGATCCTCATCGACGATGCGTCGCCGCATCCGGGTGTCGCCACATTCTTCGGCGAGATGTCGAACCTGGCGCATCCGCAGGTCGTGTTGTTGCGCAACGATGTCAATCTCGGCTTCACCGGCACGGCCAACCGCGGCATGGGCCTGTCCCGAGCCGACGTGATCCTGCTCAACTCCGACACGATCGTCACTGCGGGCTGGCTGGATGCATTGATGCATTGTGCCGCGACGGATCCGCGCATCGGCACGATCACGCCGTTTTCCAACAACGCCGAGATCTGTTCGTTCCCTGATTTCTGCGTCGCCAATGCATGGCCCGGGGAAGCCGACCCGGATCGAGTCGCGGCCGCGATGGCGGTGGCCGCAGTGCCGTCGTACCCCGATCTTCCTACGGGCGTCGGCTTCTGCATGTTCGTCCGCCGCGCGCTGCTCGACGCGATCGGCAACTTCGATCCCGCCTTCGGCCTCGGCTACGGCGAGGAGAATGACCTGTGCCTGCGCGCGGCGGCGGCGGGCTGGCGCAACGTGCTCGCCGACAATGCGTTTGTCGTGCATACCGGCGGGCGCTCGTTCGAAGGCCAGAAGGCGTGGCTCGGCCCGCGCAACACGGCGCTGCTCCTCCAGCGCCATCCCCATTATCTCGACATGGTGCACGCCTACATTGCTGCCGATCCGCTGCGCTCCCTGCGCGCGGCGGCGGCACTTCAACTGGCCGTCGCGTCGGCGCCGGGGCGCGGCGTGCTGCACGTGATCCATCATCACGGCGGCGGTACCGAGACGCACGTGCGCGCACTGATCCACGCATCGCGCGATCGCTGGCGGCACTATCTTGCCATCGCGGTCGACGACTACTGGCAGGTGGAGGAGCATCGCCCGGACGACAGGATCGTCACTTACGAGTTCCTGCGCACGGAGCACGAGCCGTGGCGCGATTTTGTCGGCGGAATCTGCGCGACCTTCGGAATCGCACTCATCCACCTGCACAACATCTCGGCATGCCGTGATGGCATTCTCAAGGCACTCGAGAACTTGCCGGTTCCGTTCGGCTATACCGTCCACGACCTCAATTTCGCATGCCCGACGATTACGTTTCTCGACCCCGCAGGGGCGTACTGCGGTGCGCAGACCGACGCGTTCGTATGCAATCGCTGCCTGGCCGCGCAGCCGGTGTTTGCCAACCTGGATATCGTGCAATGGCGCGCCCGGCACCACGATCTGCTGGCACGGGCGGCATTCCGTATCGCGCCTTCGCAATGGGTCGCCACGACACTGCACCGGTACTTTCCGGATTGCCCGGCAACGGTGATTGCGCATGGGGCTCCCGAGTACGGGGCAACACCGATGGCACCTCCGGAACTTGCCGTACCGGATGATGGCATTCCCACCGTGGCGCTGCTGGGCGCGATCGGGCCGGACAAGGGCGCGCGCCGCATCGAGCGCCTGGTGGCGCGCGCGCGCCAACGCAACGTGCCGATTCGATTCGTGCTGATCGGGTACATGGATGTCGAGCATGGCCCCATGCAGACCGCTGATGCACGCTTCACCGTGCATGGTCGCTACGATGCGGCGTCGCTGCCCGCGCTCCTTGAGCACTATCGAGTGGCGCTGGTCCTCTTTCCATCGGCCGGGCCGGAGACATTCAGCTACACGCTGACCGAGGCGTGGGGTGCGGGACGTCCGGCCGTGGTGCCGCCGATTGGTGCGCTGGCCGAACGCGTGCAGTCAAGTGGTGCGGGCGTGGTGCTGACGGACGCCGAGTGGCGCGACGAATCCAGGATGCTGAAGCGTCTTGTCGGGGTGCTGGATGCTTCGAAGCGCGATGTTCTTGCTGCGATGGCAGCGCGCGCGCGCGCAATCCCGCACGCCACGATCGAGCGGATGACGCGGAGCACGTTTGCGCTCTATGACATTGCGCTCGTAGGTGCGGTCGAGGCAACCAGCAGGTTCAAGGTTTTCGAGCCCGGGCGCGTGCGTGCGGCATTGCGGTATGCGGCCTGGCACCCGCCGTCGCCGGCGCGGAAGTCCGATCCACGCGCCGGCTGGATCGGCCGGCTTGCGCGCGTCGCGCTCAAGCGGCGAAACACACCGGCTGGCCGCCTGCTGGCGCGTTGCACGCCGGCAACGGTGCGTGCGGCACTACGCACGCGCCTCAAACCGTGACGGCGGCGGCAATGACCGAGTGGGTTGCCCGCGGCCGGGCGCATCAGTTCGCGGATCGCGCGGCCGATGCATTGCCGTGTTTCCGTCGCGCGGCCCGGGAGGATCCTAAGTCGCCGCTACCGCCCTATCACCTTGGCGAGGTGCTGTGGCAGCTGGGACTGACCGCCGACGCCATCGCAGCGTGGCATCGATCCGCACGTCTCGACATCACGTTCGTTCCACCGCGACAGGCATTGACCGAGGCCGCACTGCTGCATGGGGATTTCTCCAGTGCAAGGCAGATTGCGGACGAAGCCGTAGCGGCTGCGCCGCAGAACGAGCGCGTGCAGGCTGCCGCCGCCGCCGCTGCCGCCGCGCTGCACGACCCCGTTGCCGTGGCACGCTGCGCGGAGCTGGTCGAGCGGAGTCCTGCCTTGGCAAGAGTGCCGGCAATGGCCAATGCGTATGCGGTCGCGCTTGCTGCGGATGTCTCCATCGAGCGTTCGGCATTGCTCGCGTCGCTGGCTAAGCACGTCGGCCTCGCAGCGCCGCCGCTGCTCGCGGTGCTGGCCGAGAATGAAGTGCCGATGCCGGCCGGGATGGCGGAACGCGCCTGGGTCCCCGACGATTCCGATGCCATGCGCCGCATCGCCCTCGCAGTGTCGGGTTCGGACTTGCAGCTCGCGGCAAACCTTGCCGACCGCTATAGCGCGTTGACGGCATCGCGTGCCGCGCCGGCGGTCCCGCTATTGTGGCCGCGGCGTACTGCGGGCAAGGCGTTGCGTGTCGCCTGGATCGCGCCGGCACCGGATACCGCCGCCTGGACGGCATGGTTCGACACGCTCAAGGGCAGGGCGTTGCCGTCCGATGCGTGGCATCTCGTGCTGACTGCGTCCGTACCGGAGGATGTGCGCGCGGCGCTTGCCTCGACCCCGTTGGCCGGCGTCGCACTGCTGGTGATTCCACTGCGCCCCGAGGTCGACGTGGCGCGCGCGCTTGCGGCCCGCGATTGCGACGTGTTGGTGGATGCCGCTGGGCTGTCACTCGCGACCGGACCCCTCCTCGCGATGCGTCCGGCGCGCCGGATACTGGCGATGCCCACCGGCGCGCCGCCGCATCGAGCGCCGTTGGTCGATGGCATTGTGGAAGGCGGGGAAGCGCTCCGGCAAGCCTTGGATGATTTGCGTGAGGCGACGGCCGACAGCGGTCGCCTGTCCGTCGATGAACTGATGGAGCGATGGGATGCGGCCATCGTCATGCATCGGGATGGCGACGTCGATGCAGCGGCAGCGGGGTATGCCGAGATCCTGCGCGAACAGCCGACATGGGCACCGGCCTGGCAGCTTGCCGGCAACATTGCCGGCGCCGCCGGCAACCTGCCGAAGGCACGTGCAGCGTATGCCGCCGCGCTTGCGGCCGCCCCCGATTTTGTCGAGGCGCGCATTTCAGCCACTGAAATTGTCGTTGCAGGTGGCGATACCGCGGAGGCGGTTGCGCTGGCTCGCGAAGGCCTGGCGCGCGCGCCGCGCGATGTGGGTCTGTGGCGTGTGCTTGGCCAGGCCGAACTGGCGCGGCGCGACGGTGGCGCCGCGGCGGAAGCGTTTGCGCAGGCGTTGCGTTTCGCGCCGGCGACGGCGGACCTGCACTTTCGCCATGGCGTGGCACTGCAGATGGCCGGCGACCCCGACGCCGCGACGCGAGCCTGGCAGCGGGCGCTGACCTTCGACCCCGGCATGGTTGCCGCGGATTTCAATCTTGGTGTCCTTTTTGCGCTGCGAGGCAACGTCGAGGCCGCGGTGGCGGCGTTCCATCAGGTCCTGGCAATCGATCCCCGGCATGTCGCCGCGTACAAGAACCTCGGCGAAGCGCTGTTTGCGGCCGGTCGGATGGACGCGTGGTTCGCCAACTTCGACCGGTTTCGAACGCATTGCCCAGCCGCGCTGCCAATGGCAGTGCTGGGGCTCGAGGTCGGTGCCCATCGTGGTGATTTCGCGCAGATCGAAGCGATACTGGATGGAATCCGGCGCGACACGTATGTCGCCGCCGATGCCGCCGAGCATGTCGATTGCCTTGAAGAGCTGCTGTACCTGCTGCTGTTCGTCGATATCGAACCGGATCTGCTGCTGGTGATGGCGCAGCGGTACGACGTCGCCGCTCAGGAGGTCTATGGCAGACCCATGCCGCCATCGCGCGTACGCCGCCCGGGTCCCCTGCGGGTCGGCTACCTCTCGGCCGATCTGCGCAACCATGTGATGGGCAAGATGATCTGGCAGGCCATGGCGCATCATGATCGCGCGCGCTTCGACGTCCATGTCTACTCGATGTCGAGCGAGCGCGATGAATGGACCGAGCGCTTTGCCGGGATGGCGACCCAGTTCACGGAGCTGGCCGCGCTTGACGACGCGGCTGCGGCCGTGCGTATTGCCGGGGACGATCTCGATCTGCTGGTCGACCTGTCCACGCACACGCGCGGGGCGCGTCCGGGCATCCTTGCGCGCAAGCCGGCTCGAGTGCAGATCACGCACGTTGCCAGCGCCGGTACCGTGGGCCTGTCCGCGATCGATTTCAAACTCACCGATCGGTTCGCCGATGTGCCGGAAAGCGAGGCGTTCCAGATCGAGCGGCTGCTGCTGATGGAGGGATGCGTGTACCCGTGGCGCTGCGTCGCGCCCGCCACCACGCATCCGTTCGATCGCGCGAAGCTCGGCATCGCTGCC
Source organism: Betaproteobacteria bacterium (assembly GCA_031396395.1). Lineage (GTDB taxonomy): Bacteria > Pseudomonadota > Gammaproteobacteria > Burkholderiales > Casimicrobiaceae > VBCG01. The sequence goes on from JANNKR010000299.1 coordinate 39,904, forward strand.
GATGCCGTCGTGATCGGCGCGTTCGTCACGCCGTTGAAACTGTCGCGGCGTTGCCTCGCCCTCTGGCGCGAGGTGCTGCAGCGCATTCCACGCGCGGTACTCGCATTTTCGCCGGCCAATCCCGCCCTGCGTGGCAGCTACCTGCGGCTTGCCGGTGCCGCCGGTATCGCCGCGGATCGATTGGTGTTCATACCGCAGGGGCGCGACGACGCGGAAAATCAGGCCCGCTATCACGTCGTCGATTTCGTGCTCGACACGATGCCTTTCGGCGGCGTAAACGGGACGCTTGAGGCGCTGGCGATGCGGGTACCCGTCGTCACGCTGGTCGGGCGTCGCCATGGCGAGCGCACCGGGTATTCGATACTGACCAACCTCGGTGTGAGCGAGACGGTCGCGCAGGCCGGCCGTGAGTATCTCGAGATCGCGGTGCGATTGACGGAGGATCCGGTCTTCCTGGCGGACGTTCGTTCCCGGATTGCCGCTGGACTCAAGGATTCGCCGCTCGTCAACATGGTGCAGCATGCCCGCAATCTCGAGGCAGCCTACATGCAGGCTATCCTGTCGCACGACAATGCAACCGCAATGGAAAGGTGACTTCGATGGCCGATTCCCGACTTGCAATGATTGCGTCGCACGTCGCAGGTGGTGAGGCGGCCGCGGCGATCGCGCTCGCAGACGCCATGCTCACGGATCGTTCGCTGCCGATACCGGAACGCGTTGCCACGTTGGTACTGCGCGCCCGGGCGCATGAGGTCACCGGTGATCTGGCGCGATCGATCGTCGATCTGGAAGGCGCCCTCGCACTCGATGTCGGGCAGGCTCGCGTCTGGAACGAACTGGGCCTGGTGTCGGCCGATGCAGGACGGGTGGAGCACTCGATCGCAGCGTTCGAACGCGCGGTGCAGGTGGATCCGCGCTTTGCCCGCGGGTGGAATAACCTTGGCAACGCGTTGCGCAGTGTGGGCCGGATCGCCGATGCCGTTCGCGCGGTGGAACGCGCCACGGTGGCCGACCCGGCGTACGTGCTGGCGTGGGCCAATCTCGGTGCGTTGCGACGCGAAGGAGGCGACGACGCAGGCGCCGAATCCGCCTTGCAAAGCGCGCTGGCGCTGGCGCCCGATCATGCGGGCGCGCTGATGACGCTTGGAGGACTGCTGCGTCAGGCCGGCAATCTCGAATCGGCAGCGTCTCTGTTTCGCCGCGTGGTCGAACTCGATCCACGTGATGCCAATGCGCTGTTCCAGTTGGGCGGTACGCTCGCCGAGCGTGACGAGCTCGAGGCAGCCCGTGTCGCGTTTGCCGGTGCGCGTGGTCGTGATCCCAGGTTGCTGCGTGCGGCGCTGGCGGAGCGGCTCACGCTGCCGATGGTGCCGGAAGGTGCTGCCGGGCTCGTGGCGGCGCGCGCCGCCGTCGACCATGGATTGCAGAAACTGGAGAGTTAGCTGCCGGCCGCTGCCATGACGCTGGCGCCTGATCGGCTGCTGGACGAATTGCGCTGGAGCAATTTCCTGCTGGCTTATCAGGGTGGCGACGACAAGGTCTTGCAGCAGCGCTACGCGGCGCTCGTCGGCGCGATGATCGGCGCAAGTCGTCCTGCATGGCGGCGGCCCGCCGACCGGCGGGCCTACGGGACATCACGAGTTCGCATCGGGTTCGCGTCTGCGTTCTTTCGCGACTGTACGGCGGGACGCTATTTCGAGCATTGGATCACCGACCTGCCGCGCGACGACTTCGAAGTGTGGGTGTATCACCTGGCCGCGCAGAACGATGCGCTGACCGGGCGGCTGGCCGCGCGGGCGGATCACTTCCGGCACTGCCCGCTATGGCGGCCGTCGCAGGTCGCCCCGCGCATTCTTGGCGATCAGCTCGACGTGCTCGTTTATCCGGAGCTGGGCATGGGGGGGGCGACGTTCGCGCTGGCCGCGCTGCGTCTTGCGCCGCTGCAATGCGCGGGGTGGGGACATCCGGTGACGACCGGGCATTCGACGATCGATGTCTTTTTTTCCAGCGCCGCGATGGAACCGCCGGACGGCGCGGATCACTACACCGAGAAACTGGTGATGCTCCCCGGCATCGGCACGAAGTATCCGCGGCCGCAGCTGCCGGCGCCGGCGACGCGTGAACACTTCGGTCTTCCGGCCGATGATTACCTGCTCCTGTGCCCGCAATCGTTGTTCAAGATCCATCCGGACAACGACGCACTCTATGCGCAGGTGCTGCGCGAGCTTCCCCAGGCAAGACTGGTGTTTTTCGAAGGCCGGGACCCCAGGCTCACGGCGGCGTTTCGCGCGAGGTTGTCTGCGGCCGGCATCGCGGCCGATCGCACCTCTTTCGTGCCGCAATGCGGACACGAGGACTACCTGTGCCTCAACATGCTCTGCGACGTGATGCTGGACACGCTGCACTGGTCGGGCGGCAACACAAGTCTCGACGCAATCGCAAGCGGCTTGCCAATGGTGACGCTGCCGGGGCGATTCATGCGCGGGCGGCAAAGCGCCGGGATGCTGACGCTGATGGGGGTCGAGGAATTGATCGCAGCGGATGCCGACACCTACGTGGCCACGGTGGTGCGCCTCGTTCGTGACCGCGACTGGCGCATGGCCATTTCCGGTCGCCTTCAAGCCGCCCACGCGCAGGTGTTCGACGACCCCGCGCCCATTGTCGCGCTGACTACGTTTCTGCGCGGCTAGTGGCGCGCAACTGGGCAATCGGTGCGGAGCGCTCGCCAGACAGTCTCGAAATGGGCGTTACAGTCCACTAGTGGTGCGCAACTAGGAAAGCGGTAGCGTACGGCATGCCCCGTTACAGGCCACCCGTCGCCCGGTGCTGCGTAACTCGATTGCGCAGCGCTGTCGCAACCGCCTCGATCGGCACGGACCAGTCGCCGGCCAGGACTTGCCGGAACAGCGTTGCCGTGGGATACCACGCGCTGGTCGTGCCATGCTCGCGCCACCGCCAGTCCGGCGCCGAGGGCAGCAGCACCCACACCGGTTTGCCCAGGGCTCCGGCGAGGTGCGCGAGGCTGGTGTCCACGCTGAGCACGAGGTCGAGTGCGGTGACCAGCGCCGCCGTGCCGTCGAGGTCATTGCGTTCCGGCAGGGCGATGAGTTTCGCCGCATGCACGGTGTCGGTCGCCGCGATTGCGTCGCCTTCGCGATGCAACGAAAACCAGCGGACGCCATCGATCTGCAACAGCGGTGCCAGCGCCTCCAGAGGGCAGGTCCGGCGCGCATTGTAGGTATTGCCGACGGCGCCGGTCCAGGCAATGCCGACCTTGAGTGACCGGCCTCCCATGCGATCCACGCTGCCACGTGCGGCCGTCACACGCTCATCCTGCGCCACTAGGTAGGGCACCACGGCCAGAACGCTCTCGCCGGTCGTGCCCAGCAATCCTGGCAATGACATCACCGAGACATGCGCATCGTGGGGCGGCGGTGGCGCGGAGTTCAGCACCACCTGATCGATACCGGGCACGGTGGCCGCAAGTTGTTGCAGTGGTGGCGTGACCGCAGCGATCACCCGTGCGCCACGGCTTGCCAGCAGGCGACCGAAGCGCAGATTCTGGATCGTGTCGCCGAGGCCCTGCTCGACGGTGAGCAGGATGGTCTTGCCGGCGGGGTCGCCGCCGTTCCAGCGGTTGCCGGGCAATGTCGGCAGGCGCGCCATCAGTTCTGGCACGCGCAGGCGCCACTCGTATTCGGCAAAGCCCTCCGTATAGTGGCCCTGCAGCAGCAGCGCGAGTCCCAGATTCCAATGCGCCTGCGTGAAGTCCGGCGCGAATCGCAACGACGTCCGAAACGCCTCCACCGCGCCCGTGACGTCGCTGCCTGCCTGCAGCGTCAGTCCGAGATTGTTCCAGGCGATGGCGTGGTCCGGCTTCAGGGCCAGCGCCCGGCGATACGCTGCCTCGGCGTCAGGCAGCCGCTGTAGCGCCGCCAGCGCCTGCCCGCGGTTGTTGTGAAACTCCGGCTCGATTGGATTCAGCGCAACGGCCCGGTCGAGCAGCGGCATCGCTTCGTCCAGCCGGCCGTGCTGATAGTGAAGGACGCCCAAGTAGTGGATCGCGAGCGGATGATCCGGGGCCGCCGCCAGCGCCTCGCGATAGTGCCGTTCCGCGGTTCCAAGATCGCCCGCGCGGTGCGCCTGCATCCCGAGCGCCACGATGGCGCTGGCGTTGGCCGCCGGCTTCGGGGTGGCAGCGGGTGCCGCGGCCGTTGGCGTGGGGCCGAGTGTAGAAGCCGCGGACGCCGGCGCTGCGCCGATCGCCGGCGCCGCGGACGTCGACGCCGCGCCGTGACACTGCTTGTAGCGCCTGCCGCTGCCGCAGGGGCACGGGTCATTGCGTCCGATGCCGAGTCCGCGCGCGGCGGCGCCCTGTGCCTGCGACAGCGCCGCCGTTGCCTCGTGGTCGGCGGGCGCTGCGGCCAGCATCCGTTGCGCGATCGCCGTCGCCGGTTGCCATTGTCCGAGCGCGAGGCAGTTGCGCAGCAGCGACCGGCACTGCTGCGAGAGGGCGATGGCATTGGAGAAACCGGCCGCGAGGCCGGCAAGTTCGCCCGGCGGAACGGTGCGGCAAAAATTGAAGAGACCGTGGAAGCCGAAGGGCTTGCCGATCGGGTAGGCCGCTTCGAACGCGAACCGATCGGCCATGGCGCCGTCCGCGAAGCGGATGCCGTGTTCCTGCTCGAGCCAGGGCCGGAACGTGCGGCCAATGGTCAGGTCCTCGGCCCCGGTCAACACAACTTTAGGATCGGCCAACGCCTGCAGCAAGCGAATTGAACGAAGCGAGAAGCCGCCATTGCCCACCTGCATGCCGTCGTCGTACCAGAACCAGCGCGCGCCGATGTAGTCGGCTTCCAGAAACGCGTCCTCCCATGCCTGTGGATTGGCAACGTAGCCATCCCACTGCACCAGCAGCACATGCGAGGTGGTGATGTGCGCCGCCAGCCGCTTCAGCACGAATTGGGAGTAATCGTCGCGCGAGGCAATGGACGCGA
>JANNKR010000336.1:0-12011 GCA_031396395.1 Betaproteobacteria bacterium
GGCTGAGGCCCGCAAGCTAGGTGATTTCTTGATTATCGGAATAAATTCAGATGAAAGCGTTAGCCGCATTAAGGGTCCGACCCGTCCCATTCAAGATCAACACGATCGAGCCCATGAAACGCCGCAAAATGTAGAAGGTTCTACGCGCATAGTGCCGTAACGCCATGATTCTAAAGCGTTCGGTAGATGCTTGAATTCTATCGCATTTTGCGGATTTATGCCGCGTCGCAGCACCATTCCCGCCACCCGCCGTCGACCAGCGGGTAGTACAGCGCCAGACGGATCGGCCGTGGATCGAGTCCGCGCATGATCCGGGCATAGTTCTCGAGCTGCGCGCGGTAGCGGACTTCCTCGCGATCGAGAAAGGCGTCGGTGTCGCCACCTTCGTGCCGACCGGTCTTGAAGTCGACGATCCAGCGCACGCCGTCGACAACGAATGTGCGGTCCAGCGTGACATGTTCGACGATGCCATCGCGCAACCCGGCCAATGCCCATTCGCTGCGCGCGTCGGCGTGCGTCGCTTCGAACAGCCAGCGTCCGCGCGGATCGTCCAGCGTGCGTTGGAGCACGGCCAGCACGCGCGCCGTGGCATCGTCCCGCGCATGGCCAGGAACGCCTTCGGCCGCCAGCGCCACATCGACGCGGGCGCGACAGGCCGACACGTGTTCCGACGTCCACGCACGGAGCCCATCGCGCGCGATCTCCGCCAGCATGCGGTGCGCGACGGTGCCGATCGATGCCGCGGTCGCCTGGGCCCAATCAAAGGGCACGGCATCGAGGTCGACTTTGACCCGCTGCGGCGCGTGCACCAGCGCCGGCGGCGGCGCCTCGGCCCGCCATACCAGCGGCAAGCGCCGGAGCGGCGGCGCCTCCGGCACATCGACGTCTTCGGATTGCGAAATCAAGGCCGGAGGCTCGGCGGGCAACGCCAGGCTTGCGACGGCCGGCCACAGCCGTCCGAAGGCCGTCCCCGAAGGTGGGTCGCCCCACGATCGCGTCCCGGACTTGGTGTCGACCCTGACCTTCGGCGAGGCAAGAAGATGCAGACGACGCCTGGCGCGCGTGCAACCGACATACATCAGCCGGCCAAGTTCGGCGCTTTCCTCATCGGCATCGATCGACTTCAGGTACTCGTAAACGGGATCCGGGCTGCTGCTTGCCCCCGTTCTCGCGCGCAGCGGCGCCAGCAGCAGTACCTTGGCGCCCCCCGCCTGCTCGCGCAAGCGCCAGCGCAGGGGCGGGTTGTCGCTGCCGCGCGTGGGGCGCGCCAGGCCCGGCAGGATCACGGTATCGAATTCAAGGCCCTTGGCTTTGTGCAACGTCATCACCTGCACCGCGCCCGACGCTACCGGCGCGGGATCCGCATAGAGTCTCGCGGCGACGTCCGCAAATGCATCCCAATCGGGCAGGTCGCCGCCGCGGGCATGTGCCGCCAGCGTGTCGAAGTACCGTGCCGCGCCCCCGATGTCGACCTCGCCCTCGCCACACGCCGGACCGCCCAGGGCCAGCCATGCCGCGCGCACCACTTCGTGCAGTGGCATGCGGCCGCGCGCGGCCAGCGCGGGGGCCAGTGCCGCGCGCAACCGCGCGAGGCGCGCCTGGCCGTCGGGCGAAAGCCGCGCGTGCACGGCGTCGGCATGGATCGCCGCCAGCACGGTGTCCGTTCGCGCGACGTCCGCGATCGGCAGCAGATCGGCAAGCGTGAGGCCGCACCACGGCGCACGCAGCAGCGCGAGGCCGGCCACGGCGTCGGCCGGCTGCGTGATCGCCCGGGTCAAGGTCAGGAGATCGCGCGTGGCCAGGCGCTCGGACAGAACCTCGAGGTCGATTGCCGCAAACGGGATCGCCGCGCGGCGCAGTACCGGCAGAATCATCGCCAGATGGGCCCGCGACCGCACCAGGATCGCGATATCGCCGGCGCCGGCGCGTTGCGCTGCGCGCACAAGGTGGACCACGCGCGCCGCTTCCGCGTTGGCATCGACAACGAGTTCGACCGTCGGCGTCGAATCTCCCTCGCCTTCGCGCGTGGCCAATACCGGTGCATACGCGACGACCCCGCGAGCCGGGTCACCCGCCGTGCCCAGCACCGTCGGAAAGACGTTGTTGATCCACTCGACGACCGGACGGTCCGAACGAAAATTGCGCGTCAGGCGGAGGCACTGGACCGCGATGTCGTTGATGCGGCCGGAAGCCTGCGCATCGAGGAAGATCCGGACCTCGGCCTCGCGGAACCGATAGATCGACTGCATGGGATCGCCGACCGCGAACAACGTGCGGCCGTCCCCGGGCGACCATCCCGCAGTGAGGCGGGCAACCAGTTCCAGGTGGGTCCACGAGGTGTCCTGAAATTCATCGACCAGAACATGCGCAAGCGAAAGATCCGCCGCGAGCAACAACTCGCCGGGTGCGTCGGCATCGCCGAGCGCGGTCAGCGCCCGCAGCGTCGCTTCGATGAAGTCCGTCTCGCCCGTTCGCGCGAATACGACCTGCAGTTGTGCCGCGAGTGTCGGCAGCAACGCAAGCGTCGCCGCAACGAAGGTCCACGCCTCGTCGCTGTAGCGCGCGGGTGGAAGCGTGCGTACGGCGTGCAGCGCCAGTGCAAATCCCGGCACCGCAGCCGCGTCTTGCGACCATGTCTCGATCGCAGCCTTGGCCTTGGCGCGGATGCGGCCTTCATCGCTCTTGTCGCCGGCCGGAAAGCCTGCGTTCTTGTTCCATTGCACGCGCACGCGTGCCTCGCCCTTGACCAGCAGCCAGTTCGCGATCACCTGCCACTGCTCCAGCGTGTCGCTGCAGGCCGGCGGGAACCCGCCGGAATCGGCCGCCACCGTCAACGCGGTGACGCGGTCCGCATGGCCCTCGACGGCAAGGTTGGCTGCAGCAAACCGCGTATGAACGGCCAGTTCCCCATTCATGGACCCCGGCAGCAACGTGGCCAGTCGCGCCAGCGCCGCATCGGTTTCGTGCTGCAGTCCGACCTCGAATGCGCCGCGGACCTCGGCGCCGACAGCGCCGACCGGCAGGCGCCCGCGCCACTGATCCCGCTTGCCGAGCATGGCGGCGAGCAGATCGACCGCCGTGCCGGCATCGTTGTCGAGATGCGCCAGGAATGGACACCACGCCGGATCGTCGCTAGCCGCGTCGCGTAATGCGGCCAGTACGGCTTCGCGATAGAGGCCGGCTGCGGCATCGACAAACGCAGGCAGCGCCCCCAGCCCGGTCGTGATCGGCGCCTGGCGGGCAAAGGCCGTCGCGAGTGCGTCGATGGTCATCATGCGCAGACGCGATGGGTTGTCGAGCAGATGCCACTCGCAACGCGAGTCCCGCGCCAGCGCGGCCGTCGCCAATGCCCGCGTGCGCAACTCGTGCGCGTTCGCAGGATCGATCGACGCGTCATCGTGCGCGTCCCGCAAGGCGCGCAGCACGCGCTCGCGCATTTCGGCCGCAGCCTTGCGCGTGAAGGTCATGGCCAGAATCTGCTCGGGCCGGTCGACGTGCGCGAGCAGCGCCAGGACGCGTTGGATCAGCAGCCCGGTCTTGCCCGACCCTGCCGGTGCCTGCACGAGGAACGAAGCCTCGACATCCAGCGCGCGCGAACGCGCTTGCGCATCCGCACGGGCGTCGTCGTGCTCAGGCGTCGTCATCATCGTCTTCGGTGGGGCCATCCGGATCGGCCGCGATCGGATCGTCGAGACGCTGAATCCGACATAGCGATTGCATCTCGCAGTAGCGACAGTCCTGCGCATTGCGCGGCAGGACATCGGCGACTCCGGCGCGGAACGCGGTCGCCAGCGCGCCGTATTGCTGCTGCCAGAATGTCGTGGCAGCCGCCCAATCCGCGACAGGCAACTGTCGCCCGCTGCCCGGTACTGTCAACTGGGGCCACGCTGCAGGATCGGCAGCAAGTCCGATCAGCTTGACGGCCCCGGCCTTCAACTGCCCGAATGCCACCGCGCGCACGGAGGCGCCGGCAGTGCGCCCGGACTCGGCATCCAGCGCCAGCGCATAGAGCCCGAGCTGGGTGCCGGCCGGACGCGTCGCGAACCACCGGCTCGGACCGATGGCGCGGCCGGACTTGTAGTCGATCACCGCTCGACCGCCACTTTCAAGCCGATCCACCCGGTCGATGCGCAGGCGAAACTCGAGACCGCCCAACGCCAGGACATGCGTTGCCTCGCCTTGCTCTACGGTGAACGGTGGGCGGGGACGCTCGATCGTGTCGAGCCAGGCGCGGATGACGCTTGCCAGCCGGTCCGCTTCGGCTGCGGCGATTGGCGACGGAATCGTTCGCCAGCGGCGGGCATCCAACGTCGTCAGCCCCGCGCGCACTGAAATTTCAATGGCACCATCCAGTTCCGACACCGTCAACGCGGACAGGTTGGCGTGGGATTGCGTCGCCTGCCAGAATGCCGCCAAGGCGGCATGAAGTATCAGTCCGCGCTCCGCGGGCGAAAGACCTGCGGCAACGGGCGGCCACGCGTCGAGGCGCAGGCGGAACCGCGCGAAGGCCTGGAACGCACAGGCGCTCTGGCTCTCGACGATTGCGACGCCGCCACCGATGCGGGTACCGGCATCGACGGGCGGTGCCATCGCGTCCGGCAACGACTCGAATTCAACCGGGCCACTCGCCATGGCGCGAACACGACCTGCATAGCCCGGCGTTGGCTCGGCATGGCGTATTGGCCAATGCGCGACCAGGCTCGAAACGGTGCGCTGCGCATCGTTTTCGCGCTCTGCATGGCTTGCAATGACGATCGGCGCGGAACGCGCGAGTGCGTCCGTGACCGCACCTGCATGGGCCAGCGTGCGTGCGGCGTCGGCCTGTGGCACGCCATGCCTTCGCTGCCACGCCAGCGGCAGCAAGGCATGGGGCGCACTTGCTGGTGGCCAGCGGTCGGCCGCGAGCCCGGTGACCCAGACGAGGTCGAATTCCAACCCCGTCGCCTCGAGCATGCCCAGTATCTGAATGGGTGCGCCCTGTGACTCTGGCGCGAATATGGCTCGCCTTGCCATCGTGCCCAATATCCCGATCGCATCATTGCGGTTGGCGCTGCCGATCAGGTCGTCGAGTTTCGCAAACGTGCCCAGCAATCGCCACCATGCATCGCGCGCCTGCCACTCGTTGCTCCCGAGCGGGCGCGCTCCCGGCCAGCCCATGCTCGCGAGCCACGTGCGCCAGGCGTGGGCCCACAATTCGGCGGACATGCGGCCGGACTCCAGCGCGTTCGATGCCTTCCACAGCGCCGCCATGGGATCGGCGGGCGGCAACGCCGACATCGCCGCGGCCAGCGTCACACGCTGGACACCTGCTTCGCGCCATTCGCGCTCGAGGCGCGACCGGAACAGCCAGGCGTCGGCGTCGCCTGCCAGGTACGGCGAACGCAGGACAGCCGCGGCGGTTGCTACCGGCAGCGCACTCGCCGACCATTCAATGAGGCGAAGCGCCACGGCCACCAGCGGGATGTCCGCAAGTCGCTGACCGAGGGACACGTCGTACGGTCGCGGTGCATCGCGCTCGGCGCGCTCGATCAGCTCGGGACAGAGCATGTTCTCGGCCGCCGCGATGACGGCATCGCGGCGTGTAGCGAGGTCGCTGACGATAATGCCGACCCTGGTGGCTGGATTGGACAGCAGGACCGCACGCGCGTGCGCCAGCGCGGCCGCCAGTTCCAACTCCGCGGTGTCGCATGCCACCCGCGATCGGTTCGACTCCCGCGCCGGAGGCATGACGTCGATCGTGATTCGCATACCTGCGGCGGCAAGCGCGTCCAGCAGTCGTTGCTGTTGCGGGGTCCATTCAAGAAACCCGGTCAACACCACGGCCAGGTCGCGCCATGCCGGAACGGCCTTCGCTGCGGAAGTCAGCGCGTCGGCGACTTCGGCGGCATCGAGCAGATGGCGTGCATCAAGCGCAGCGCGGTACCGTGTCGCCCATCGGCTGAACGTGGCCGCATCGTCTTCGATGCCGGCGTGCTGCCATGCTTCCAGGGATTCACCAGGGTCGCGCCATGCATGAAATGCATCCCACGCCTCGGCGGCGGCATCTGCTGCGCCCTGGGCATCGAGCAGGTCGCCTGCATCGGCGACGATCCGGCTCCAAAGGAGTGCGGAGGCGGCCGGAGCAAGCAGCGCGCGTGCATCTGCCCATGCGCCGGCAGCCAGTGCATCGAGCCACAGCGACCGGATCCACGCCGACCACGGCAAGGCCCGCACGGCCGGCCAGGCCACCATGCCGCGTTCGAGTCGTGCGGTGTCATGGCGCGCGACAAGATCGCGCGCCAGGCGATTGTTGGGCGTAACGAATACGGTTTCGCCGGCAGACATGGCGGCGAGTTCGACGTCGGGCATGGCGTTGGGGGTCGCGTGGCGCGCACAGGACGCCGGGATCGACCGGGTACGACTCTAGCATCGTTTGCACGATGTACCGCGCGCGTGGCGGGCGCAGCCGCAGCGAGTCAGCAGTGACGCGCTGTCAGTCCCCTCGTCCGGCCGACGCGATGGGCATCGCCACCGCGCTCACCGTAAACGAGCCGGTGCTGCCATTGCCCTGCAGCGATGCCAGCACCGCGGCTCTTGCGTTTCCCGGCGAGCTCGCTGCATGCAAGGGGCTGATGCTTTCGCTTTCGCTGGGCCGAATCTGCAGCGGACGGTGGGCGATCTTCCATTCGCCGCACCAGTCGTCGTCGCGAACGTGCGGCCACACCCCTTCGATCATGTAGGACTTGGCATTGATCGGGTGCAACATCGGCGCAGTGCGTCGACATTGCCCCCAATGCACGCCCTGGTTGTCGGTGGATTTGGCCATCTGGCGGTCATAGAACTGACAGGCAACGCATTTGTCCACGTGCGTGATCTCCACGGCCGGCGTGCTGATGTCGCGACACCGTTGGGTTGAGGGGATGACAACACCCTTGCAAGATCTTTGCCAGCGTCATGCCTCTTGCGTGCGGATCAAAGGCGGTCCGACCAATGGCAACCAGCTAGACTGCATTGAACGACTGAATGCGGATGGCGGCCATACGACCTATGGCCGAGGCCTGATGCACGCCCCGGCCTTCGCCATGCGCGAAGGGCACGGCAAAGGTCGCCTGCAGCCCGTTCGCAGGCGCGCCGATGCAACGCCTGTGACGCGCGTGTTTCATGCCCTGGAGAGTCGCTCAGCGCCACCGATTTGGCGGCAGGCAATGCTTGTGCGTTGCGCCGCGCGGAGCTTCGGCTGCGTGCTCCGCGATCAGTGCACGACCAGCGGCACGAAGCCGCGAGGCAACAACGCCACCGGGCGGGCGCGCCGTGCCGATCGGCGTGGTGTGACGCACGCGCGCCGGGTTCCGAACCGGTTCGCAACATTGCGACCTGGGCCGGCTGCGGCGCGGGACAGGCTCCGGCGGACGGGCGCACGCATCGCATTTCGTGTGCATTCAAAGCGCGTTCGCATGTTCCTGTCGCTCCGGTCAAGTGTTGCGAATACGGCCGCCGACCGCATCGCTGTTTGCAGTCTGGAAAAAAGAACTTTTCCCGGCGGCCGTAACCGTGTGAAGTGGGCTGGCGTGGGTTCAGGCAGCGAGTGCCCCGAACACCGCTCGCAGCGGGGCGGGAACATCCTGCACCCGTCGCGTCATGAAGCTCGGAAGCGCATCCAGCGTCAGCTTCAGTTCCGCATCAGCCGCCGCGGCCTCCCGCGCCAGCTGCTCGTCATATCCCTTGCGGCTCGCCGGTGACGAAAGCACCTCGTAGGCCGCGTGGATCATCCGCACGAGTTGGGACAGATCCTGGCCCGAGTCGGTGGCCCCATATTGAAAGCGTTCCAGCACCGCGGCGTACGCGGCCTCGATGCGTGCCGGGCATGCGCCCGGGGCCAGATCGAGGTAATCGTAGTAGGTGTAGGTCACGGTGCTTCTCCTGTCTGGGTTGGGTCCATTGCCAAGGGCCCGATGACAGACTAAGAGCAGCAACCGTGCCACGGCGACGAACGGTAGCCAACCCGTTGAAACGACGCATATTGCTGGGTTCCGAATCGCATAATCAAGGGGTTGGGCGGCCCTGTCCCCGACCAGCGGTGCCTACAGCATCGCGAGCGGCGTGGCCCGTCGTGGCGGCGGAAACAGGCGGTCAAGTTCGCGGGTGACGTCCGGCGTGAGGTGCAGCGACGCCGCGCGCCGGTTTTCGTCCAGGCGTGCAGGCGTCGAGGACTTCGGAATCGCAATCACGCCCGGATTTCGCAGCGACCAGGCCAGTGCCAGTTGCGCCGCGGTGACATCCAGCGTCCGGGCCAGCGCTGCCAGCTTGCGGTCGTCGGCAAGCGCACCCTGATTGACGGGCGAGTACGCCATCACGGGCATGCCCCGGCCGGCGCACCAGGGAAGCAGGTCGAATTCGATGCCACGCGTCGACAAGTTGTACAGCACCTGATTGGTGGCACAGTGTCCGCCGCTTTTCGTCGTTGCCAGCGCGCGCATGGCGCGCAGATCGAAGTTGGAGACGCCCCACCGCAGAATCTTGCCGTCGGCACGCAGCCGCTCGAAGGCGTCCACGGTCTCCTGCAGCGGGATGCTGCCCGGCCAGTGCAATAGGTACAGGTCGATGCGATCGGTACCAAGCCGCCGCAGGCTGCGTTCGCACGCGGCGATGGCGCTCCTCGCGCCTGCGTTGTGCGGATAGACCTTGCTGACGATGAAGGCGTCGTCGCGCCGCCCTTCGACCGCGCGCGCGACGAGTTGCTCGGCACCACCGTCACCGTACATTTCGGCGGTGTCGATCAGTCTCATCCCGAGGTCGAGTCCGTGTCGCAGCGCCGCCACTTCCCGCGTCGCATCCTGCGGGCGTTCGCCCATCCGCCACGTGCCAAGACCCAGCGCCGGCACAGGCGTGCCATCGGCAAAGGTGACGGAGCGAAGCGGCGGCAGCGCGGACACGCGGGAAGCATAGAGGCAATCACTACTCTGCGTACAATGTGAGGCATGTCCTTCGCCACGCCCGCCGCTTCTGATCGCCGCGTCGTCCGCGGTGCCTGCCCGCACGATTGCCCCGATACGTGCGCGCTGTTGACCACCGTGGAGAATGGCCGTGCCATCGCCATTCGTGGCGCGCCCGATCATCCTGGCACCGGCGGAGTGCTGTGTACCAAGGTCGCCCGCTACCTCGATCGCACGTATTCGGACCAGCGCGTGCTGCATCCAATGCGCCGGATCGGCCGGAAGGGCGAAGGCCGCTTCGAGCGCATCACGTGGGACGATGCGCTGGCGATCATTGCCACGCGCTTCGGCGCGATCGCGGCGTCGCCGGAGGGTCCCGAGGCGATCCTTCCGTACAGCTATGCCGGCACCATGGGCCTCCTGCAATATGGCTCGATGGACCGGCGCTTCTTTCATCGGCTGGGGGCCTCCCTGCTCGACCGCACGATCTGCGCCTCCGCCGGCAAGGCGGGCTGGACCAGTGTCATCGGCGCCACGCAGGGCATGGACGTCGAGCAGTATGAAAACAGCAAGCTGATCCTGATCTGGGGCAGCAACCCGATCGCATCCAACCTCCACTTCTGGATGCGGGCGCAGGAAGCCAAGCGGCGCGGCGCGCGGCTGATCGCCATCGACCCCTATCGCAGTGCCACCGCGGAAAAGTGCCACGAGCACATCGCCCCGATGCCGGGCACCGACGGCGCACTGGCACTGGGCCTGATGCACGTGCTGATTGCGGACAACCTGCTCGATCGCGACTACATCGACCGCTACACCGTCGGCTTCGAGCAACTCGCCGTGCGCGCGGCTGAATGGAACCCGCACCGGACGGCCAGGGTGTGTGGACTGCATGCGGCGCAAATCACCGATCTGGCGCGCGCCTACGGCACGACGCAGCCCGCCGCGATCCGCGTGAACTACGGGATGCAGCGCGTGGCCGGCGGCGCCAATGCCGTGCGCGCCATCGCGTGTCTGCCGGCCCTGGTGGGCGCGTGGCGCGATCCGGCCGGTGGCGCACTCCTGTCGTCATCGGGCACCTATCCGGTGAACACGCCCGCGCTCGAGCGGCCCGATCTCATCCACGGCAATCCACGCACCATCAACATGACCACGATCGGCGATGCGCTGGTCGATGCCCATGATCCGCCGGTGCGCGCGATTTATGTGTACAACTCCAATCCCGTTGCCGTGGCGCCGCATTCCGGCAAGGTGCGCCAGGGCTTCGCGCGCGAGGACCTGTTCTGCGTCGTGCACGAGATCTTCCAGACCGACACGGCCGACTTTGCCGATATCCTGCTACCCGCGACCACGCAGTTGGAACAGGTCGACGTGCACAGTTCCTATGGCCACCTATATGCGCTGGCCAACAACAAGGCGATCGAGCCGCTGGGCGAATCGCTGCCCAACACCGAAGTGTTTCGTCGGCTGGCAATGGCAATGGGTTTCACCGAGCCGTGTTTTCGCGATACCGATGAAGAGCTGGCGCAGATGGCGTGGAAGCACGACGACCCCCGGGCGCGCGCGCTCGATTGGGCCACGTTGAGCCGCGATGGCTGGCAGCGCCTGGAGGTGCCTGTCGCCTACGCGCCGTTCGCGGCCGGCAACTTTCCGACAGCGTCGGGCAAATGCGAGTTCGTCAGCGCCACGCTGGCGCAGCAGGGCTTCGACGCGGTACCGCAGTACATTCCGCCACGCGAATCCGTGGCCACCAATGCCGCGCTTGCTGCGCGCTATCCGCTGGCCTTCATCTCGCCACCGGCGCGCAATTTCCTCAATTCGTCGTTTGCCAACCTGCCGGCCTTCGTGAGCGAGGAGTCGACTCCGTGGCTCGACCTCAACGCGGCGGATGCTGCGCCGCGCGGCATCCGCGAAGGGGATCGGGTGCGCATCTTCAACGATCGGGGCGAGTTCACGGCCACGGCGCGCATTTCGGAACGCGCCCGGTCCGGCGTGGCGGTAGCGCCGTCGATCTGGTGGCAGAAGCTGTCACCCGACGGCAGGAATGCCAATGCCGTGACCAGCCAGGCGCTGACCGACCTTGGCCGGGCTGCAACGTTCTACGATTGCCTGGTCGAAGTGGCGCGGGTGAAGGCAACGGGCACCCAAGACGCCCCGTAGGCGAGGCTTTAGCCTCGCGGCTTCAAGACCGCGCTAAAGCTTGCGGACGAGCCCTACCATGATCCCGAAGATCTCGAGCGAGCCTTCCGGGCGGATCACCGCATAGGCCTTGTTCTCCGCCCGCAGGACGAACTTGCCGTCCTCGAGGTCGAGGCGCTTCAACGTGAACTGGTTGTCGACGATGGCCACCACGATATCGCCCTTGTGCGCCGACGGACGCTTCTCGACCACCACGAGGTCGCCGTCGAAGATGCCCGCATCCATCATCGAATCGCCCTTGACGCGGATCAGCACCGTTTGCGACGGCCGCTCGATCAGGTAATCGTCGATGGTCAGCGCATCGGCGTTGCTGTCGTCCATCTGCTCCGGCAGCCCCGCGCGCACCGGTGAATCGGCCAGCGGCCGCGCGAAGAATCGCTTGGTGGGCGCCAGCCGGCGATCCGGTGTGGAATCAAGGAACCCCGCCAGTTTGAGCCGTGCCACCATGGCGGCCACTGAGGACTTCGATTTCAACCCCAGCAGGCTGCCGATGGACGCGTACGATGGCAGCGCGCGGTGCTGGGCGTAGTAGTCCTGGAGCGACGTCAGGTAGGAACGATCGTTCGACATGCGCGTAGAATACGAACGAACGTTCGCGCCGTCAAGCCCCCTTCCGATTCCGGCATCCCTTATCTGCAAGAACCGCTGCCCAATGCAACTTTTCGCCCCGTCGCTGGCCTTCGTCGACCTCGAGACCACGGGGATGCACGCCGAGGGGGACCGCATCACCGAAGTGGCCATTGTCCGCGTGGACGTGGACCCCAGCGGAGGCCCGCCGCGGGTCACCGAATGGAGCTCGCTGGTCGACCCCGAGGTGCCGATTCCGCCGGTCATCCAGGCCCTGACCGGGATCACCAACGCCATGGTGGCGGGTGCGCCGACCTTTTCCGCGATCGCGTCGCA
>JANNKR010000001.1:0-4709 GCA_031396395.1 Betaproteobacteria bacterium
CGGATGCGCCAGCAACGCGGCACAGTCCCTGTACAAGCCCGTCACGCCCAGCGTGTCGCGGGCCCAGTCCAGTTCTTCGCCAAGCGGGCTGCATGCGGCGACGAGTTCGGCGCCGGGCACGCGGCGGGCCAGATTTTCCGCATGGCGGCGACCCATGCGGCCGAGGCCGACGATGCCGATGCGGACGGGGGGCGATGTACTCACGAATGAACTCTCCGTTGGCGTTGCGGACAATCATGCGTCCGGCCCCGGCAGGGCGGGCCCGCGATCACAGTTCGACGATGCGCTTCTCCCGCCACGACGTGGTCGCGGCATCGGCCAGCTCCAGTGCCTTCAGACCGTCTTCGATCGACGTGCGCATCGGCTTCTTCTGCGCCAGCGACTCGAAGAAATGCGCCATCTCGTTGGCGTAGGCCGCGCGGTAGCGCTCGAGGAAGAAGTGCTCCGGCTTGTCCTGGTTGACGTTCACCGCCGTCGACGACGTCACTTCCGTCGGCTTGTGATTGCCCGCCTGCAGCATGCCCTTGCTGCCGAGGATTTCGAAGCGCTGGTCGTAGCCGTAGGCCGCGCGGCGAATCGTGTTGATCTGCGCCAGCCGGCCTTTACGCGTGCGGATGGTGACCGCCGTCGCATCGATGTCGCCGGCGGTCCCCACCGCAGGGTCGGTCAGCACGCTGCCCGTGGCGTACAACGTGGCAGCCTCGTCATCGAGGATCCAGCGAAAGATGTCGAAGTCGTGGATCAGCATGTCGCGGAAGATGCCACCGGAGCGCTTGATGTAGTCGACCGGCGGCGCGCCGGGGTCGCGACTGGTCACCACCAGCATCTCGGGGTCGCCGATCTCGCCGGCGTCGAGGCGAACCTTCAACGCCGAGAACGTGGGATCGTAGCGGCGCTGGAAGCCGATCAGGCACGCGACGCCGGCCTTCTTCACCGCCTCGGCGCACGCGCGTGCGCGCGGCACCTCGAGGTCCACCGGCTTTTCGCAGAAGATGGCCTTGCCCGCAGCAGCGGCGCGCATGATGAGATCGGCGTGCGTGTCCGTGGACGAACCGATCACCACCACGCCCACGGACGGGTCGGCGAACACGGCATCGGCCCCGGCCACCTGCGCGCCGTGTTGCGCCGCCAGCGCGGAAGCCGCCGCCGAATCGACATCCACGACATAGCGCAGCTTGACGCCGGGCTGGCGCACCAGATTGCCGGCGTGGATCTTGCCGATCCGCCCGGCGCCGAACAGGGCCGCTTCCATCAGGTCATCCTCCGCTGGTTCAAGTCTTCAGCATCCATTCGTGCGCCGGGTCGTTCCTGAAATACCACTCACGCTTCGGCCCGGCCATCACATTGAGGTAATACGATTGATAGCCATGCGGCACGACCACCGGATGGTAGCCCCGCGGCACCATCACCACGTCATGGTCCTCCACCGCCAGCGCCTCGTCGAGCGAACGATCATCCGTGTAGACGCGCTGGAACGCAAAACCCTGCGCCGGATCGAGGCGATGATAATAGGTTTCCTCCAGCGAGCTTTCCGCCGGCAGGTTGTCGGTGTCGTGCTTGTGCGGCGGATAGCTCGACGAGTGGCCGGCCGGCGTGCGCACTTCCACCACCAGCAGGTGGTCGGCGCTTTCGGTTTGCGGCAGGATGTCGCAGACATAGCGCGTGTTGGCGCCGGTGCCGCGCACGCTGCGCTTCATCGCCGATGGCGCAATCAGCCGGGCCGGATGGCTGCCGCCGCCCGGCGCGCTGGCCACGCCGATCTCCGCAGCGGTATCCGCTGCGATGGCCACGCGTAATCCGGCCGGCGCATACACGGCATACGGTGCGCCGTCGGCAAAGACGCTGGCACGCTCACCGATGCCACGCCATGTCTTTTCACCCGCCGTCACGGTGACCTTGCCCGCCAGCACGACGATGCACACTTCGCGCCCGGGCATCTGCACCTCCAGGTGCTCGCCCGGCTGCAATCGATGCGCGGCGAAGCCCACGAATTTCCAGCCCGCCGAAAGTGGTGTCACCGCGACGATGTCGCGGCCTTCGCGCCTGCCCTTGACGATGAGTTTCATGCGGTCGAATTCCTGGAGGGTGCCCGTAGGCGAGGCTTCAGCCTCGCGAGCCTGGCGTGTTCGACGCTGCGCTGAGCGAGGCTGAAGCCTCGCCTACGGAGCAAGCCTTTGCATCCACCAGATCGCGCAGGTGGGCATAGCCCCTGTCGGCGAACGCATAGCTGGGCGCCACGGTTGGATCCTGCTCCGCCTCGACCACCAGCCAGCCCTGGTAACCATGCGCGCGCAGCTGCGCGATCAGCGGCGCGAAATCGATCGCGCCATCGCCGGGCACGGTGAAGGCCCCGTTGATCACCGCTTCGAGAAAACTCCAGTTGCGATTGCGCGCCATGCGGATCACCTCGGGCCGCACATCCTTGCAATGCACATGACACACGCGGCCGACGTGCTTCGCCAGCATGGCGGCCGGATCGCCACCGGCGAAGGTCATGTGTCCCGTGTCGAACAACAGCCCGACGTCGGGCCCCGTGTGCGCCATCAACGTATCCACATCCGCCGGCGTTTCCACGTACGCGCCCATGTGATGGTGGTAAGCGAGCCGCACGCCATGGTCCAGCGTATGCCGCGCCAACGCATCGAGACGCGCGCCGTAGGCCACCCACTGCTCCGGCCGGAAGAAGCGCGGGCGCATGTACAGCGGCCGCGGCGCGCCTTGGATGCTGTCGGCCACCTCGCCGTACACCATCACCCTGGCGCCGTTGTCCGCCAGCAGCTTCAGATGCGGGCCGACGGCCGCGATTTCTTCGTCCGCCGTGCTGCGCGCCAGCCGGCCCGAGTACCAGCCCGACACCAGGTCGAGGCCGTGCGCGGCCAGCACCTGGCGCAGCGCGTTGGACTCGCGCGGGAACTTGTTGCCCAGTTCGAAGCCCTGATAGCCGATCGTCTTGCCTTCGCTCAACGCCACCTCGAGCGGTGTTTCGCCGCCCAATGACGGCAGGTCATCGTTGCTCCACGAAATGGGATTGATGCCGATCCTGACGTCGAAGGTGCGGCTCATGGCATCTGCTTCCGTTTGTCCTGCTCGTAACGCGCGCGCGCGGCCAATACCTGGGCCCGCTCGGAGACTTCCGGCACTGCCACCTCCCACCAGCAGCCGCCCTCGGCCGTCGTCCGGGCCGGATCGGTGTCGATGCTGATCACGTACGTGCGCGGCGCGGCGCGGGCGCGCGTCAGCGCGGCTTCGAGCGCCGAGATGTCGTCGACATGCTCCGCCAGCGCGCCCATCGATCGCGCGTGCGCGGCGAAATCGATGGCGGGCGCGCCGTCTTGTCCCTGTACGCAATCGACGAACAGGTTGTTGAACGGCTCGCCGCCGCACGCTTGCTGCAGGCGGTTGATGCAGCCGTAGCCGCGGTTGTCCAGCACCACGACGATCAGCTTCCGGCCCATCATCACGGTCGTGGCGATCTCGGCGTTGAGCATCAGGTAACTGCCGTCGCCCACCAGCACGATCACCTCGCGTTCGGGCCGCGCCATCTTCACGCCCAGGCCGCCGGCAATTTCATAGCCCATGCACGAGTAGCCGTATTCCACGTGATACCCGCCCGGCGTGGCCGTACGCCAGAGCTTGTGCAGTTCGGCCGGCAGCGTGCCCGCCGCACAGACCACGATGTCGTCGCGCGCGGAATCGGCCACCGAGCGCTGGACCGCGCCGATCACGTCGCCGTCATAGGGCAGCGCCACCTCCCGCTGCGCGGTGATGCGCGCGACGTCGCCGCGCCAGCCATCGGCACCTTGTTGCGCGTGCTGCGTCCACGCCGCGTCGGCACGCCACTGCGGCAACGCGGCCGACAACGCGTTTAAGCCGGCGCCGGCATCGGCCAGCAATTCGACGCCGTGCCATTTGCGCGTGTCGAATGCGTTGACGTTGAGGTTGATGCGCTGTGCCTGGGCGAAGAGCGAGTGCGAGCCCGTCGTGAAGTCGGACAAGCGCGTGCCCACTGCCAGCACCACATCGGCCTCGGCCGCCAATGCGTTGGCCGCGGGCGACCCCGTGACGCCGATCGCGCCCATCTGCAGCGGGTGATCCCACGGCAGCGCACCCTTGCCGGCTTGTGTTTCCGCCACCGGCACCCCGTGCTGTTCGGCGAATCTCTTAAGTGCGTCGGTGGCCAGGCCATACAGCACGCCGCCGCCTGCGATGAGCAGCGGACGCTTCGCCGTTCGCAGCAGCGCCACAGCGGCCTGCAGCTGCTCGGCCGTCGGCGTGGGTGCTGCCCAGGTTACCGGCGCCGGCGAGAAGAAGGCAGCCGGATAGTCATAGGCCATCGTCTGCACATCCTGCGGCAGCGCCAGCGTGACCGGGCCGCACAGCGCGGGATCGGTCAGCACGCGCACCGCCCGCGGCAACGCTACAAGCAACTGCGACGGATGCACGATGCGGTCGAAGAAGCGCGATACGGGCCGCAGGCAATCGTTGGCCGTGACAGTGTCGTCCTCGAAATCCTCGACCTGCTGCAGCACCGGATCGGGCGCGCGCGAGACGAAGGTATCACCCGGCAACAGCAGCAGCGGCAGCCGGTTGACGTGCGCCAGCGCGGCGGCCGTGACGAGATTGGTGGCGCCCGGGCCGATCGACGTGGTGCACGCCATCATCCGCCGCCGGAAATGCGCCTTGCCATACGCGATGGCCGCATGCGCCAT
>JANNKR010000014.1:0-11385 GCA_031396395.1 Betaproteobacteria bacterium
CTGCCGACCCCGCCACACGCGGCATTGCGCGACGTCTCTACGCGACGGTGAAGGACCTGCCGATCGTGAGCCCGCATGGACATACCGACCCGCAGTGGTTTGCCGATGACGCGCCGTTTGCCAATGCCAGTGCGCTCTTCATCACGCCGGATCACTACGTGTTCCGGATGCTCTACAGCCAGGGCTTGCGCCTCGAGGACCTCGGCATCCCGCGGCAGGACGGCGGCCCGGTGGAGACCGATTCGCGCAGGATATGGCGCACGTTTGCCGCGCACTATCACCTGTTCCGCGGCACGCCGACCCGCCTGTGGCTCGACCACGCGTTTTGCACCGTGTTCGGCATCGACGAGCGGCTGACTCCGGAGTCGGCCGACCGCTGTTTCGATCGGATCAACGCGTGCCTGGCGCAACCGGACTACCGGCCGCGCGCGTTGTTCGAGCGCTTCAACATCGAAGTGATCGCGACGACGGAGTCCCCGCTCGACCCGCTGGTTCACCACCAGAAAATTCGCGCGTCGGGCTGGAAGGGTCGCGTCGTTACCGCGTATCGTCCCGACCCGGTCGCCGATCCCGAATTCGAGGGCTTTACCGCCAACGTCGCGCAGTTCGGCGCCTTGACGGGTGAAAACACGTCGGCGTGGGCCGGGTATCTCGCCGCGCACCGCAAGCGCCGAGCGTTCTTCAGGACGATCGGTGCCACGTCCACCGACCACGGCCATCCCACTGCGCAGACCAGTGATCTCGGCACCGCCGAGTGCCAGAGGCTGCTCGACCGTGCGCTGGACGGCACCATCACGGCGGCGGAAGCCGAAGCATTCCGCGGCCAGGTGCTGACCGAGATGGCGGGGATGAGCCTTGACGACGGTCTGGTGATGCAGATTCATCCGGGCAGCTTCCGCAACCACAATCCGCTGGTGTTCCGGCAGTTCGGCCGCGACAAGGGGGCCGACATTCCCTCGCGCACCGACTACGTGCGCGCGCTGCGGCCGCTGCTCGAGAAGCACGGCAACGATTCGCGCCTCACCGTGATCCTGTTCACCCTGGACGAGACGTCCTATGCCCGCGAACTGGCGCCGCTGGCGGGCCACTATCCGGCGTTGAAGCTGGGCCCGCCCTGGTGGTTTCACGACAGTCCCGAAGGCATGCAGCGCTTCCGCGAACAGGCGACCGAGACGGCGGGGTTCTACAACACCGTGGGCTTCAATGACGACACCCGCGCGTTCATGTCGATCCCGGCGCGGCACGACGTGGCGCGCCGGATGGACTGCCGCTTTCTCGCGACCCTGGTCGTCGAGCACAAGATCGGCGAGGACGAGGCGTTCGAACTCGCACCCGGGCTGGCGCATGACTTCGCCAAGGCCGCGTACCGGTTGTAAGGGTGATGGCGCAACCTAACTCGGTAGGCGAGGCTTCAGCCTCGCGGCATGCGGCCGACGCCATGCCAATATGGGCGACGAGGAGAGCGCCGAGGCACCCCATGACCCGTTGCCCGCGTTTGCCGCGTCGCGTTGGCGCAATGATCGTTATCGTCGTGCTGGGCGCCGCCCCGGCGTGGGCCGCGCATCCCTTTCTCACCGAGGACCCGGGCACGCAGGGCCAGGGCCACGCCGAACTCGAACTCGGGTTTGCGGCGGACCAGGGCGACCCCTCGTTTGGCGGACGTGGCATGCTGTTCAGTCCGCAGGTGTCCTATGGCCTCGCGGAAACCGTCGACGTCATCGTGCAGGGCTTCTGGCAATCGCAGTCGCCGGCCGGCGCACCTACCGTACGCGGCATCGGCAACGCGCTGGTGGACGTCAAATGGCGCTTCTACGAGTCGGACGGGCCGCTTGCGCTGGCGGTGCGGGGCGGGGTCGACCTGCCCACGGGTGACGAGGCGAAGGGACTGGGTGGCGGCCAGCTTGGTGCCCATGTCCTGGCCGTTGCCGGGTGGACCTACGAGGACTTCAACGTGTACGCCAATGCCGGCTATGCCCGCGTCCGCCAGTCGGGCGTACGCCCCAATCTCGGCTTCTTCTCCGTTGCGGTGACGACGCCGGAAGGGCAGCCGCTGCGTACGTTCATCGAGGCGGCCACGTATTCGAATACCGATCCGACGATTGCGCAATGGCCCGCACTCGCTCGCACGGGCTTGATCCATGCGGTGAACGAGTCATTTGACGTAGACGTCGGCATCCAGGCCCGGCTGAACCGCAGTGCCACGCGCGTGGCCTTCCTGCTCGGCGCCACGTTGCGCTGGTAGATCGACGTCGCGCGCAGGGCCCTGTATGTAATCGTTGCAGCCTACGCATGTTGGTGATGCTTCGGCCACCCCAGACTCCGTAGGCGAGGCTTCAGCCTCGCATGCGCGCGAGGCTGAAGCCTCGCCTACAGGGCCTGGAATGTGCCCCGCGCGCGTTTCGCCCTGACAATCACGCGTACCGGGGTCGCGGTGATCGGCGCCATTGCCAGGAATCGCCAGTCGGCGCGCGTGACCGCATCGATCCACCACGCCAGCGCATTGCCGGGCCGTACCGTTTTCCATGCTGCGCTGACGCGCGTCGGGCGTCCAGGCGTGTCGATCGCCTTGATCACCAGACGACCGGCCGCGATGTCAAAGGCAGCGATGGACGCGGGCAGGAATCCGCAGCCCAGTCCGGCCACCTGCGCCGCGAGTTTGGCCTCGAGATCGGGCACGGTGAGCGTGTCCTGGCCGGTGAGCGTGCCCATCGAACGGGGCGGCAAGCGGCGCGACGTGTCGGCGGCCACGATGCCCCGATGCCCGGCAATGTCCACCTCGGCAAGGGGCGCGGTGGCGTCCGCCAGCGGATGCGTGGGCGCGACGACGAACAGCATGGTCATTTCCGCCATCGCGCGCAGCCGGTAACCACCGCCGGCCGGCGGATCACCCGGCGCGCCGATCACCAGGTCGGCGCGGCCCTCGGCCAATGCGTCCCACGACCCGCCCAGCACTTCGCGCGACAGTTTCAATTGCGTGTGCGCGACCTGCTGCGTGGCGCAGTCGGCATAAAACGCGGCCACCAGCGGAAAGATGCGCGACCACGGAATCAACACGTCGACCGCCACGCGCAGTTCGGTTTCCCATCCCGTGGCCACGCGGCGGACGCGGGCCTCGGCATCGCCGGCGGCGGTCAGCAGCCGGCGGCCGTCATCGAGCAGCGTGCGGCCGGCGGGCGTCAACCGCGCGCGATGCCCACGGCGGTCGAACAGCAGCACGTCGAGCGTGTCCTCCAGCGTGCGGATCGTATAGGTGATGGCCGAGGGCACGCGGCCCAGTTCCTCGGCGGCGGCCGCGAAGCTGCCGCGCCGGTCGATCGCGTCGAGCACGGCCAGCGCTTCGAGGGACAGATTCATATTCAGAATATTTGAATGAAATGTTCACAATTATAGGCTTATGTTGCCGGCCAGGCAAGTCTATCATTCGTTTATAAGTATGTGAATGGCGTCGGTCATGCAACGCAGACCATCAACAGGAAATTCGAATGATTACGCTACGTCCTGCCACCCAGCGTGGCCATGGCAACCACGGCTGGCTGGACTCGCACCACAGTTTCTCGTTTGGCGACTACTACGATGCCGCCCACATGGGGTTTGGCCCGCTGCGCGTGATCAACGAGGACCGCGTGGAGCCGGGCATGGGCTTTGGCACCCACGGCCACCGCGACATGGAGATCCTCTCGTACGTGCTGGACGGTGAACTGTCGCACCGCGACAGCATGGGCACGGGCTCGGTGATCGTGCCGGGCGACGTGCAGCGTATGAGCGCCGGCCGCGGCGTGCAGCACAGTGAGTTCAATCCGTCGAAGACGGCAGGTGTGCACTTCCTGCAGATATGGATCGAGCCCGCGGTGCGCGGGATCGCGCCATCCTACGAGCAGGCACACGTCGCGGCGGACGCCAAGCGCGGACGCCTCGCGCTGATTGCGGCGCCCGAAGGCACGGGTGGTGCCGTGGCCCTGCATCAGGATGCGCGTGTCTACGCCACGTTGCTGGACGGCACGGAAAGCGTGGCGCACGCGCTCGCACCCGGTCGACGCGCGTATGTGCACGTGGCGCGTGGCCGGGCCAGCGTCAATGGTACGGCTCTTGGCCCCGGCGATGCCGCGCGCCTCGAAAGCGAACCGGAAATACGCCTGGCCGACGGTCAAGGCGCCGAAGTGCTGCTGTTCGATCTTCCCTGAATCCGTTGCGCTGCTGCGCACGTTCAACTCCTCAAAGGAACGCCATGAATACGAATCGAGATATTGCAGCCCTGGTCGCCCGAGTGATGCTTGCCGCGCTATTCATAATCAGCGGATTCGGCAAGATTGGCGGCTTCGAAGGAACCGCGGGCTACATCGCCAGCAAGGGCCTGCCGTTCCCGGCGCTGATGGCCGCGGGTGCAATCGCGGTCGAGTTCGGTGCCGGCCTGCTGTTGCTCGTGGGCTACAAGGCGCGTTGGGCGGCCATGGCCATTTTCCTGTTCATGATCCCGACCACGCTGATCTTTCACAATTTCTGGTCCGCGCCGCCCGACAAGGCCATGATGGAGCAGATCGCTTTCCTGAAGAACGTTTCGATCATGGGCGGCTTGCTGATGGTGTGGGCCTTTGGTCCGGGACGACTGGCGCTGGGTGGTGAACCCAAAATGGCCTGAGATCGATGCACCTCGCGGGTGGCTGGTGTTGCCTGCGGGCGTGGCGTCGAAACAGCTTGAAAGGGAAATCGTGCGAAAATCGTTCGTGACTACCGGTCCCGTCTGCCGGCGAAATTTTTACAGGAGCTAACGATGAAACAGAAGAAATCCGTCGGGTCGCTGATCGACACCGGCATCAGCGTCCGGAATCGCGAGAAGATCGCCACCGGTCTGTCGAAGTTGCTGGCCGACAACTACACGCTGTACCTCAAGACCCACAACTTCCACTGGAACGTGACCGGGCCGATGTTCAATACGCTGCACCTCATGTTCGAGGCGCAGTACAACGAACTATGGGTGGCCAACGACCTGATCGCCGAACGCATCCGCTCGTTGGGCTTTCCCGCGCCGGGTACCTACGCCGAATATGTGAAGCTGGCGTCGATCAAGGAGACGCCGGGACAACCGAAGGCCGAGGCGATGATCAAGTTGCTGATGGAAGGCAACGAGGCCGTGGTTCGCACCGCGCGCTCGGTCTTTCCGGTGGTGGACAAGGCCAACGACGAGCCCACCGCCGACCTCCTGACGCAGCGGATGCAGATCCACGAGAAGAATGCCTGGATGCTGCGGAGCCTGCTGGAGGCGTAGCCGGCTGCCGGACAACGTTGAGGCTGCAGGCGAGGCTTCAGCCTCGCGGAAATTTAGTCGCATCGAACCCGCGAGGCTGAAGCCTCGCCTACAGCCCTCCGACACCGTCAGCGGCGTTGCAACGGGGTCACTCCCGCGCGCGCGAATCGAGCCAGATGGTGACCGGCCCATCGTTGTGCAGACGCACGTCCATGTGGGCGCCGAACACACCGGTGGGCACGGGCCGTCCCAGCTCTGCTGCGAGCAAGGCCACGAACGCATCGAACGCCGGCTGCGCCACTTCGGGGCGCGCGGCGGCGGTGTAGGACGGCCGGTTGCCCTTGCGCGTGGATGCGTACAGGGTGAACTGCGACACCGCCAGGATGTCGCCGCCGATGTCCTGCACGGAGAGGTTCATCAATCCGGCAGCGTCGGCAAAGATGCGCAGCTGCACGATCTTGCGCGCGAGCCAGAAGCGATCGTCCTCCGCATCGCTCTCCGCGATGCCCACCAGCACCAGCAGGCCGGCGGCGATGGCGCCCGTGATACGCCCGTCGACGGTGACTGCAGCCTCGCTGACACGCTGCACCAGTGCCCTCACTTGACCACCTTGCGCTCCACCTCGACGACCTTGCCGTAGTCGAACACCACCGTGGTGATGGTCTGCGGATCACCGGCCACCGGCATGTACGTCCAGCGTGCCATCTTGCGGCCCTTGCCGCCGCTGGTGAGATCGGCGGGGCCGATGCGGGCGAGCACCTCGCCTTCGTTCATGCCCGGGTGGATGTGCTTGCGCTCGCCCGGATCACCCGGGCGGGTCTTTTCCGGCTTGGTGGAAGTGCTGCTCTTCACCCGCGGCGGTGCGGCCACGCGGGTCGTGGTGCCGGGCACCGGACGCATCGGAATGACCGACACCGTGGCGGGGTCGGTGTCGAAGTTGCGCACTTCGGTACCTGCCGCGCATGGCTTGTCCTGGTAGACGGGCTGCTTGCGCTCGTCCATGCATTTGTAGACCTGCGCGTGCGCGGCGGGCGAGACCAACCCGGTGGCGATTGCGATGGCGATGGTAATGGCGACGGCAAGTGGTCGAATGTGATCCACGCGAATACCTCGGGCATGGGGCGGCAGGGGAAGCGGTACGATAGCGCCTTCCTGGCGTTGATGGCACTACGACTTTCGATGGACTCCCGCATCCGTACCGCCGCGCGCGTCGCGGAGATCGAACCCTTCCATGTGATGGAGGTGCAGACGGCTGCCCGCGCGCTGGAAGCGGCCGGCCGCACCGTCGTGCACATGGAGATCGGCGAGCCGGATTTCCCGACGCCGGCGCCGGTACTCGCCGCGGCGCAGAAGGCCATCGCGGATGGCGGCATCTACTACACCTCGGCGCTGGGTTTGACTGAACTGCGGCGCGCGATTGCGCAGCACTACCTGGATCACCACGGCATCAACGTTGCGCCGGAGCGCGTGATCGTCACCGCCGGTTCGTCGGCCGCGCTGCTGCTGGTGATGGCGCTGCTGGTCGATCGCGACGAACAGATCCTGCTGGCGGACCCCGGCTATCCGTGCAATCGGCATTTCGTCCGCGTGATGGAGGGCGAGGCCGTTGGCATTCCGTCCGGTCCCGAAGCGAATTATCAACTGACGGCGGCGATGCTCGACGGCGCCTGGACGGCGCGCACGCGCGGCGTGCTGATCGCGTCACCGTCCAATCCCACCGGCACCGTGGTGCCGCAGGACGAAATGCGGCGGATCGTCGACACGGTGGCGGCGCGCGGCGGCCAGCTGGTGGTGGACGAGATCTATCTGGGCCTGACCTACGACCTGGCGCCCGGGCAGCGGCCGCAGAGCGTGCTGGCCCTCACCGACGATGCATTCGTGATCTCCAGTTTCAGCAAGTACTTCAACAGGACCGGATGGCGGCTGGGCTGGGTGATCGCGCCTGAACGGTTCGTGCGCGACCTCGAGAAGCTCGCGCAGAACCTCTATATCTCGCCCGCCACGCCGTCGCAGCGCGCGGCGTTGGCGTGCTTCGAGCCGGCCACGCTGGCGTTGCTGGAGGAGCGCCGGCGTGCCTTCGAGGCGCGGCGAGACTATCTGGTGCCCGCATTGCGCGACCTGGGGTTCCGCATCCCGGTCACGCCCACCGGCGGGTTCTTCGTGTACGCCGACTGCACCCGGTGGAGTCGCGACAGCCAGCGCTTCTGCCGCGACGTGCTGGAAGGTGCGGGGGTCGCGATCACGCCGGGCATCGACTTCGGGCGTCATCGCGCCAATGAACACGTGCGCTTTGCCTACACGATCGACGACGCCAGGCTGCGCGACGGCGTCGCGCGGCTGGGGCGTTTCCTGTGACGGAGAACACGCGTCGATATGCGGCATTGACTGCTGCCTTGCTGGTGGCCGGCTGCGGCGCCATGGAGGCGGCCGAGTACTACCTGCAGAGCGCGGGTGGACAGCTCGACCTGATGGCGCGGGCCAAGCCCCTATCCGAGGTGATCGCGCAGACCCCCGACGCCGCGCTGAAACAACGCCTGTTGCGCGTGCAGGCGATGCGTGCCTTCGCCTCCGCGGAACTTGGCCTCCCGGACAACGCAAGTTATACCCGGTACAGCGACCTCGAGCGGCCTTTCGTGGTGTGGAACGTGTTCGCCACGCCTGAACTCTCGCTGCAGCCGCGGCAGTGGTGCTTTCCCGTCGCCGGGTGCGTCAGCTACCGCGGCTACTTTCGCGAGGAGGATGCCCGTGCCGAGGCCGAGCGCCTGCGTGCCGAGGGCGCCGACGTGGCGGTGACGGGCGTGCCCGCGTATTCCACGCTGGGCTATTTCGACGACCCGGTGCTGTCGACCTTCGTGCGCTGGCCCGAGCCCGAGGTCGCCCGCATGATCTTCCACGAACTGGCCCACCAGGTGGCCTATGTGAAGGACGACACCGGTTTCAACGAGTCCTTCGCGGTGGCGGTGGAGGAGGCCGGGCTCGACCGCTGGTTGCAGGCCGAGGGCAACGCCGCCATGGCCCAGTACCGCGCCCGCAGCCTCGCGCAGCGGGCGGCCTTTCGCGAGTTGACGCTGGCGGCGCGGGCGGAACTGACGACCGTTTACGCGAGCGCGGCCACCGACGAGGTCAAGCGCGAGCGCAAGGCGCAGGTGCTTGCCGCCATGCGCGAGGGCTATGTGCGCGCCAAGGCCGGCGAGCCGGGTCTCGCGGGGTACGACCGCTGGTTCGCCGGTTTCGGCGGTGCGGGTCCCAACAACGCGAGTCTTGCCTCCACCGCGCTGTATTCGGCCCAGGTCCCTGCATTTCGGGCGCTGCTGGCCGAGGAGGGCGGGGACCTGCCGCGCTTCTACGGGCGGGTCAAGGCGTTGGCGGCATTGCCCAAAGCGGAGCGGATGGCCGCCCTGCGCAAGATCGCCCCGGAATGACATCAATTGGTCATGCGCCGGGTGCTAGGATCTAAAGGCAAGGCTGTCAAATCCAGATCCTTGGGAGACTGACATGACGATTGTCGACTGGGCACAGGTGGTGCTTCCAATGGGTGTGCTGATCTTCGGGATCTACCTGTTGCGCAAGCATTCGACCGATTTCAACGCCTGGATCAGGAAACACACGCAGTCCTGATCGGTGGCGTAGTTGCCGCGCCAAGGGCCACCTCAGTGCGGCCCCTGACCGGGGACTCGGTGCCCACTGGGCGCCCGATCCCATGGTCTTGATTGACAACGGGAAACCGGCTATACTCTCTGGCTCTCTTGCCTCACCCGCCGCAGACGGGGAGGCCGCCGGCAGCGCAAATGGTTCGACCGCGCCGCCACCCACCGACCGAAAGGAGTGTTCTGCATATGCGTCATTACGAAATCGTATTCATCGTGCACCCGGACCAAAGCGAGCAAGTGCCCGCGATGGTCGAGCGGTATCGCACGATGGTGACGGGCCACAAGGGCCTGATTCACCGCCTGGAGGACTGGGGCCGCCGGCAACTGGCCTACCCGATCCAGAAAGTGCACAAGGCGCACTACGTCCTGATGAACATCGAGTGCAACCAGGAGACCCTGACTGAGCTCGAGCACGCGTTCAAGTTCAACGATGCAGTGCTGCGCCACCTGATCGTCGCCACCGGGGAAGCCAAGGTTGCCCCGTCGCCGATGATGAAGGAAGAGAAGGCGAAGTCGCTCACCAACCGGGATACCCCGCGCGATGGCGATGCTCCGCGTGCGGCTGAAGCGCCTGTCGCCTCGGTTGCCGCCGCTGCGCCCGCGCCCGCTGCTGCCGACTGAACCCGTAGCGAACGAGACGAACAGCAGCCGACGTGTCCGGTTCCAACCGGTTAGCGCTTTCTGCCACTCTGACGCAACGCGGCGACCTTCGCTACACCCCGGCCGGCATTCCGGCCCTCGACTGCACGTTGCAGCACCAGTCGATGCAGGCCGAAGCCGGTGGTGAACGACGAGTCGAATGCGAAGTGTTTGCGGTGGCGTTTGGCGAAGTAGCCAAGAGGTTGGCCGGAACACCGGTCGGTGGCGAGATACGCTGCGAGGGATTTCTCGCACGCCGCTACCGGACGGGAATCACCGTCGCGCTGCACATCACGCACATCGATTGATCAAAAGGAAACACCATGCCCCGCCCAGTTGGAAGAGGTAAAGGTAAAGGCAAGAAGGATCTGAAGAAACGCGACCGCGGCAATGCGCTGTTCAAGCGCCGCAAATTCTGCCGCTTCACCGCGGAGAAGGTCACGGAGATCGACTACAAGGACATCGACGTCCTGAAGGACTTCGTGCAGGAAAACGGCAAGATCATGCCGGCGCGGGTCACGGGCACCAAGGCCAAGTGGCAGCGTCAGCTTGGCACCGCCATCAAGCGCGCGCAGTTCCTGGCGCTGCTGCCATTCACCGACCGTCACTGAGGAGCGATCATGCAAATCATCCTTCTTGAGAAAGTCGGCAACATCGGCAACCTGGGTGACGTGGTCAAGGTCAAGAACGGCTTTGCCCGCAACTTCCTGATCCCGCAAGGCAAGGCCAAGCGGGCCACGCCTGAAAACCTGAAGCTGATCGAAGGCAAGCGGGCCGAGTTCGAAGCCGCCGCCACCGCCAGGCTGGTCGCCGCGCAAGCGGTGGCCGACAAGCTCGAAGGCATGGTCGTCAAGATCACGCAGAAGTCAGGCGTGGACGGCCGCCTGTTCGGCTCGGTCACCAACTTCGACGTCGTCGATGCGCTCAAGCTCCAGGGCATCGAAGTCGAAAAGGCCATGATCCGGATGCCCGACGGTCCGTTGAAGCAGGTCGGCGAGTTCCCTCTCGTCGTGGCGCCGCATCACGATGTCGTGGCCAACATCATGGTTACCGTGATCGGCGACACCGCGCAGGGCTGATCAGCACCTCAGTCGCACCGCAGCACGAAAAGCCGCGTCCCGCAAAGGCGCGGCTTTTTTCTTTTTTGGGGCGCGCGAACGCATTCAGTGAGCCTCGCGGCGCAGTAGAATTAATCCTCCACGAAAGAGTGCCCGTGCCCGACGATCCCCAACTGGAAGCACTGAAGCTTCCGCCCCATTCGCTCGAAGCCGAGCAATCGATCCTGGGCGGGCTGCTGCTCGACAACGAAGCCGCCGATCGCATCGGCGATGTCGTGTTCGAGAGCGACTTCTACAGCGAGGCCCACCGCCTCATTTACCGCGAAATCGCGCTGCTGGGTAGCGAAGGCAAGCCGGTGGACGTGATCACGCTGTCCGAGGCGCTGAGTTCCATCGAGAAGCTCGACTACGTCGGCGGTCTTGCCTATCTGGGTGCGCTGGTGCAGAACGTTCCCACCGCTGCCAACATCCGGCATTACGCGCAGATCGTGCGCGAGCGGTCGATCTTGCGGCAATTGGCCGCGACGGCTGGGGAGATTGCGGACTCTGCGTTCAACCCGATGGGGCGGAATGCAAAGGCCGTGCTGGACGAGGCTGAAGCCAAGGAGCTCCACATCGCGGAGCAAGGGTCGCGCGGCGCGCAGAACTTTCAGTCGCTGTCGTCGTTGCTGCCCGCGGTGGTCGATCGGATCGAGGCATTGTTCAATCGAGATGATCCATCGGATGTGACAGGGGTGGCGACCGGGTTCACTGATCTGGACCGGATGACGTCGGGGTTGCAACCGGGTGATCTCGT
>JANNKR010000083.1:0-9889 GCA_031396395.1 Betaproteobacteria bacterium
GCCACTTGAACGGCAACCTTGGTCGGCCCCATCACCTTCATTCGCCGTGTCGCCGGACGCCTGAGCAACGTCGGCTGGGCACGCGCCTCCGGCAGCCTCGCGTTCACGACGCTGCTGGGACTGGTCCCGCTGGTCACCGTCGCGTTCGCCTTTGTCGCGCAGTTTCCGCTGTTCCAGGACTTTCTGCGCGTGCTGGAGACGTTTCTGCTGCGCTACATGTTGCCCGAAAGCGCGTCGGAAATCGTCCATCGCTACGTGCTGGGTCTCGCGACGGAAGCCGCGGCGGTGAAGGGCATCGGCATCGTGTTCGTCGTGATCACCGCGACCCTGGTGGTGGCCATGGTCGAGGACGAGATCAACGTGATCTGGGGCATCCGGCAAAGTCGCCCCTTGTTTCGACGGGCGCTGGTCTACGTGACAGGACTGACCGCGGGGCCGGTGCTGGTCGGCGCCGCCATCACGTTCATCACCTGGGGCCTGCAGCACACGGTCGTCAAGGCGCCGCTGCAGGACTCGACGATCGATGCAATCCTCGGCCCCGTGCCCTTCCTGTTCACGGTGGCGGGATTCACCGCTCTTTACGCGCTCGCGCCAGCGTGCAAGGTCCCGTGGCTCCATGCGCTGATCAGCGGCGTCGTAGCTGCGGGTGCGTTCGAGGCCGTGAAGAGGGGGTTCGGCTGGTATGTGGACAACCTGGGCGGGTATGAGCTGATGTATGGCGCACTGGCGGCGTTTCCCGTGTTCCTGATGTGGATCTTCCTCTTCTGGATGATCGTGCTCGCCGGTGCGGCAGTGACGGCTGCACTGACCGACCCTGGCGGAAAGAAACGCGCCTGACCGGCGGGCGCCGGCTTGCCGGTTTACAATGCGCAAGATACATTGCGCTGGTTTTTTGAGCTGAGGAGCAACCCCACGTGTGGTCCATCATTCAGGCAGCAGGCTGGCCAATCTGGCCGCTCATCCTTGCGTCGGTCGTGGCACTGGCGCTGATCTTCGAGCGGCTGTGGTCGCTGCGCACATCCGTGGTGGCTCCGGCGGGGCTCGTCGACCGGGTGCTGGGCGAGTTCCGGCAGCAGGGCGCCACGCCTGAGCTCGTTGCCAAGACGGCGGCCTCCGGCCCGCTCGGCCGCATCCTTGCCGCGGGGCTGGTCAACGTGAAGTCGCCGCGACCCGTGATGAAGGAGGCCATCGAGGAGGTCGGGCAGGTCGTCACGCACGACCTCGAGCGCTTCCTCACCACGCTCGGCACCATCGCTGCGATGTCGCCGTTGCTGGGTCTTTTCGGCACGGTGGTCGGGATGATCGAGATCTTCGGCTCGCAGAGTTCGGCCGCATCCAATCCCATCCAGCTCGCGCAGGGCATCTCGATCGCCCTCTACAACACGGCAATGGGCCTGATCGTGGCCATCCCGGCCATGATCTTCTACCGCCACTTCCGGTCGAAGGTGGACGGCCTGGTCGTCGAGATGCAGCAGCAGGCGATCAAGCTCGTCGACTACGCGCACGGGGAACGCAAGTGATGGAGCGTGCGGCGTGAACCTGCGCGGCAATCGTGTGCGCGAGGATCCCGAGATCAACTTCATCCCGTTGATCGACGTACTGCTCGTCATCCTGATCTTCCTCATGGTGACCACCACCTACCAGCGCGTGGCGGAACTCCAGATCACGTTGCCCGAAGCGGAGGCGGACGCCGCCAAGCAGCGGCCGAAGGAAATCAACATCGGCATCGACGCGCAGGGGCGCTACGTGATCGACAGGACGGTGTTCACGTTCACTACGGTCACTGCGCTCGCCGACATGCTGAAGCGCACGGCCGGCGATGCCAAGGAGCCCGTCGTCATCATCAATGCCGATGCCAACGCCACGCATCAGTCGGTCATCCACGTGATGGAGGCGGCGCGGCAGGCCGGCTTGGTGCACATCACGTTTGCAACGCAGGCGCCTGCAAAATGACCCGGCGGACCCCGCGCTTCGCGCGCGACGGGTCGCGCCGCATGGCATCCCGGCCGGAGTAGCCGTGCCGGGCCACGCTGGCCGCAACCCGTGCCTGGGGCGGGCGTGACCTTCACCGAGCGAATCGTCGCCGCCTGGTACGCGCCGCGATTGACGTTGCCGGCTGCGCTGCTGTGGCCACTCTCGGTGGCCTATCGTCTCGTGGTCGCGCTGCGACGGGCACTGTTTCGTGGCGGGTTGCTGCGGGCGCGGCGACTGCCGGTGCCGGTGGTGATCGTCGGCAACATCACCGTGGGTGGCGCGGGCAAGACGCCGTTGACCTGTGCGCTGGCCGACGCCCTGCGTGCCGATGGCTGGCATCCCGGCGTGATCAGTCGCGGCTATGGCGGCAGTGCCGACACGGCCCGGGCGGTCGCCATCGGCGATGACCCGCGCGTGGTCGGCGACGAACCGCTTATCTTTGCGGCGATGGCAATGCCCGTCTGGATCGGGCGTGACCGCGTGGCGGCGGGCATGGGATTGCTCGCCACGCATCCGGAGTGCGACGTCATCCTGGCGGACGATGGCCTCCAGCACTACCGGCTGGCACGGACGATGGAGATCGCTGTCATCGACGACGCGCGCGGTCTGGGCAACGGCCTGCTGCTACCCGCGGGACCGCTGCGTGAACCGCAGGAGCGCCTGCACGAGGTCGACGCGGTGGTCCGATTGATGGCGCCCGGGACGCCGCCGGCGCCGGTGACGACCGGTCGTGCCACGCAGATGCAGCACGTGGCCCTGCCATGGCGCAGTCTCCTCGATCCCGCGCGCGTGGCTGCGGTGACGGATTGGCAGGATCGCGAGGTGCACGCGGTCTGCGGCACCGGCAATCCGGGGCGCTTCTTTGCCATGCTGCGCGCGCAGGGGATCACTGCGCACGAGCACCCGTTTCCCGATCATCATGCCTATGCACCGGCGGATATCGCCTTCCCCGATGCCGTGGCCATCCTGATGACGCAGAAGGACGCGGTAAAATGTGCCAACTTCGCGGACACTCGCTGCTGGCTCCTGCCGGTGCGTGCGCAAGTGGATCCCGCATTGATCGCACTGGTGGAGGAGAAGATACGTGGATTCAAAGCTGCTTGAAATGCTCGTGTGTCCGGTCACCAAGGGGCCGCTGCAGTTCGATCGGGACCGCCAGGAGCTCATCTCGAAATCCGCCCGTCTCGCCTATCCCGTTCGCGACGGCATCCCGGTCATGCTTGAGGAAGAGGCGCGCAAGCTCACGCCGGCCGAGTACGAGTAGTTCGATGGCAACCGGCTCCCGTGACCGCGGCAGCGGACGCATGGCTTTGCGCTGCGCCTCCTGATTCGATCGTCCCCGAGAGTGCCACCGTGTCCTTCACGATCCTGATTCCCGCGCGATTTGCATCGACGCGCCTGCCGGGCAAGCCGCTGGCCGATATCGCCGGCAAGCCGATGATCGTCCGGGTGGCCGAGCGCGCACTGCAAAGCGGCGCCTCGCGGGTGGTGGTGGCCACGGACGACGAGCGCGTGCGCGACGCCGTGGCCGCGCATGGACTCGAAGTGTGCATGACGCGTCCCGACCATCCGACCGGCACCGATCGTCTGGCCGAGGCTGCGCTGAAGCTGGGTCTCGCCGATGACGCGATCGTGGTCAACGTGCAGGGCGACGAGCCGTTGCTCGACCCGGCACTCATGCGGCGGATGGCGGAGCTGCTTGCCGCGCGTCCCGAAGCGGCCATCGCCACCGCCTGCCACCGGCTCGATGATTCGGAGGAAGCATTCAATCCGAACGTAGTGAAGGTCGTGCTCGATGCCACCGGCACGGCCCTGTATTTCAGCCGGGCCCCGATTCCCTGGGCGCGCGACGCCTTCGCCGCGTCGCGCGACACGCTGCCCCCCGACCTGCCCATCCACCGGCACTACGGGCTCTATGCCTATCGCACGTCGTTCCTGCGCGTATTCCCGGGCTTGCCGGTCGCGCCCATCGAACGCTTCGAGGCACTGGAGCAACTGCGCGCGCTGTGGCACGGCTACCGCATCGTGGTCGAGGTCACGCATGGCACGCCGGCGCCCGGCATCGACACGCCGGAGGATCTGGCGCGGGTGCGCGCATTGTTTGCAGCCGGGGCGACGCATGGGCCGCGTTGACCGCATCTGCGATTGCAGCGAGAATCGAGCGGCGAGGCCGGTCGCGCTTTCCTGCGCAGCTTCCGCCTGACGCGCATCCGCCCGCGACATCGCTCAAAATCTCCTTTCCGGTTCGCTCATACCATGCGATTGATCCTTCTCGGTCCGCCCGGCGCGGGCAAGGGTACCCAGGCCACTGCCATCAAGGAGGCCTATGGCATTCCGCAGATCTCCACCGGCGACATGCTGCGCGCGGCGGTGAAAGCGGGCACGCCGCTCGGTCTCGCGGCCAAGCAGATCATGGACAGCGGCGCGCTGGTTTCCGACGACATCATCATCGGCCTGGTCCGCGACCGGTTGCTGCAGCCGGACTGTGCCAACGGCTATCTGTTCGACGGCTTTCCGCGCACCATTCCGCAGGCCGAGGCGATGAAAACCGCCGGCGTGCGCATCGACTATGTGCTGGAGATCGCCGTGCCGGATTCGGCAATCGTCGAGCGGATGAGCGGGCGGCGCGTGCACGTGGCGTCCGGGCGGACCTATCACGTCACGTTCAATCCGCCGAAGACGGCCGGCAAGGACGATGTCACCGGCGAGGAATTGATCCAGCGGCAGGACGACAGCGAAGCCACCGTGCAGAACCGGCTCGAGGTCTATCACCGGCAAACGGAGCCGCTGGTCGAGTACTACTCGCGCTGGAGCGCAACCGGCGATGCCGCAGCGCCGAAGTACCGCAAGGTGACCGGCGTGGGCAGCATGGAGGCGGTACGTGACGGGTGCCTTGCGGCACTCAAGTCATGATCGTTTACACCGGAGCGTGCCTGCCATGACGCGACGCAACGCCTTCTACGCGCAATCCGGTGGCGTGACCGCCGTCATCAATGCCAGCGCCGCCGGCGTGATCGAGACTGCGCGCCAGCACCGCGACCGCATCGGCCGTGTCTACGCCGGGCGCAACGGCATCATCGGCGCGCTGACCGAAGACCTGATCGACACCAGTCGCGAATCGGCGCGGGCCATCGCCGCGCTGCGCCATGCGCCCGGGGGGGCGTTCGGCTCCTGCCGTTACAAGCTGAAGGGCCTCGAGCAGAACCGTGCGCAGTACGAGCGCCTGCTGGACGTTTTCCGCGCGCACGACATCGGCTACTTCTTCTACAACGGCGGCAACGACTCGGCCGACACCTGCCTCAAGGTGTCGCAGATCGCCGCGACACTCGGCTATCCACTGCTGGCCGTGCATGTGCCGAAGACGGTGGACAACGACCTGCCCATCACCGACAACTGTCCGGGCTTCGGCTCGGTGGCCAAGTATGTCGCCACGTCGATGCGAGAAGCGGCGTTCGATGTCGCATCGATGGCCAAGACGTCGACGAAGATCTTCGTGCTCGAGGTGATGGGCCGCCATGCGGGCTGGATCACGGCGGCCGTGGGCATGGCCGACGACGAGGACACACCGATTCCACTGGTGCTGCTCTTCCCCGAGGTGCGATTCGACGAGGCGAAGTTCGTCGCGGCGGTCGACGCGAAGGTCAAGCGCTTCGGCTACTGCTGCATTGGCGTGTCCGAGGGCCTGCTGGATGCGCAGGGCGCGCTGATGGCGGAAGCCGGCACGCGCGACGCGTTCGGCCATGCGCAGCTCGGCGGCGTGGGGCCGCTGATCGCGAAGCTTGCCAAGGATCGGCTCGGCTACAAGTATCACTGGGCTGTGGCCGATTACCTGCAACGGTCGGCGCGCCACCTCGCGTCGAAGACCGACGTGTTGCAGTCGTATGCGGTGGGCAAGGCCGCGGTCGAGATGGCGCTGCAGGGACGCAATGCCGTGATGCCGGCGATCATCCGCATGAGTGATCAGCCTTATCGCTGGAAGATCGACGTGGCGCCGCTCGCCAAGGTGGCCAACGTCGAAAAAATGCTGCCCCGGTCATTCATCACGCGTGATGGCCTCGGGATCACGCCGAAGGCGCGCGCCTACCTGCGGCCGTTGATGCTGGGCGAGGATCCGCCGCCGTTTCGCAACGGGCTGCCCCAGTACGTGCGACTGCGCAATGTCGCGGTGCCCAAGCGCATCGCGGCAACTTTCACGATCTGACACCACTTGAGGGGATCGGGCATGAGCACGACCGTCGACTATTTCTTCACGCCCGTGTCACCCTGGGCCTACCTCGGGCACGACCGCTTCGTGGCTTTGGCCCGGCAGCACGGCGCCACGGTCGTCGTGCGCCCGATGGACCTGTCGAAAGTGTTCCCGGTGTCCGGCGGCCTGCCGCTGGCCAAGCGCGCCCCGCAGCGCCAGGCTTATCGGCTGCAGGAGGTCGCGCGGTGGCGCGAATTTCTCGGCATTCCCATCAACATCCAGCCCAGATTCGCGGCTTCGGGACCGGAACTGGCGTCGCGGTTGATCCTCGCGGCACGGGAGCGCGGTGCCGATGCGGCGCTGGCGCTGGCAGGTGCCATCATGCGCGCGCGCTGGGCGGAGGATCGTGATATCGCCGATCCGGTCACGCTGGCGCAGATTGCCGCCGGGCTGGGGCAGGACGGGCCGGCGCTGATGGCGCGCGCGGCGGCGCCCGACATTGCCGCGGCCTATGACGCCTGCTCGCAGGAGGCGATCGACCGGCAGGTTTTCGGCGCCCCGACCTATGCCGTCGCGGACGAACTGTTCTGGGGGCAGGACCGGTTGGACTTCCTGGCCCGTAAACTGGCAAAATAGCGCGTTTGTTCCGGCCGGGAACCCCCGGCCGGGGATTGACGGACGACCAGCCGCAGCATTTTGACCGCAGGCGGTCCGTTGGGGGGATTGGTAGCGCCCTGCAGCACAAAATCGGGCGCACCACGCGCGGGGATGCCGCGCCGAAGGCCGCACCATGGGCCGGACGGCGCAGTGTCTGTCGCGCGTCACACAACAAGGGAGCATTACTAGCCATGTCCAATGGACTCATTTTCGCGCTGCTGTGCGCGGTGGCGGCGATCGTCTATGGCGTTCTCTCCATCAAGTGGATTCTCGCCAAGCCGGCGGGCAATGCACGGATGCAGGAAATCGCCGCCGCCATCCAGGCGGGCGCCTCTGCGTACCTCAATCGTCAGTACCTGACGATCGGCATCGTCGGCGTCATCCTGTTCGTCGTCATCTGGTGGGCGCTGGGCGGACGTACTGCCGGCGGCTTCGCGGTGGGCGCGATCCTGTCGGGCCTTGCCGGCTACATCGGCATGAACGTGTCAGTGCGCGCCAACGTGCGTACGGCCGAAGCCGCACGTACGGGCCTCAACGAAGCGCTGGCCGTCGCGTTTCGCGGCGGTGCCATCACCGGCATGCTGGTCGTGGGCCTGGGGATGCTCGGCGTTGCCGGCTTCTACTGGTTCCTGACGGGTTCGGCGACATGGTCGCCCAGCCCCAAGGGCGAGAGCCTGCACCACATCATCCAGCCGCTGGTCGGCCTGGCGTTCGGTGGTTCGCTGATCTCGATCTTCGCGCGGCTTGGCGGTGGCATCTTCACCAAGGGCGCGGACGTCGGTGCGGACCTGGTGGGCAAGGTGGAGGCGGGCATCCCCGAAGATGATCCGCGCAACCCGGCGGTGATCGCGGACAACGTCGGCGACAACGTCGGCGACTGCGCGGGCATGGCGGCGGACCTGTTCGAGACCTATGCCGTGACCATCGTGGCCACGATGCTGCTGGGCGCGCTACTGCTGCCCACGGTCGCGGATGCGGCGGTGCTCTATCCGCTGGTGCTTGGCGGCTTCTCGATCCTCGCCTCGATCGTCGGCTGCTACTTCGTCAAGGCGAGCCCCGGCGGCAAGATCATGAACGCGCTGTACAAGGGCCTGGCCGTGGCCGGCGTCATCTCGGCGATCGGATTCTGGTTCATCACGGACTGGATGACGGGCAGCTTCGCCGCAGTCGATCCGATACTGACGCCGATGCGCCTGTTCGGTGCCGCCGTCGTGGGCCTGGTGTTGACGGCGTTGATGGTCGTCATCACCGAGTACTACACCGGCACGGACTTCAAGCCGGTCAAGCACATTGCGCAAGCCTCGACGACGGGTCACGCGACCAACATCATCGCGGGCATCGGCGTGTCAATGAAGGCAACCGCATGGCCAGTGCTTTCGGTTTGCGCGGCCATCCTCGTTTCGTTCTGGTTCGCGGGCCTGTACGGCATCGCGATCGCGGCAACGTCCATGCTGTCGATGGCCGGCATTGTTGTCGCGCTCGACGCCTACGGCCCGATCACGGACAACGCCGGCGGCATTGCCGAAATGGCGGACCTGCCGGATTCGGTACGCGCGATCACCGATCCGCTGGACGCCGTGGGCAACACGACCAAGGCGGTCACCAAGGGCTACGCGATCGGCTCGGCAGGTCTGGCGGCGCTGGTGCTGTTCGCCGACTACACGCATGCGCTGGAGACGTTCGGCATGGCCACCACGTTCGACCTGTCGAACCACATGGTCATCGTCGGCCTGTTCATCGGCGGCCTGATCCCGTTCCTGTTCGCCGCGATGGCGATGGAGGCGGTGGGGCGCGCGGCGGGGGCGGTGGTGGTGGAAGTGCGCCGCCAGTTCCGTGACATCAAGGGCATCATGGAAGGCACGGCCAAGCCGGAGTACGGCGTCGCCGTGGACATGCTGACCAAGGCCGCGATCCGCGAAATGATCGTGCCGTCGCTGTTGCCGGTGCTGGTGCCGGTCGTGGTGGGCTTGACGCTCGGGCCGCAGGCGCTGGGTGGTCTCCTGATGGGCACGATCATTACCGGTCTCTTCGTCGCGATCTCGATGACGACCGGCGGCGGTGCATGGGACAACGCCAAGAAATACATCGAAGACGGCCACCATGGCGGCAAGGGTTCCGACGCGCACAAGGCGGCGGTGACCGGCGACACGGTGGGCGATCCGTACAAGGACACGGCGGGCCCGGCAGTCAATCCGCTGATCAAGATCATCAACATCGTCGCACTGATGATCGTGCCGCTGCTGGCCGCATGGGGTGGCAACAAGGCGGAGATGAAGCCCGGCGCGCCGGTGCTGACGCCGCCCGCCAAATCGGCTGCCGCCACGCCGGCACCGATGGCGGTTGCACCTGCGCCCGTTGCAGCGGCGCCGGCGGCGCCCGCCGTGGTTGCCTCTGCGCCCGCGATGGCCGCGATCGTCACGATCTTCTTCGAATCCGGCAAGGCGGATCTTCCGGCTGACGCCGCTGCGAAGCTGGCGCCGGTCACCGACCAGGCGAAGACCTCGGGCAAGAAGGTCAAGGTGTCGGGTTATCACGATGCGACCGGCAATCTCGAGCAGAACCAGGAACTGGCAAAACAGCGCGCGCTAAAGGTTCGCGATCAGTTGAAATCTGGAGGCGTTGTCGAGGACAAGATCGAGATGGCGAAGCCGGAAATGACACAGGGTTCGGGTGACCCGGCTCAGGCGCGGCGAGTCGAGATCATCCTGATCCAGTAGCGGCAGTTGTGCGGCGCCGATGTTGCGGCGCGCGCCAAGGGGAAAGGGCAGCGGATGCGTCCGCTGCCTTTTTTTGTCTGGTCGGTATGGTACTGCGCGTTGGTCGGACTTCTGTTTCAGCGTCGCCGCGGCGAGCGGTGGGCCTGGCCTTGGGCGGGGTACGGTTTGGCGTCGCCACGGTAAGCGGGGGGGCGCGCGGGGCGGGCTTCGTCGCCGCAAGGCGTGTGCTCGGGCGGGTGACGACGACGAACAAGGTCGACACGATGCACCTGCCCGACCCGACGATCACGACCGAGCGCGCCTACACCTCGCCGATCTGGTACACGCCGCGCTGAGGCGGCCGGCGGGTCAGCAG
>JANNKR010000119.1:0-7403 GCA_031396395.1 Betaproteobacteria bacterium
TCGCACGCCAACAACAGGACCAAGCGCCGGTTCCTGCCCAACCTGCAGCGCCGTCGTTTCTGGGTCGAAAGCGAAAACCGCTGGATCAACCTGCGGTTGACCACGAATGCGCTGCGCACCATCGACAAGAACGGTATCGACGTCGTCCTGGCCGACCTGCGCGCCAAGGGCGAGCACATCTAAGCCCTCCGGGCCGGGACCATCATCATGCGTGAAAAAATCAAGCTCGAATCCTCGGCCGGCACCGGCCACTTCTACACCACGTCCAAGAACAAGAAGCTGATGCCGGAGAAGCTCGAGATCAAGAAGTTCGATCCCGTCGCCCGCAAGCACGTGATCTACAAGGAAACCAAGCTCAAGTAACGACTCGGGGCAATTGCGCCCGGGGTTGCCTGGCCGGCGGCTGCAGCCGCACCCAGGCGGCTCGGAAGCAATGGCTTGAGTCGTCCGATTGGCCTGCCATCCGCAGGCCTTTTTGTTGCCCGCACCGATACCATGCACGGACGGGTAACCGTCCTCCATACTGTCGCCACTGGCGCCTGCCTGATAGGATTAGACGTCATGGCGCTCTCAGACGCATTGCCATTCTTCCGCGCGTGGGTTGCGGATCCCCGCCGGGTTGCGGCGATGACGCCCTCCAGCCCGGAGTTGGCGCGCCTGGTGGTCAGCGAAGTAGTACCGGGCGCCGGCCCGGTTCTTGAACTCGGCCCGGGCACCGGTGCAATTACCGAGGCGTTGCTGGCACGCGGAGTGCGCGAACGGGACATTACGTTGCTCGAATTGAGCGAAGGCTTCGCCTCGATGCTCGAACGGCGCTATCCGCAGGCGCGCGTGGTGTGCGCCGATGCCGCGAAGTTGCGTCGGCTCAACCTGTTCGAAGCACGCCCCGCGGCCGTGGCAGTCAGTGGCTTGCCATTGCTGTCGATGTCGTCGCGGCAGGTGTTCGCCGTGTTGTCCGGCGCGTTCGGCCAACTCTGCGCCAGTGGGGCGCTGTATCAGTTCACCTACGGTCCGCGGTGTCCGGTTCCCCATGCCATTCTTGACCGGCTGGGACTCGATTCCGTGCGTATCGGCGGCGTGCGCTGGAACCTGCCGCCGGCTTCGGTGTACCGGATCGCGCGGCGCCATCGTTCCGCGCTTGCCGCGGACTGAAAAAAAGCCCGCCGGTTGGCGGGCTTTTTCGTGGAACGATCAACCGTCAGGCGTAGCGCTTCAGCTGCACCGAAAACTGCGCGAGCGGCGCGATGCCGGACGATTCCGCGCGATGGCACCAGTCCTGCAGGCGGGCCAGCAATTGCTCCGACGAGTCGGTGGAGCGCTCCCACAGCGAGGCCAGTTCCTGGCGCATCGCGTAGATGGTGGCCAGCGCCTTGCTGTGGCCCAGCGCGGCGGCAAGGCGATCGCGTTCCGACGCGGACATTGTCGCGGGATCGATCAGCAGCCAGTGCTTCATCCGCTGC
Organism: Betaproteobacteria bacterium; assembly: GCA_031396395.1. GTDB lineage: Bacteria > Pseudomonadota > Gammaproteobacteria > Burkholderiales > Casimicrobiaceae > VBCG01. Next base: position 1,461 of record JANNKR010000119.1, read on the forward strand.
GGCGTCGGCACGTCGTGCTGGCTGCCGCCGGTCGAGCGGGCCCTGAGATGGGCAAGCTCGGCGGCACAGGCTGCCTTCAATGTGCGCGCGTAGCTGGTGGCCACGTGATACCGGTGGGTGATCACGGCGTGCAGCGTCGCGAGGTCGGGCTTGGACTTGCCGTTCTCGAGCTTCAGCTGGGGCGCGATCTTGCGCACGGTGGCGAGCTTGCAGGTTTCCAGGATCCGGATATACATCCAGCCGATGTCGAACTCGTACCACTGCGACGACAGCTTGGCCGACGTGCCATAGGCGTGATGGTTGTTGTGCAATTCCTCGCCGCCGATGATGATGCCCCACGGCACGATGTTGGTCGACGCGTCGGCGCTGGCGAAATTGCGATAGCCCCAGTAGTGGCCGATGCCGTTGATGATGCCCGCGGCGGTGATGGGGATCCACGCCATCTGCACGGCCCAGATCGTGGCGCCCATCGGTCCGAAGAGGACGAGGTTGACGGCCAGCATCAGGCCCACCCCCTGCCATGAGAAGCGGGTGTAGACATTGCGCTCGATCCAGTCGTCGGGGGTGAACAGGCCGTATTTTTCGAGTGTCTCGAGATTGCGCGACTCTTCGCGGTAGAGCTCCGCGCCCTGCCAGAACACCTTGTTGATGCCGCGGGTCTGCGGGCTGTGCGGGTCGTCCGGCGTCTCCACCTTGGCGTGGTGCTTGCGGTGGATGGCCACCCACTCCTTGGTGACCATGCCCGTGGTGAGCCACAGCCAGAACCGGAAGAAATGCGACACGACCGGATGCAGATCCAGCGCCCGGTGCGCCTGGCTGCGATGCAGGAAGATTGTGACGGAGGCGATCGTGACATGGGTCAGCGCCAGGGCCACCACCACGTATCCCCACCACGGCAGGTCGACGAGACCGTGCGACGCGAAGGAGAGAAAGTCGTAAGTCATTGATTTTCCAGTATTCATGCGCCGGTTCAGGGGCGCCGGGATGCCACGCGATGCAATCTAACCCGACATCTTACGCGAGAGGGAGTCGAGCGGTGTGTCTAATGTGGGGGATGGGCCACCAGGACGCGGATCCTCGCCCACCCAGCGCAGGTCGCGCCGCGGGAAGGGGATTTCGATGCCGCCAGCGCGAAACGCCGCGACAAGGCGACGGTTGATTGCGCTTTTCAGCGCCAATTGTCCGTTTTCGGGGTCGCGCAGCCATAGGCCCAACTCCAGGTTGATGCCGCTTTCGCCGAAACCGGCGAGGAAGGCGGTGGGCGCATTGGGCGCGTCCTGCATCACCCGCGGTTCGGCCCGCGCCGCGTCTTCCATGATCGCCAGCGCGCGGTCGACATCGGCATCGAACGCGATCTGCATCGGAATGCCGATCCGCAGCTCACGCGTCGTCGACGAATGGTTGAGCACCGTGGTGATCACCAGCGTTTCGTTGGGGACGATCGCCTCGACGCCGTCCAGGCTGCGCACCACGACATAGCGCGCGGTCACGCGCGCGACGACGCCATAGCGGCCATCGACGGTGATGAGGTCGCCGAGGCGGATCGACTTGTCGAGCAGGATGGTGAAGCCGGCGATGTAGTTGGCCGCGAGTTTCTGCAACCCGAGGCCGATGCCCACACCCAGCGCGCCACCGAAGACGGTGAGCAGCGTCAGATCGAAGCCGATGGCCTGCAGTGCCACCAGCATGCCGACTGCGAGCAGCACTGCCTTGATGAATTTGCTGAGAACAGCCTTGGTGCTGGTGTCAAGCGAAGTGGCGTTGAGCATTTTCTGCTCGATCAGGCCGGACACGTAGAGCGTGATCACCAGCGTCAGCACGACCGCCAGGAATCCTTTTGCGATCGTCAGCAGCGATACCGAATTCCTCCCAATCGGAAACACGACGCCGTCGAGTTCATTGGCCAACTCGGGAAGGGCGCCGGTGAAATAGAGGATGACGAGCCCCCAGATCGAAAGCGCAATAGCGCGCTCGGAGGTCTTGAGCCATGCTTGCTGCGCAAATACCCGCCGCATCGCATAGACCAGCATCCGGATCACGGCCAGTGCGATCAGCAGCGGCATTGCGAGGTCGATGAAGAAGGGCGTGCCCCCGAACTGCCGGTACGCCACGCGTGCCAGCAGCAGCAGCGCGATCGCCGTCAACGAGAACGCGATACGGGCAACGCTGCCGCGAAGGTCGCGATGCAGCAGCGCGGCGTCGGCGCGGGCGCGCAGCTCGAGCCGACGATCGAACAGCCATGCAATGCCGATGCAGGCGAGCACGAGCAGAAGCTCGACCATACTTGCGGGCGAGCGCAGCGCCGTTTCAACGCGGGAAAAATCGATCGGGCTCAGCATGCCGCAACTTTATCAGGGCGCGCGTTCGAGCGTCGCGGCGAAGAACCCGTCGCAGCCATGCCGGTGCGGCAACAGCTTCAGCATCGGCCCGGTGTCGAGCGCGATGCCGGCACGCGCGAGGTCGGCCGCGACGTTGCCCAGCGTGAACTGCGGATGGGCGGCGAGAAAGCCGTCGACGATCACCTCGTTTTCCTGCGGCAGCACGCTGCAGGTGGCGTACACCAGCCGGCCACCCGGCTTGACCAGCGTTGCGGCGCTGGCCAGGATGGCGGTCTGCTTCGCCGTGAGTTCGCCGACCGAGGATTCCGGCTGCCGCCACTTGAGGTCGGGATTGCGCCGCAACGTGCCGAAGCCGGTGCACGGCGCATCGACCAGCACGCGATCGATCTTGCGCGCCAGCCGCTTGACCTTGGTATCGCGCTCGCCGGACATCAGCTGCGGCTGCACGTTCGACAGTCCCGAACGCGCGAGTCGTGGCGTGAGATTCGCCAGACGCTTCGCCACCACGTCGAAGGCATAGAGCCGGCCATGCGAGCGCATCAGCGCGCCCAGCAGCAGCGTCTTGCCGCCGGCGCCGGCGCAGAAATCGACCACCATGTCGGTGCGCCGAGGCGCGACGACGTAGCCGATCAGCTGGCTGCCCTCGTCCTGCACTTCAAGGCGCCCGTCCTCGAGCCAGGGGTAGTGCGCCAGCGATGGCCGGCCGGACACGCGGATGCCCAGCGGCGAATAGGGCGTGGCCGTCACGGCAAAGCCATCCGCCGCGAGCGCGGCCAGTGCCTCCTCGCGCGTGGTCTTCAGCGGATTCACGCGCAGGTCGAGCGTTGCCGGTGTCAGCCAAGCGCGTGCCAGTGCCGCGCGCTCGGTTTCGCCATAGGCGGCGCCCAGTCTCGTCCAGAGCCAGTCCGGCAAGTCGTGGGCGACGGCGTCCTCAAGGGTCGTGCCCAGCCGCGCCTTGAAGCCGCGCAGCCAGACCGCATCGGTGTTGCTGATGGCAGGCTCGAGGTCACGCAATGATCGTCCCAACTCGCGTACTAGCACGGCGAGGGCCAGCTTGCGCGGTTCCGTCGTCTCCCCCAGCGCGAGCAGGGAACGTTGTCGCCGGAGCAACGCAAACACGACGTCGGCGACCAGCGCGCGATCCTGCTGTCCCATCTGCGGGTTGGCGCGAAAGTACGCGCGCAGGCCATTGTCGGCCGGCGTGTCGAAGCGGCGGACGCGTTCGATGGCGGCGGCGAGGACGGCAATCTGGTTGGCGCGAAGGGTCATTGGCCGGTCATGCTTGGAAAAGTGGCGGCGGGTTGCGGCTCGCCCGTGGCGCCGGCCGCCGGCGCGGGATAGTTGGTCGCGGCGGCATCGGGCGCCGCGCGGGGTATGGCCAGTTCCTCGCGCGCCATGCTGGTCGCGTCTTCGTCCACGCGAATGGAATCGAGCACCACCTCGATCGTGCCGCGATCGGTGTTGGACACGCGCATCTTGACGGGAATGTGGCGCAGCGACGGGGCGAGCCACACGTAGGCGTCCGTCTTGCCGTCATCGCTTTGCCGGTGCCACCGCTCGGCTTCGATCTTGCCGGCTGGCCAGTCGATGGTTTCGATCGATTCGCGCGTCATGGTGTAGCGGTGGATGCGCCGTGGCGTGCCGATGGTGAAGCTCACCTTGTCGACGGTGGGCGGAGTGAAGTAGTACTGCCACATCAGCGCGAGCGGATCGAAGGTGGGCAGGTCGAGCGCTGCAGTCTTGTTATCGAAGAATGTGAGCAGCCCCGCTTCCCAGTCGAAGGTGGCGGTTTCCACCCGGTCGGGGCCGCCGCGTTCGACGCGAAACGTCAACGGCTGCAGGCCTTCGTCGGTGATGAGACCGCGGCTTTCGACCTTGCCCTGGCCGCGCAACACCAATGCCGCCAGGCCGCGGGCTTCGCCGATGGTCGATATGCGGTAGCGGTTGTTGCTGTGCTCGAAGCGATAGACCGCGTCGCCGATCAGGAAACCGCGCGTGCCGTAGAACACCTTGTACGCCAGGTCGACGCGCGGCGGCAGCGCCTTGGCGCCGGCGGCGGCGCCCGGCGTGACCAGCGCCGAGGCCGCGGCCGCGTCGGCGGCGAGGGCCTTGTTGCGCTCCTCGCTGGCGGTGGCTTCCGCTGCGGCCGTGTCCGGCGCGACCACTTCATTGACCGCTTCGACGGGCGGTAAAGGCACCGGCGCTGGGGTCGAACGCCTGGGCTTGGGTCTTGGCTTGGCCGCCGCAGTGGCCGCGGGCGTGGGCGGGGGCGGCAGTTCCGTGATGGTGGCAGTGAGCGGCGTGGCGTCAGGTGCCGAGGGCAGGTCGGCGGGCCACAGCGAGATCGCGAGATGGACCGCAAGCGAAAGTGCTAACGCCACCAGCAGCAGTTGTCGCGTACGCCGTCCGGCGCGCGCCGCTGCGGCGTGCAGGGCGGGGTCGAGCAACGGCGCGGCGGGTAGGGAGGAGGCGGTCACGTTGGTCAGGGCGCAGCGGTGCGGCAGGTGCCCCGGGGGGCACCAATTCAGGATGGTGCCAATGCGCCCGGATTCAAGCCGCAGGAAGCGTGTTCAGTCGCGCGGAACGCGCAAGGAGCAAGCGGTGTCGGGTGCCTGCACACCCTTAACGCGTACCTGCCCCGCGGCGACGACCAGTCGGTCCGTACAGTACCAGCGAACCGCCGCGGGCAGCAGCGCGTGTTCCGCCTGCAGCACCCGCGCGGCAAGCGCGGCTTCGTCGTCGTCCGGCGCGACCGGCACGGCGGCCTGCGCCACGATCGGACCGACATCCACCGTGGCGGTGACGAAATGGACCGTGCAGCCATGGACCTTGACCCCATCGGCCAGCGCGCGCCGGTGCGTGTGCAGGCCCGGGTACGCAGGCAGCAGCGACGGATGGATGTTGAGCAGGCGACCCGCGTAGCGCTGCACGAATACGTCGGTGAGCACGCGCATGAAGCCCGCCAGTACGATCAGGTCGGGTCGACTGGCATCAACCACTTCGGCCAAGGCGAGGTCGAAGGCTTCGCGCGAGGAATGCGCGCGATGGTCGACGACCGCCACGGGCACGTCGTGCGCCCGTGCGAGGTCGAGGCCGAGGGCGTCGGCACGGTTGCTGATGACCATGGTAATGGCGCCGCCCAGCGCGCCGTCGGCCATCGCGTGCAGCAGCGCGCCCAGGTTGGACCCGCGACCGGAGATCAGGACGGTGATGCGCGGCAACGCCATCGTCAGGCGCGAGGCACGCGTCAGGCGACGATGGTGCGCGGCTCGCCGGGCGGCTGCGCGACGACGGTGCCGATGCGCGTGGCGCGCTCACCCGCATCGCCCAGCAGGCGCAGCGCGCGGTCGACATGGGCGGGCGCGACCACCACGATCATGCCGATGCCGCAGTTGAACACGCGGTGCATTTCGTCGTCGGCGACGTTGCCATGCCGCTGCAGCCAGTCGAAGATCGGCGGACGCAGCCACGTCGTGCGATCGAGCCGCGCCTGCAACCCTTCGGGCAGCACGCGCGGCACGTTCTCGAGCAGGCCGCCACCGGTGATGTGGGCCATGCCCTTGACCGGCACTTCAGGCAGCAGGGCCAGCAGCGGCTTGACGTA
>JANNKR010000121.1:0-3008 GCA_031396395.1 Betaproteobacteria bacterium
TGGTGGAGACGAGGAGGATCGAACTCCCGACCTCCGCATTGCGAACGCGGCGCTCTCCCAGCTGAGCTACGTCCCCACAAGGGGCGTAATTATAGCCGGAACCCGGGTTTGCCGTAAACTTGAACGATTCGTCCCACCCCGGGTGGCGGGGAAACCCCCAATGCGCATGGGGTTGGGTTTGCGGTATCGCGCTACCACCTGAGTCGCCCGGACCATGCAAGAGTGTCGCCCATGACCCAGCTGATCGATCTCATCCAGTACTACGGCCTGGCCTTCGTCTTCATCAACGTGCTGGCCCTGCAGGCGGGGTTGCCGCTGCCCGCCTATCCCACGCTCATCCTCACGGGCGCGCTGGCGTCGCGGGGTGGCGCCTCGCTGCAGGCATTGCTGGCCACCGCGGTGGTGGCCTCGATGATCGCGGACATCGCGTGGTTTTACGCCGGCCGCCGGTTCGGCAGCAAGGTGCTGAAGACCATCTGCCGCGTGTCAATGTCGCCCGATTCGTGCGTGCGGCAGACCGAATCCATCTTCGAGCGTTACGGCGCCGCGTCGCTGGCCGTGGCCAAGTTCATCCCGGGCTTCGCGTCGGTGGCCACGTCGATGGCGGGCGTGGTGCGGGTGCCGCTCTGGAAATTCCTCGTGTTCGACGCGATCGGTGCTGCGCTGTGGGCCGGCGTGGCCCTCGGGCTGGGTTACGTGTTCCGCGACGCCATCAACGATGTGCTGAAGGTCTTCGAGACCATGGGTCGCATCGGGCTGTGGCTGGTGTTGGGCGGGTTCGTGCTCTACGTGGCGGCCAAGTGGTGGCAGCGCGAGCTCTTCATCTGGCGCCTGCGGATGGACCGCATTTCGGTGGACGAGTTGCACGAGATGATGACGGCCAAGCGCGTCGGTACAGTGATCGATGTGCGTTCGCGGATCACGCAGTCGCTCACCGGGCGCATCCCCGGCGCCATTACCGTGGACCTCAACAACCTGAAGGTCGAGTTGCTGCCGATCAAGCCCGAGCAGGCCGTGATCGTCTATTGCGCGTGTCCCAACGAGTACACCGCAGCCAAGGTGGCCAAGGTGCTGATCCAGCACGGGTTCACGCGCGTGCATCCGCTGCTGGGCGGCATCGATGCGTGGATTGCGGCCGGGCATCCGGTCGAACATTCGTGATGGGGTCGCGAGGCTGGAGCCTCGCGTACAGGACATGGGCCACGGCGGGCACCCACCGGCATCGCGTAGCGCGGCTACAGGAATTCCGGCGGTGCGTGCAATGACGTGCCGGTGACCTGATCCTCGATCAGGCACTGGACGAAGTATCGCCTGTACTACGGGCGCGGCGGAAAATGCCCCGTGCGTTTTGACAACGAGGCCGGCACGGGCGAGCATCGGCATGGCCAAGGACGCGAGGAGCCATACCGATTCGTCTCGGTGGCGAAGCTACGGCGCGATTTCGAGGCGGATATCCGGACATACGGAGGCGACAATGAAGAGGAAGATTGAAGTTGCGGTCGGCGACCTTTCAGGGGCGCTGGATCGATTCGAGCAGGCGTGCCGCCGCCACGGTTGACTGCCTAGTTTCCCGTGACGACAACGTTGTTCAGTGTAGCCTCCGCGTAGTTGGTGATGGCCCCGCCCTGGATCTCCGTGTTCGTCGCGACGCCCTTGACCTTGCCGAACACGATCCCATGCGCCGCGCTGCTGCAGTTGAAGGTGATGATGCCGCCGCCCTAGGATTGCGCTTTCGCGAAGACAGTGTCGAATGCTGCTTCCGTGCAACTCGATGGCGATCCGCTGCCGACGACGCCACCCGCTGCGAATGCCGCGGTCGATTGGAACATGACGAGGGCGGTGGCCAGCGCGCCGATGGCGGCAAGCGGCGAGTTCATGTTCGTGGCGTCCTCCAGCAAGAAACCTGCGCATCGCGACCTGCGTCCGGAAGGGAACGCTTCGGCGGACATGGCTCGAACCGCGGTGTTGCGGCGGGATCGTGCCCGGCGATTATAGGGTCACTGGTAGCACAGGGTCGGTCTTGGACCGATTCGAGCCGACATGCTCGTCAGCACTGCCTATAATCGGCTGTGTCGCACCCCCCGCGTCCTCCAACCCAGCCCGACCGCAAGCCGATGGAATGGATCGTCATCGTCGCCGCCCTCCTGCTGGGCGTGCCCGCAACCGCGTGGTTCGCGCAGAACCGGCTGATCTTTTTCCCCCAGCCCGGCGTTGCGAGTGCGCACCTGCCGGCGGAGGCGAAACCGCTCGAGATCGTCGCGCCCGACGGCGTCCGGCTGCGCGGGTGGATGCGCGTGGCGAACGCAACGCCGGCGCCAGTGGTGGTGTATTTCGGGGGCAACGCCGAGGAGGTGTCGCGCACGCTCGTCGATCCGCGCTGGCCGCGCGACTGGACGATCGTTGCCATCAACTATCGCGGCTATGGAACGAGCGAAGGTGCGCCGGGCGAGGCGGCACTGGTCGCCGATGCGCTGGTCATTTTCGACACGCTGGCGGCCCTGCCCGACGTGGATGCACGGCGGATCGTTGCGTTCGGCCGCAGCCTCGGCACCGGCGTGGCCGTGCGGCTGGCGAGCCAGGCACCGGCCTCCAAGCTGATCCTGGTCACGCCCTACGACAGCATGGCCGGCATCGCCGCTTCGGCGTACCCGTTCGCCCCGGTCGGGTGGTTGCTGCTCGACCGCTACGACTCCGGCGCGCTCGCGCCGGGCATCAGGATGCCGACCACGATCATCGCGGCCGAAAACGACGAAGTCATCCCGCGCGCCAGCACCGACAAGCTGCTGGCCCGCTTCGGCCCGGGTGTGGCGACGATGACGGTCATCCCCGGCGTCGGCCACAACGGCCTCGACCGCAATAGCCAGTACCGCCGCACGCTGCAGGCTGCGCTCGGCCTGAACCCCACCCCCTGACCCCTTGATGAAGACCGCTCGCCGGCTCTACCACATCGAACCCTTCTACGTGATGGAGTGCGCCAAGGCCGCGGCCGAGCTGGCGCGCAGCCCCGA
>JANNKR010000129.1:0-3787 GCA_031396395.1 Betaproteobacteria bacterium
ATCCATCAGCACGCTTTTCTGCACGGGGGCGGTGACCAGCGCGTCGAAGGCGCCGGTGGCGCACGCATCGCAGCCGCGTTCCAGCATTGTCAGCACATGCCGCGCATTGGTGGGGTCGAGGTGGCCGGGTTCCACCGGCACTACCAATGGTTGATCCCACACTTCCACGATGCCGCCGCGCGGCGCAAACGAGGCTGGATCGTAGTCGGCAAAGCGCGGCGACAATCCTATCCGTGTCGCGCGCGCGGCCAGCAGCGCGCGGTCGCCCAGCACCACCAGCCGCGCCGCAAAGGGCTTCGTGGCATGGCGCTGTGCCAGCATGGCGACCAGCTCCGGGCCGATCCCGGCGGGCTCGCCAACGGTGATCGCCAGCGTAACGGGTTGCGTCATGCTGGCGTCGTTACAGCGAGCCGACGGCGAGGTTGGCCGCGTCGCCCCAAAGCTCGGTCTTGAGTCCCGGCACCACGCGCACATTGAAGGCATCGCCGCCCGCAGCGTCGATGTGCAGTTGCGCAAAGCCGGTGAGGGAGGCAGCCGGCTTGCCGAAGACCCACAGCAACTCGATCGGATGCGTCGCGTCGATCTCGCCGGTGTGCTGGACCGCGCGTCCCAGCGGCAACGCGTAGCCTTCGCGCGCGAACACGGGAAACTGGTCGAGCTTGGCGCGATAGCGCAGCACCTGGCGGCCGGCAAAGCGCTGCCGCGTGTTGAGGTCGTACCAGTTGCCCGGCGGAAGCGCGACGTCTACATCGCCGCCCTCGCGCACGATGGACGCCACCAGCAGCGCGTCGCCGCACATGAATTGCGTATCGAAATCGCGCACCAGCGCGCTACCCGGAAACGCCAGCGGCATGGCGCGCATCACCGGCATCCCGCTGCGCGCGGATTCCTTGATCACGGTTTCGAGATAGGGGATGAGGCGATAACGGAAGGCGAGCCACTTGCGGCATACCGCCTCGATCTCCGGACCAAAGGCCCAGGGTTCGCGTTCGCCGATGCCGTGCACGCGGATGTGCGAGCTGAACACGCTCGCCTGCAGCCAGCGCACGTAGAGTTCGGCCGATGGCTGGTCGGCGCCGTAGAAGCCGCCGATGTCCGAGCTGTGATACGGGTTGCCCGACATCCCCCACGACAGGCCGCCGCGAACGGAGGCGGCGAGGCCCTCCCAGTCGCTTTGCGGATCGCCGCCCCAGCCCATCGGGTAGCGCTGGCTGCCGGCCCATGCGGCGCGGCTCCACACGATCGGCGGCCCGTCCTCGGCGGGCGCAAATTTCTTCGTCGCCTCGAACACGCACTTGTTGTAGAGCAGCGGGTAGACGTTGTGCAGCCGCCGGCCCCAGTCGCCGTTGTACGCGACCGCGTCGTCGGGCACCTGCTCGCCGAAGTCGCTCTTGATCACATCGACACCGTCGTCGAACAGCGCTTCATGCGCGTCGCGCCACCATGCATAGGCGTCAGGGTGGGTGAAGTCGACGATGCCGGACTCGGGCAGCGGCGTCAGCACGTTGCCGAAGGGGCTGGTGCCCGGCGTGGTGTCCCAGCCGAACACGTAGGGGTCGCCCTGCGCGGTCTTGAGCAGGAAGCCGCGCTGCGCCAGCTGGCGAAACAGTCGTGAATGGATCGAGACATACGGGTATTCCCAGACGCAGACCTTGAGATGTTGCGCGTGAATTGCGGCGAGCGTGGCGCGCGGATCGTGGAAACGGTCGGGATCCCATTCGAAGTTGAATCGCTCCTCGACCTTCCACGCGGCGCGGCCGTCGAGCGTCAGCACGTCGCAGGGGATCTTGTGCTCGCGCAGCCGCTGCGCCACGGCCACCGCCTCGTCCGGGGTCTTGTAGTAGGCCCGCGACACCCACAGTCCCAGGCTCCAGCGCGGCACCTCGGGCGCGCGCCCGGTCAGCGCCGTATAGGCATCGAGGATATCCGCCGGCGTATCGCCCGCGAACAGGAAGAGATCGAGCGCCTCGTCGTCGACCACCACCGCGTAGCTGCGGTGCGACCAGTCCGGGTTGCCCACGCCGTGCGTGACCATGCCGGGCGTGTGGATGAACGTGCCCCACGCGCCGGCGCCCACGCCGGGTCCCCACGCGAACGGCGCGTTCTTGTAGGCCAGTCCGGTGTTGACCCCCAGCGCATCCTCGACCTGCGAATGGATGAGCTGGCCGCGCTTGTCCAGCGGGCCGAATTTTTCGCCGAGCCCATACACCGGTTCGCCGGATTGCAGGGCAAAGGCCGCCGTCCACAAGCCGCCTTTCTGGGCGCGACCGAAGGTCGGCAGACGGGTCCAGCCGCGGAAATGCTGGTCGGTAATCGAGGTCAGTACGGGCGCTGATTTCCACAGCAGGCGGAAGCGCAACGGCGTGCCGGAAATTTCCAGTACGGCGTCGCCATTGCTGAAGGCAAAGCATCCTGGTTCAGTCTGCGTGACCGCGCAGGCGCGCGCGCGACCGACGATGAGGCCGTAGTCCGGTCGCGTGTTGGGGCCGAGCCGGAGACGAAAGCCGCGCTCGCCCCACGCGGTGACTTCGAGAATGTCGCCGGTGGACGTGGCAAACGAGGCGCCGGTGCTGTCGGTACCGAGGTTGCCCTGGATTTCGAGGCGGAGGTAGGTGGATGCATTGAGCAACATGGGTGGCGGAGGGCGTCAGCCCTGGAAAAGTGGTTCGGGGAGTCCGGGAACATCGACGCGCATGGCGAAGATCCCACCGGAGTGTGGCAGGCGGGCAAGCTCGTCGGCATCGCGCATCTGCCGGGCACTGGTGACGTAGAGGGTCCTGCGATCCGCGCCGCCGAAGGCGCACATCGTCGGACACATGGCGGGGATCGGGTACTCGGCCAGCGTCGCGCCGGCGGGCGAGAGCTGCAACACTTTGCCACCGCGGTAGAACGCGGTCCAGTAGTTGCCGGCGCTGTCCACCGCACCGCCGTCGGGGCGATCGGTCTCGCCAGTCCATTGCGCGAAGGTGCGCGGCGACGACGGTGTACCGGATGCCGAATCATATTCAAACGCGCGAACCCTATGCGTGGGCGTGTCGGCGTGGTACATCGTGCCGCCGTCGGGGCTCCACGCGAGACCATTGCTGATCATGATGTCGTCGAGCACGCGCGTGACGCGATGGTCGGTGTCCACGCGCCACAACGCGGCGCTGTTGGCATCGCGCTTCTCGTTCATCGAGCCTGCGAAGAAGCGGCCCTGGGGATCGCAGCGCCCATCGTTGAAGCGGTGGCTTGCAGTGTCATACGGCGCCGCGGCCAGCTTGGTTTCGAGCGTGCCATCGGCGCGCGCCAGCCACAGGCCATTGCGCAACGCGACGATGAAGCCGCCGCGCTGCCGCAACGCGAAGCAGCCGATCGCTGTGGGCATCGCCATGGCCGTGTTGCGGCCGGTGGCCGGGTCGAAGCGATTGAGCGAGGGCGCGTTGATATCCACCCAGTAGAGTACCTGCTCCGCGTCCGACCACACCGGGCATTCGCCCAGGCTGGCGCGCGCGTCGAGTACGCAGTTGAACGGTGACGCCATCTCAGTACGCGCCCTGCGCCTTCGGCGCGGCGATGGTCAGACCCTTCAGCTTGCCCAGCCACTCTTGCGCGCGGCCCACCATCATCCCCATGTCCGAGGCCACGGCGACCCACGTGTAGCCGTACTCGAGGAACTTGCCGACCATCTCCGGGTTCGGGCCGACGATGCCGCAGGGCTTGCCCAGCTGCTTGCACAGTTGCGCCGCATGCTTCAGCTTGTCCTGCACTTCCGCGCGGGCGATATCGCCCAGGAAGCCCATCGACG
>JANNKR010000156.1:0-3920 GCA_031396395.1 Betaproteobacteria bacterium
TCGCCGACGATGACCAATGCGATTCCGGCGTCGGTGGCCGTCGACAACACGCCGCCGCGCATCATCGTCAGCAACGTTTCCACGATCCTGGTGCCGATCGACGGCGCTCCGGTGCTGCGGCCGGTGGCCGGCAATCCGCGCTTCCAGCGCGTGATCAATACCCGCGCGCTGCTGTTGCGCGATACGGTCGAAAATTATTACTTCATCCGTGTGTACGACGGCTGGCTGCAGACGCCGGCACTCGACCTGCCGTGGACGCGGCCCTTCATCACGCCGCCGGGCATCGATGCAATCGCGCGCGCCGCGATGGAAACACGCGGCGTCGACATGCTGATCGGCGATCCCAAGGCCAATCCGCCGGCCATGCTGGACAAGAACAAGCCGCAGATCGTGATCAGCACGACACCGGCCGAACTCGTGGCCTTCAACGGTCCGCCCGATTTCGTGCCGATCGCCGGAACCTCGTTGCGCTGGGCCACCAACACGGCCGCCGACGTGCTGCAGGATGCCACCACCGGCAACTACTTCGTGCTGCTGGCAGGTCGCTGGTTCAGCAGCGCCGCCATGATCGGCCCGTGGAAGTTCGTCGCCAGCAACGCCCTGCCGGCCGACTTCGCGCGTATTCCCGCCACGTCGCTGGCCGCCGCCGTGCTCCCTGCCGTCGCTGGCACGCCGCAGGCGAAGGAAGCGCTGGTCGACAATCGCATTCCGCAAACGGCCGTGGTGCCGCTGGTGAATGGGCCGACGTTCGCCGCTACGTTCGACGGCGCGCCGCAATTCGCGCCCATCACGGGCACGACGCTCACCTATGCGCGCAATGCACCGATGCCCGTAATCGCCACCGCCGCGGGCAAGTTATACGCCGTCAAGGCCGGTGTCTGGTTCACCGCAGCGCAGGCCACCGGGCCATGGTCGATCGCCACGACGGTGCCGGCCGAGATCTACACGATTCCACCGTCCTCGCCGCTGCACTTCGTCACGTATGTGCGCGTGTATTCGGCGACCGCCACGGAAGTGCACGTCGGCTACACGCCCGGCTACCTGGGCACGGCGGTCGCGCCGACGGGCACCGTGGTCTATGGCACCGGCTACTACTACGCACCGTGGATCGGTACCGCGTGGTACCAGCAGCCGACCACGTACGGCCTTGCGGCGGCGCCGGTGTACAACCCCAACGTCGGCTTCACCTACAGCTTTGCACTGGGCCTCGCCAGCACCGCGTGGTCGCCGACCGGCAGCGGCGGCGCCGTGTACCACCCCAGTTATTGGGGCGGCTACCCGTGCTGCGGTTCGGCCAGCGCCAACGTCTATCTGCGTCCGGGACCCGCTGCCAGCGTGCCTGCGGCCAAGCCTGGCGCGCCCGCCACGGTAGCCGGCAGCGCGGCCAATGCGCCCGCCACCCCAGCTCGCACCGTTGCGCCGCCCAGCGTTCCCACCGCCAATGTCACCCGCAGTGGCGACCAGACCAGCAACATGCTCGCCACCGCGCCACGCGCGCCGACCCCCAAACCCAACGCCAAAGCATCGCCGCCGCCCGTGCTCCTGGCGCAGGCCGGCAGCCTGTACAAGCTTCCGTCCAGTGGCTGGGATGCGTCGACCACCGGCACTGAACACTACGCCGATGACGGCGGCAACGTATACCGCAACACCGGCGGCAAGTGGCAGCAGCACGCGTCAAGCGGCTGGCAGGCCGCCCCAAGCGAAACGTCATGGGCCGACCAGGAAGACCAGGCACGCGCCGCAGGCGCCGTGCAGGCCGCATCCTTTGGCATGAGCAATGCCAACCGCTTCAGCGACAATCGCGGCGACGGCTGGTCGGCGCAGGACGCGGGCGATGGCGGCTACAGTCGGACATTGGGTGGCGCCGGCGGCATCAGCTCGGAGGTCTACAACTACAACCAGGCGGTGCTGAACAACGAGTTCCAGATGTGGCAGACCGGCCTGGTCTATGGCGACAACATGTACTACGGCGGCGTCGGCTGGGGCGCGCGGTTCCCGCTCCCCTACTGAAGACCACCCGCAGCGGTCCGTTTCATCCGGCGCGCGGATCCAGACTCGCGCCTATCGCCGCGGGCACGTCCACAGCCTGAATACGCGACGGATCGTCCGGATGCCGCCGCGCGAAGACCCGCACCTCGCGCCCCTCCACCAGCACCGTGTCGCCGCGCCGGATGACATGGGCCATGACGAAACTCCTGCCGCGCCATTCCGCGATCGTCGTCTCGACGTCGATCACATCCCCATAGGAAGCGGGACGCAGGAACCGCGCCGTCGCATCAACCAGCGGCGTGCCGAGGATGCCCGTCTGCGCTTCGTAGTCCCGCCACAGCGGCACTCCGGCTGCGCGGAAGAAATGCAGCGCGGCCGCGTCCATCCAGCGGAAGAAGTTGGGATAGAACACGATCTGCGCGGGATCACAATCGCCGAATTCGACGGTAAAACGGGTCACGTGGCTGCGAGTCATGGCCGTGAGCTTACATCGTAGCGCGACAACTTCTCTAGCGGCCGCGACAAAGCATCGACGCCCGTGCTGAATGAGCTCTCCACGGGTGTCCTCCACGGGACCTGACCGGAACGCATTCCGGCCCCGGCGAGGCATTTGCTATCGTCGTCTTTTCTGGAAGTATCATTGGTGTCATGCATGCTGTTCGGGACAGGTTGACGTGACGAGAACACAACGCGGCATCCAGTCGATCGAAGTAGGCGGCGCATTGCTGCGCGTGCTGGTCGACGCCGACGCGCCGCTGCCGCTGGGTGAGCTGGCGCAACGGGCCGGCATGTCGTCGGCCAAGGCGCACCCCTATGTGGTCAGCTTCGGCAAGCTGGGACTCGTCGAACAGGATCCCGCCACCGGTCACTACGGCCTCGGGCCCTTTGCGCTGCAGCTTGGCGTGGCCAGTCTCGAGCGACTGTCGCCCTTGCGGATCGCTGCGCCGGAAATGGCGGCTCTTGCAGCGGCGATCGGCCACACGGTTGCGGTGGCGGTGCTGGGCTCGCATGGACCCACGATCGTTGCCATCCACGAATCGTCGCGCCCGGTGCACGTCAACATGCGGGTAGGCACGGTGATGTCCGTCCTCAACACCGCCACGGGGCGCGTATTCGCGGCGTGGCTCGCCGCGCCCGTGGTGGCCCGTCTGGTCGCGCGCGAAGGCCGCGATCCGACAGTCACGGGTCAGGACCCGGTGCGTCGCGCCCGCGCCGATGTCGACACGTTGTTAGCCGAGGTGCGCGAACACGGGATGGCCCGTGCCGTCGGCGACCCGCTGCCAGGCATCAACGCGCTGTCGGTGCCGGTGTTCGATCATGGCGGCGCGCTGGCATTGGCCATCACCGCGCTCGGTCCCTCCGGCAGCTTTGACCCGGCTTGGGACGGGTCGCTGGCGCAGGCATTGCGCACATGTGCGGAACGGGTATCCGCGCGCCTGGGCCACCGCGTGTAGGCGAGGTTGCCACTGACCATTTGCGTCGTCTGGTGTTGAGCTGGGGATGGGGCTGCGGTTGCTGTTCGTCGGGGGACGGGGCGCGACGTTCTGTTCATCGGGGGACGGCCGCTACTGTTCGTCGGGGGACGCGGCGGGGCGAGCCGCCTGTAGGCGAGACTTGAGCCTCGCGCAGCGCAATGACAACGGGCACGGACGCGTAACCGCGGTGGACCTTGCCCCGCATCCGGCCATCGTCTCCACCGCCGCGGTGAGCGGGGGGCCGCGCGGGGCGGGCGCCTTGGAGCCGCGTGCTCGCCGCGGGTGTGGTCAAAAACAGGGGGGTCGTGGGTTGACCCCCCTGTTTTTGACCGTCACCCGCCCGAGCACACGCCTTGCGGCGACGAAGCCCGCCCCGCGCGGCCCCCCGCTCGCCGCGGCGACGCTAAACAAGAAGCCCGCCCAATGCAAGGCACACCGCTCATCGCGGCGACGCTA
>JANNKR010000207.1:0-1523 GCA_031396395.1 Betaproteobacteria bacterium
ATGTGGCCCCCCTGGGGCAGACGTGTCGGGTCGCATGCGTGTGTAGGCGAGGCTTAAGCCTCGCAAACGCGGCGCTTGGCTGACGCCTCGCCTACAAGGTTGGTTGGATCTTGCTCAGCGTACTTGCGGTGCGCGGTGGGCCGCGACGTGCTTGCTTTCCGAACGGAGCACCCGGTCGAGCGCCTTGCGGAAGGCGCTCACGTGGACCACCTGATTGCGGTGCGCCATCGAATACGACGGCTACACGTCGTTCGAGGCGCGCGTTGATTGCTGGATCAATCCGATCACGAGCCAGCTGCCATCGCCCTGCCGTTCGAGGACCGGTCCGTCGGACATGCCGGCTTCGACGAATACGTTGGCTGCCGCAACCTCGGCTACGAGCCATGCGGTGATACCCAACGCGGCGGGTAGCTTCGAGCCGGCGCTCCATTCGGACATGACCTCGATTGTATCGAGCCGCCGGAAGGCAGTGCTGAATGCGGCATCCACCGAACTCTTTGCGGTATAGTCGCCGCCGTCATGCGCCGCATTGCCATTGTCGAGGACGAGCCCGCCATTCGCGCCAACTACGCCGAGGCGCTGCGCCGGCACGGATACGACGTGGCCACCTACGCCAACCGCGCCGATGCACTTGCCGCATTTCGCACGCGCCTGCCCGACCTCGCGCTGGTCGACATCGGCCTGGGCGACGACATGGATGGCGGCTTCACGCTCACGCGGGAATTGCGGGCGATGTCGGCAACGGTCCCGATTCTCTTTCTCTCCGCGCGCGACTCCGATTTCGACATCGTGGCGGGATTACGCCTGGGCGCCGACGACTACCTGACCAAGGACGTGAGCCTGCCGCATCTCGCGGCACGCATTGCCGCGCTGTTCCGGCGTAGCGAGCTGTTGTCGGCCCCCCCCGCGTCCGAGGACATCGTCGAGCGTGGCCCGCTCGCGCTCGACATCAAGCGCCTGACCGCGCACTGGAACGGAAAACGTGTAGATCTGACGCTGACCGAGTTCTGGATGGTGCATGCGCTGGCGCGCCATCCGGGCCACGTCAAGGATCGCGACGCGCTGATGCGCGATGCCAGCATCGTGGTCGACGACAGCACGATCACCTCGCATGTGAAGCGCATTCGCCGCAAGTTCCAGGCGCTCGATCCGGCGTTCGATCGCATCGCCACCGTGTACGGAATGGGTTATCGCTGGGGCGAATGAAGACCACGCGCATCGCGCTGTCGATCCGCGCGCAGCTGTTGCTGGTGCTGACCGTGTTTCTCGCGCTGCCGTGGCTCGGCGTCGAATACGTGCGCGAACTGGAGCGAGTGCTGCGCGACGCGCAGGAGCGCACGCTGGCGGGCACCGCGCAGGCCGTGGCCACCGCGCTGCACGATCGACCAAGACTGTTTGCGCATGCCCCCGATCCCATTGCTTCGTTCGCCCGGGAGCGCGCCGAGGATCCCGGCAAGGGCAACCCGGTGTTGCCGCCGTCCGCATCGCCGGAAATCGCCCAGATCATCGAAGGCTTGTCGCGC
>JANNKR010000213.1:0-24300 GCA_031396395.1 Betaproteobacteria bacterium
CTTGCCCCAGAGGGGCAACATGTCGGTTACATAATGCACAATTAGATCTCGTATCAACCATAATATTTATCTTAAAGAATGAATTGGCTTCTGATTTTTGGTTTCCTGTTAATTCAAAATCTAACATTTGCCCAAAGCAAAGAAGAGGTTCTTCGCACCGACGTCCTCGTCATCGGTGGCGGCGCCGGTGGAACCGCCGCTGCCATCCAATGCGCCCGAATGGGAGTAAAGACCATTCTAGTCGAAGAGACAACCATGTTAGGCGGTATGCTGACGGCTGCAGGGGTCAGTTGTACCGATGGAAACAATGAATTACCCAGCGGTATCTGGGAAGAATTCCGACAGGCATTACAAAAGCATTATGGAAAGAAATTCCTGAACACAGGCTGGGTTAGCTGGACCAATTTTGAACCCCATGTGGGTGACAGTATTTTCAAGGCATGGGTAGCTAATGAAAAAAATCTCTCGGTTCAATTCAAAAAACTTTGCATCCAGGTCTTGAAACAAGGCGATAAGGTTACCGGCGCTTTGTTTACCGATATGCAACAAAATCTCACCACCATCCATGCAAAAATTATTGTCGATGGAACTGAACTGGGTGATATTATGGCAAAAGCCGGAGCCGGCTACGACCTGGGTATGGATGATCCAAAAAATGATATTATACAAGACCTTACCTGGGTAGCAATTTTAAAAGATTATGGAAAGGATGTTGATATGACCATTCCAAAGCCCGAAGGGTATGACGCTTCAAAATATTTTTGTTGCTGTACTGATGCTACATGTAATGACAAACCCTGGAACGGCGACAAAATTAAAATGCTTAATTATGGTAAGCTTCCCCGTTCGCCCGGCGCCACTACAAATAAGTACATGATCAACTGGCCTGCCCATGGAAATGATTATTATCTCAATGTGATAGAGAATAGCTGGTCAGAAAGACAAACGGCTTATGCAAAAGCAAAAAATCATACCCGGGGTTTTATTTATTTTATGCAGACTGAATTAGGATTTAAGAACCTGGGTTTTGCTGATGATGAGTTGAATAATGGCATGGCATTGATTCCATACAACCGCGAGGGGATTCAGCGGCCAGCACCGCGCGCGACGATGCATTGGTCACGAGTGCATTGCGCACTTCCCCGAACGCGACCTGCACGGTCTGCAGGTACTCGACCATTGCACGGTCGTTGTTGGCCTTGGCCAGCTCCACCTGCGCTTCGATGGCCTTCAACGCGATCAGCGGCTGCAACAGGCCGAGGCCCAGGCTCCAGATGGCGGCCGGGCCGGTGAAGAGCGCGCCGGTGGTGGCAGCCTCGCTGCCGAAGTACGCCCCGAGCCGGAACGATGGATAGTAGTCGGCCCGCGCCTGCTGGATGCGCAGGGTCGAACCCGCCAGCAGGGCCTCTGCGCGACGAATGTCGGGGCGGCGACCGAGCACTTCCACCGGCAAGCCCGCGGGCAGTGGCGGCACCGTCGTGGCGGCATCGATGGCGCCGCCGCGCGCGACGTCGGGATCGAACACGGCTTGCGGCGCACGGCCGGCAAGAATCGCGACCGCGGTTTCATACTGGCCGATCAGGCGCCTGGCGCGCGCGATGTCGGCCACGACGGCGAGGCGCTCGGCTTCCGCCTGCCGCACGTCGTATTCGCCGATGATGCCGCCTTCGAAGCGGTCGCGCTGCAGGGCTGCGGTTTCAGTACGCAGCTTGAGCGTCGACTCGAGCACGCCAAGTTCGGCGTCGGCGGCGCGCAGCCGGAAATAGGCATTGGCGACTTCGGCAGCCACGCCCACGCGCACGGTCTCGCGGTAGTAGCGCGCCGCGGTCAGGTCGTTCTCGGACGCCAGCGCGCCGCTCCTGTACTTGCCCCACACGTCGAGCTCGTAGGACATCTCGATCGCCACGCGGAAGTCATTGCTGATCAGCGGCGTCCCGGGAGGCAGCGGCTGCGAGCCCACGCCGGAGATGCGCGAGCGCGTCGGCGCCACGGCGAGATTGATATCCGGCGCGAGATTCGACTGCGCCAGCAGCACCTGCGACTGCGCGGCTTCGATGCGCGCCAGCGCGGTGCGCAGGTCGTAGTTTTGCGCGAAGGCCTCGTCGATCAGCCTGGTGAGCACCGGGTCGTCGAAGGCAAGCCACCAGTTCTGCAGGAGGGCTTCCTGCGCCGGGCTGGCGGACCCTGCAGGAAGATCGAGCGTGGGTGGCGCCGGTTGCACGACCGCGCAACCGGCCACCAGCACGCTGGCCAGAAGCGCGACAAGCAGCTTACTCATGGTGATCTCCCGTCGGCGTGCCGCGCGGTGGATGCCCCGGCGTGGCCGGCGCCGCCAGGTGCGCCACCGTGCGCGCGTGCGCGATTTCGGCCGTCAGCTCGGCCTTGGTGCGGGACTCGCCCAGGCGCCGGTCGGTGATGAACTTGAAGAAGAGCGGCACGAAGAAGATCGCAAGGAACGTGGCGGCGATCATGCCGCCCATCACGCCGGTGCCGGTCGAGTGGCGCGCGCCCGAGCCCGCGCCGGTGGATATGGCCAACGGCAGCACGCCCAGGATGAACGCGAGCGAGGTCATCAGGATCGGCCGGAAGCGCAGGCGCGCCGCCTCCATCGCGGCCGCGGACGCGGACATCCCTTCGTGATGCTTCAACACCGCGAACTCGACGATCAGGATTGCGTTCTTCGCGGCCAGGCCAAGGAGCGTGACGAGGCCGATCTGGAAATAGACGTCGTTGGTCAGGCCGCGCAGCCAGATCGCCGCCAGCGCGCCGAAGGTGCCGAAAGGCAACGCCAGGAGCACCGAGAGCGGCAGCGACCACCTTTCGTACTGCGCCGCCAGAATCAGGAACACCATGATCACGGCCAGTCCCAGCGCAAAGGTGGACGCACCACTCGAGCGCTTTTCCTGATACGACGTGCCGCCCCAGTCATAGCTGAAGTCGGCCGGCAGCACTTCACCGGCGATCTTTTCCACCCGCGCGATGGCCTGTCCCGAGCTGTAGCCCGGTGCGGCCTGGCCGAAGATCTTCACCGCCGGCAGGTTGTTGAACCGGTCGAGCGAGTCGGGTCCGGACGAATACTTGACGGTGGCGAGCGACGTCAGCGGAATCATGTCGCCGCGGTCCGAGCGCACATAGATCGAGCCGATGTCGTCCGGGCGCGCGCGGGCGGTGGGCTCGGCCGACATCAGCACCTGCCACGCGCGGCCATACTTGTTGAAGTCGTTGACGTAGTAGGTGCCGAGCGTGGCCGACAGCGCATTGAAGATCTCGTTGATCGGCACGCCGACCTTCTTGGCCTTCTCGCGGTCGACGTCGACGAACAATTGCGGCACGTTGGCGCGCCACAGCGTCTGCGCGCCGCCTAATTCCTTGTCGGTGTTCACGCGCTCCAGGAACTGCTGCGTCACCTCGTTCAGGCGCTTGCTGCCGCCTTCGCCGCGATTCTGGATGTAGAACTCGTAGCCGCCGGCGTTGCCCAGCCCGAAGATCGGCGGCGGGTTGAAGGCCAGCACCAGCGCTTCCTTGATGCCCGCGGTCTTGCCGAACAGTTCGCCGACCAGTTCCTGCGCCGTCACGGTGCGCTTGTCCCACGGGATCTGCGTGACGAAGATCGTCGCGGCATTGTTGCGGAAGCCGCCGCCCAGGAAATCGAAACCGGTGAACGAGATCACGTCGGCGTTGGCCGGATTGGAGAGGATCGCCTTCTCGACCTCGCGGACGACGTTGTCGGTGCGCGCCAGCGTCGCCCCATCGGGCAAGATCACGGCGCTGATGTAGAAGCCCTGATCCTCGTCCGGCACGAGGCTGCCGGGCGTGTACTTCCACAGCCCGGCGGTGATCGCCACCATGCCGAGGAAGAGCACGACGCCCACGATGCCCCGCCGGATCATCCAGGTCACGCCGGACGTGTAGTGCGACGTGGCCCGCGCGAAGAACCGGTTGAAGGCGGCAAAGAAGCCGCGCTTCGGCGCCTCCGTGTGCTTCAGGATCAGCACGCACAGCGATGGCGTCAGCGTCAGCGCGACGAAGCCGGAGATCACCACGGCAATCGAAATGGTCACCGCAAACTGGCGGTACAGCTCGCCGGTCAGGCCGCCCAGGAACGCGATGGGCACGAACACGGCCGTCAGCGTCAGCACGATGGCGATGACCGGGCCGGTCACCTCGTGCATCGCCTTGATCGCCGCCTCGCGCGTGGTGGCGCCATCCTCGCGCATGATGCGCTCGATGTTCTCCAGCACCACGATCGCATCGTCGACGACGATGCCGATGGCCAGCACCATGCCGAACAGCGTGAGCGTGTTGATCGAATAGCCGAGCAGGAACAGGCCGGCGAAGGTGCCGAGCAGCGACACCGGCACGGCCACCAGCGGGATGATCGTGGCGCGCCAGCTCTGCAGGAACAGGTAGACGACGAGGAACACCAGGATCATCGCCTCGATCAGCGTGTACACGACCTCGCGGATCGACACTTCGACGAAGCGCGTCGTGTCGTAGGGCGTGGCGTACGAGAGCCCCTCGGGGAAGCGCGTGGCGAGGTCGGCCATCGTCTTGCGCGCGCTCTTCGCCACGTCGAGCGCGTTGGCGCCGGGCTGCAGGAAGATGCCCACCAGCGTGGCCGGCTTGCCGTTGTAGCGGCCATTGAAGTCATAGTCCTTCGAGCCAAGCTCGACCCGGGCGACGTCCGACACCCGCACGGTGGAGCCGTCCGGATTGGCGCGCACGATGATCTGGCCGAACTGCGCAGGCTCGGCCAGCCGCCCCTGCGTCGTGATCGTATACACGAGATCCTGGCCTTTGGAGATCGGCGCCTGCCCCACCTTGCCGGCGGCGAACTGGGCGTTCTGTTCGTTGATCGCGCGCGCCACGTCGCCCGGCGTAAGCTTCAGCTGTGCGAGGCGATCGGGCTTCAACCAGATCCGCATCGCGTAGTCCTTGGCGCCGAAGATCTGCACGTTGGTCGTGCCCGGCAGCCGCTTCAACTGGTCGAGCACGTTCAACGTGACGTAGTTCGAGATGAAGAGATCGTCAAAGCGGCCGTCCGGCGAGTAGAACGCCAGCACCTGCAGGAACGACGACGACCCGCGCTCGACCGTCACGCCCTGCCGCCGCACTTCCTCCGGCAGCCGCGCCTCCACCTGCTTCACGCGATTGTTGACGTTGACGGCGGCCTCGTCGACGTTGGTGCCGATCTCGAACGTGACCTGGATCGACACGGCGCCGCTCGACGTCGAAGTCGAGTTCATGTAGATCATGTTGGGCACGCCGTTGATCGCATTTTCGATCGGCGCGGCGACGGTGGCCTCGAGCACTTCGGCGGAGGCGCCAGGATAGAACGCCGCTACCGTGACGACCGGCGGCGCGATCTCCGGATACTGGGCAATGGGCAGCGTGCGCATCGCGGCCAGGCCGGCGAGCACGAGGAACAGCGAGATCACGGCCGCGAAGATCGGCCGGTCGATGAAGAAGCGCGAGAACATGGTGGGGGATGTCCTCGTCAGGACTTCGGCGCGGATTTGGGCGCAGGGGCGGGTGCCGTGGGTGCTGCGGGTGCGCCGGGCGAGGCGTTGCCTGCGGCACCGGCCGCGCTACCTGTGGCGCTGGCTTCACCCAGCATGATCGGCGCGCCTGGCCGCAACTTGGCCAGGCCGTCGACGATCACGCGATCGCCGGCCTTGAGCCCGCTCTCGACCACCCATTGGTTGGACCCACCCACGTCGACCCAGTCGCCCAGCGTGACCGGACGCACAGCGGCGATGTCCTTGCCGTCCTTGTCCTTGCCCGTCACGTAGACGAACTTGCCCTGCGGTCCGTCGAGCACGGCGACCTGCGGCACGGCCAGCGCGTTGTTGCGCACGGCGCCACCCAGTTTCACCCGGACGAACTGGCCGGGCTTCAACGCACCGTCGCTGTTCACCACTTCGGCGCGCATCTCGAACGTGCCGGTGGAACTGTTGATGCGCGTGTCGGCAAAGTTGATCCTGCCCTTGCGCGCCAGCGTGGTGCCATCGGCCAGCCGCACCGTCACCTCGTAGGCGTTGTCCTTCGGCAACGTCAGGCGGCCTTCCTGCACGGCGCGATTCAATGCCAGCTGTTCGTTCTCCGCGATCGCAAACGGGATCCACATCGGATCGACCTGCGACACCGTCGTCAGCAGCGTCTCGTTGGCGTTGACGAGGCTGCCCTCGGACTTGGGCGCGCGGCTCGACAGTCCGGTGATCGGCGCCACCACGCGGGTGTACCCCAGATTGAGCTGCACTTCCGCCAGCTTCGCCTGCGCGGCTTTCACGCCGGCGGCGGCCAGTTCGACATTCGAGGCGGCGTCGTCGGCTTCCTTCTGGCCTACAGCCCGGCGCTCGGCCAACGGCTTCAAGCGACCCAGTTCGCGCTCGGCCTGCGCCATCTGCGCCTGCGCGCGCGCCACCTCGGCCTCCAGCGCCGCCGTCTGCGCGGCCAGCTGCTTTGGGTCGATCACGAACAGCACCTGCCCGGCCTTCACCGGCGCGCCTTCCTGGAACAGCTTCTTCTCGAGGATGCCGGTCACGCGCGCCCGCACTTCGACCTCCTTCGAGCCGGTGGTCTGGCCCACGTACTCGTAGGCGGCGGGGATCGTCCGGGGCGCGACCGTGACGGTGGTCACCTGGGCCGGCGGAAACCCCTGAAAGCCGCCACCCGGTGGGGACGGGCCACAGGCGGCAAGCAGTGCGACGGACAGGGTGGTGGCGGCGAATACCGCGGGAAGGCGACGAAGCGAAGGCATGGACAGACTCCTGACGAGGCGGGTCGGCACACATTTCGTGAGCCAACCCTTGCCAAGGGCCTAAAGATTACATACATTCACGGATGTTTGTAAATAGAGATCGTGGTTCAACAAGAAAATGGTCAGAAAAACCAAGGAAGAAGCGCGCGAAACCCGGGAACGGCTGCTGGATGCCGCCGAGACCATCTTTCGCGAGCGCGGCGTCACCCGCACGACGCTGGCCGAGGTCGCCACCGCGGCCGGCGTGACCAGGGGCGCCGTGTATTGGCATTTCAAGGACAAGGCGGACTTGTTTCAGGCGATGTGCGCCCGCGCCACGATGCCGCTCGACGCGATGTTCGAGCGCGTCGGCGCAAGTGTCCTTGACGATCCCATGGCCACGTTGCGCCAGTTGTCGGTGGGCGCGCTGCAGAGTCTGGCGGCGGATCCGCGCGCCCAGCGGGTGTTCGAGATCATGTTCCACAAGACCGAGCTGGTCGACGAACTGGCCGGCGCCGCCACGGCGCATAACCACGAACGCCAGCAGTGCCTGGGCCAGATCGAGTCCATCGTGCGGCGTTGCGCCGAGGTTGGCCAATTGCCCGGGGACACGGACGCGGCGCTGGCCACGCAGGGCCTGCATGCGCTGATGGTGGGCATCATGCACGAATGGGTGCTGGAGCCGTCGGCCTACGACCTGCATGCGGCAGCGCCGTCGTTGATCGACCTCTTCCTGGCCGGCCTGTGTGCACGACCGCCGCGACGTGTCGCGCGGGCCATGCCGAAGATCCGTCCGAAGACGGTCGCCGCGTAGTCCGGCGCGCACCCGACCGGGTTTGCGGCGCGCGCGACCCGTCATAATGACGGGCTCCTTCACCTTTCAACGTGGACATTATGAAACCAGTTCAACGCGTGGGCGTCATCGGCGCCGGCACCATGGGCAACGGCATTGCGCAGACGTGCGCGGTGGCAGGCATCGAGGCGGTGATGCTGGATGTGCAGGATGCGGCTGTGCAGCGTGGCCTGAAGTCCATCCAGGGCAGCCTCGAGCGGTTGCTGAAGAAGGACAAGCTCGCGGTCGCGGACCGCGACGCCGCGCTGGCCCGCATCAAGGGCACCACGTCGTACGACGACCTGAAGGGCTGCGACCTCATCATCGAGGCGGCAACGGAAAATCTGGAACTCAAGCTGAAGATCCTGCGGCAGGTGGACGCGCTGGCCGGTCCTGACACGCTCATCGCATCGAACACCTCGTCGATCTCGATCACCACCCTGGCCAGCGTGATGACGCGGCCGGACGCATTCATCGGCGTGCACTTCTTCAACCCGGTGCCGATGATGGCGCTGGTGGAACTGGTGCGCGGCTTGCAGACGTCGGTCGACACCGTGGACGCGGCCATCGCGTTTGCCAAGCGACTGGCCAAGACACCGATCGTGGTCAAGGACAGCCCGGGTTTTGTCGTCAACCGGATCCTGTGCCCGATGCTGAACGAAGCGGTGTTCGCGCTGCAGGAGGGGCTGGCCACGGCCGAAGAAATCGACAACGGCATGAAGCTGGGCTGCAGCCACCCGATCGGCCCGCTCGCGTTGACCGACATGGTCGGCCTCGATGTGCTGCTGGCCGTGATGAACGTGTTCCACGCCGACTTCGGCGATCCCAAGTATCGACCGGCGCAGTTGCTGAAGCAGATGGTCGCGGCAGGCCAGCTGGGCCGCAAGACCGGGCGCGGCTTCTACGACTATTCGCAGGAGAAGAAATGACCTACGCAACGATAGTGCTGGAGGAGCGCGAGCCGGGCATCTGGCTGCTCACGATCAACCGGCCGAAGCAGCTCAACGCGCTGGCGCCGCAGGTGGTGGACGAGATCGCCGCCGCCACGCGCGCGGTCGTGGCGAACCCGAAGGCGCGCTGCCTGCTCATCACGGGTGCGGGCGACCGCGCGTTCGTTGCCGGCGGCGATATCGCCGCGATGGCCGCGATGTCGGTGCTCGAGGCGCGTGCATTCGCGGTGCAGGGGCATGCCGCATTCCGCGCATTCGAACTGGCGCCGGTGCCGGTGATAGCACTGGTGAACGGTTTCGCGCTCGGCGGTGGCTGCGAGCTGGCGCTGGCCTGCGACTTCATCGTGGCCTCCGACAAGGCCACGTTCGGGCAGCCGGAAGTCAACCTCGGCATCTGCCCCGGCTTCGGCGGCACGCAGCGCCTGACGCGGGTGGTGGGCCGGTCCATGGCACTCGAACTCGTCACGACCGGCCGGATGGTCAAGGCCGACGAGGCGCTGCGGATCGGCCTCGCCAATCATGTGGTGGCGGCCGAAGGTCTGCTGGACAAGGGGCTCGAACTCGCGCGGATGATCGCCGCCAAGGGACCGGTAGCCGTGAAGTTCTCGAAGCACCTCGTGCATCGCGGGCAGGACATGGATCTTGCCAACGCCAACGCCTTCGAAGCGGATGTATTCGCGCTGCTGTGCGCCACGGACGACAAGCGCGAGGGGATGGCCGCGTTCCTGGAGAAGCGCGGGCCGACGTTTACCGGACGCTAGTACGAGTACGCGGGTTATTGGTCCCGGGCGCGGTCTCCGCCCGTTCCGCGCAGCCGCCAGGACGGCCCTCGGAGCAACCGTCACTCCTCGAAGCTGCGCAGACCCTCGACGCTGGTGATCGTGATGCTGCCGTAGTCGAGGCGAAGCAAGCCCGCCTGCTCCAGCCGCTGCAGCGCCTGATTGGTGCGCTGCCGGGACAGGCCGGCCAGATGGGCGATCTCGTCTTGCGAAATGGGCAGCTTCGCGACGATGCCCGGATAGAGTTGCGGATTGAACATCGACGCGAGGCACCGCGCCAGGCGGGCGTCCGGACCCAGCAGCCGATCGTGCTCGACCATGCCGATGAACTGGCCCAGGCGTTCGTTCAGCTGCGTGATCACGTACCGGTTGAACGGCATGCTGGTGTCCAGCAGCCACATGAAGGTGGCGCGCGGCATGTAGGCAACGGTGCTGGTGCGCAGCGCCACCATGTCGTAGCGCCGCGGTTCGTCCTTCAGCACCGAGCCTTCGCCGAACCAGCTGCCCGTCGCCACGCCCAGAAAGCTCATCGGCTTGCCTGCGGCGGATACATTGCTCATTTTCAGCAGGCCGTCGACCACGCCGATCCACGCGGTGACCGGGTCACCCTTCCGGCAGGCCAGCGCCCCCGCCGCGCACTCGCGGGTGACCGTTTCGGCCAGGACGCGGGCGCGGTCGGCAGGGCTCAGCGACGAAGCCCAGGGGCTGGCATCCAGCAGGTCATCGAATTTCCGCATCGCAGCAATCGTTTCGTGTCGGCAAATGTCGGTGCAATGACAGCGTTGGTGCATGATTGCACCTAGAGTCTGTGTTTGGCTAACTGGATTCTAAACGGCACGGGAATGGCGCAACGCGTCGCCCGAGGCGGTAGGCAGTTGGCGAAGGCAGGTCGGAGGTTGGGATGGAGGAGCTCCAGGACACGTTTCCACGGTTGCTGCTGCACCACGCGAGGGTGCGGCCGACGCATCCTGCCACGCGTGAAAAGGACCTCGGCATCTGGCAGACGTGGACGTGGGGCGAAGTCGCCGCCGAAGTGCGCGCGCTTGCCTGTGGCCTCGCTGCGCAGGGCTTCAAGCGCGGCATGCATCTCGCCATCATCGGCGACAATCGCCCGCGGCTGTACTGGTCCATGTGCGCCGCGCAGGCACTGGGGGGCATTCCTGTTCCGATGTATCAGGACGCCCCCGCCGCGGACATCGTATTCGTGCTGAACGACGCGGAAATCGCCTACACCGTCGTCGAGGATCAGGAGCAGGTCGACAAGATGCTGGAGGTGCAGCCGCAGGTGCCCACGCTGGCCCACATCTATTACGACAACGGCCGCGGCCTGCGCAATTACCAGACCGTGATGAGCTACGAGCGGCTGCTGGAACTGGGCCGCGAATACGATGCGGCGCATCCGTCGTTCTACACAGGCGAGATCGCGCTCGGCGCCACGTCGGACATCGCGATCATGCTGTATACATCCGGCACCACCGGCAAGCCCAAGGGCGTGTGCCAGACCCACCACGCGCTGATCAGCGCCGCGCGCGGCGGCATCGAGTTCGACCACCTGACCGCCAATGAGTCGATCCTGTCGTACCTGCCGATGGCGTGGGTGGGCGACAATCTCTTCTCGTACGCGCAGGCGATGGTCGCGGGCTTCACGATCAACTGTCCCGAGTCCGGCGACACGGTGATGACCGACCTGCGCGAAATCGGCCCCACCTACTATTTTGCGCCGCCGCGGGTGTTCGAGAACCTGCTGACCCAGGTGATGATCCGGATGGAGGATGCCAGCGCCATCAAGCGCGGCCTGTTCCATCACTTCATGGCTGTCGCCCGGCGCTGCGGCGCGGAGATCCTGGGCGGCAAGGCCGTGGGCACCGGCGACCGGATCCAGTATGCGTTGGGCAATGTGCTGGTCTACGGGCCGCTGCGCAACGTGCTGGGCATGAGCCGAATCCGCGTGGCCTATACGGCCGGCGCCGCCATTGGCCCCGACCTCTTCCGCTTCTACCGCTCGATCGGCATCAACCTCAAACAGCTCTATGGGCAAACCGAGACCTGCGCCTATGTGTGCCTGCAACCCGACGGCGAGGTGCGGCTCGACACCGTCGGCGTGCCGGCGCCCAACGTCGAGGTGAAGATCGGCGACAACGGCGAGGTACTGGTGCGCGGCCCGATGCTGCTCAAGGAGTACTACAAACGCGCGGATGCCACGGTGGAGTCCATCGACGCGGATGGGTATTTTCGCACCGGCGATGCCGGATTCTTCGATGACGCGGGACAACTGAAGATCATCGATCGCTCCAAGGATGTGGGCAAGCTTGCCAACGGGGCGATGTACGCGCCCAACTACATCGAGAACAAGCTCAAGTTCTTCCCGCACATCAAGGAGGCGGTGGTCTTCGGCGCCAATCGTGATGGCGTGTGCGCGTTCATCAACATCGATATCGGGTCCGTCGGCAATTGGGCCGAGCGGCGCGGCATCGCCTACTCCGGCTATGCCGACCTGGCGCAGAAGCCCGAGGTACGGCAACTGCTGCGCGAGTGCGTGGAGAAAGTGAACGCGGAGCTGGCCGCCGAAGCCGGTGTGGCCGATTCGCAGGTGCGCCGCTTCCTGATCCAGCACAAGGAACTGGACCCCGACGACGACGAGCTGACTCGTACCCGCAAGGTGCGCCGCGGCTTCGTCGCGGAAAAGTACGGGGTGCTGGTCGATGCGCTGTTCGGCGGCAAGAAGGTCGAGCACATCGAGACGCTGGTGCGCCTCGAGGACGGCCGCACCAACATGGTGGCCGCCGATCTGGTGATCGAGGACGCGCAGGTCTTCGTGGCCTCCGGAAGGGCCGCTGCATGAGCGCCGCCGGGCCGTCCCAAGGCGCTCGCCCCCCGGGGGGAGCGGCGCATAGCGCCGTTCGGGGGGAGACATGAGCGCGCCGGGCCGCCCCAAGCGCGAATACCGGAGCGCGCAGCGCGAAGGTGAGTCGTCATGAGCATCGCCGCGCGTCGCATCGGCGACGTCATCCTCAAGCTCGACAACATCTCGCTGGCCTTCGGCGGCGTGAAGGCGCTGACCGACATCAGCTTCGACGTGCTGGAACATGAAGTGCGCGCGATCATCGGCCCCAACGGCGCCGGCAAGAGCTCGATGTTGAACGTGATCAACGGCGTCTACCACCCGCAGCACGGAACCATAGCGTTCCATGGCGAGGTCAGGCGCACCATGGATACGTATACCGCGGCGACGCACGGCATCGCGCGCACGTTCCAGAACATTGCGCTGTTCCGGGGCATGTCGGTGCTGGACAACATCATGACCGGGCGCATTCTCAAGATGAAGGCGAATTTCGTCGAACAGGCCATCTGGTTCGGCCGCGCGCGGCGCGAGGAACTCGAGAATCGGCGCAAGGTGGAGGAGGTGATCGATTTCCTCGAGATCCAGCATATCCGCAAGACGCCGGTGGGCCGATTGCCCTACGGGCTGCAGAAGCGCGTTGAACTGGCGCGCGCGCTGGCCGCGGAGCCGTCGATGCTGCTGCTCGACGAGCCGATGGCCGGCATGAACGTCGAGGAAAAGCAGGACATGTGCCGGTTCGTCCTCGACGTCAATGACCAGTATGGCACCACCATTGTGCTGATCGAGCACGACATGGGCGTGGTGATGGATATTTCCGATCGGGTGGTGGTGCTCGACTACGGCAGGAAGATCGGCGATGGCACCCCGGACGAAATCCGCAACAACAAGGCAGTGATCGACGCGTATCTCGGCGTCGCGCACTGAAGAGCCAAGAGCCATGTCATTCTTCTTCGAGGTCCTGATCGGCGGACTTCTCTCGGGCGTGATGTACTCGCTGGTGGCGCTCGGCTTCGTGCTGATCTACAAGGCGTCGGGCGTCTTCAACTTCGCGCAGGGCGCCATGGTGTTCTTCGCCGCGCTGACCTGCGTCTCACTGCTCGAGCTTGGGTTCAATTTCTGGCTTGCGTTCGCGCTGACGCTGGCGGCGATGGTGGCGCTGGGATTGTTGACCGAACGCTTCGTGCTGCGCCCGCTGGTGAACCAGCCACAGATCACGCTGTTCATGGCCACGATCGGGTTGACCTTCGTCATCGAGGGTCTCGCCCAGATGTTCTGGGGTTCGCAGCCGCACAATCTCGACCTTGGCATCCAGGACGAGCCGCTTGCCTGGATTGCCCAAACAACCGGGATGAATGTCTCGAAGTTCGACCTGGTCGCCGCCGGCATCGCGGCGGCGCTGGTGGCGTCCCTGGCGCTCTTTTTCAGTCGCACCCGTATCGGGCGCGCGTTGCGGGCCGTTGCCGACGATCACCAGGCGGCACTCGCCGTGGGCATTCCGCTGCAGCAGATATGGGGCATCGTCTGGGCCGTGGCCGGCTTCGTGGCGCTGGTGGCGGGACTGCTGTGGGGCGCGCGCAATGGCGTGCAGTTCGCGCTGACCTTCCTGGCGCTGAAAGCGCTGCCGGTGCTGATACTCGGCGGATTCGAATCGATTCCGGGCGCGATCATCGGCGGACTCATCATCGGCGCGTCGGAGAAGCTGGCGGAAGTCTATCTGGGCCCGTTCGTGGGCGGCGGTATCGAAGGCTGGTTTCCGTATGTCCTGGCACTCCTGTTTTTGCTGGTCCGGCCCGAGGGGTTGTTCGGCGAAAAGCACATCGATCGAGTCTGATCGACCTCACTGAAAGCACCAAGCGCAATGCTGTATCGCGAAGCCGGCCAGTTCAAGTCCTCCTACAGCGGGGACCAGCAGATCTTTCCGATCCGCCAGGACCGGATTGGGCTTGGCGCCCTGCTGGCCGTCGCCTACCTGGTGGTCCCCCTGTTTGCCAACCAGTACTGGCTGTCGGCGATCCTGACGCCTTTCCTGATTTTCTCGCTCGCGGCGATCGGGCTCAATATCCTGACCGGCTATGCGGGCCAGTTGTCGCTGGGCACGGCGGCGTTCATGGCGGTCGGTGCGTTCGCGGCGTACAACTTCATGCTGCGCGTTCCAGGCATTCCGATCCTGCTGGCGTTCATCCTCGGGGGTGTTTGTGCCGCGCTCGTCGGCATCCTGTTCGGCCTGCCGAGCTTGCGCATCAAGGGCTTCTACCTTGCCGTGGCGACCCTCGCGGCGCAGTTCTTCGTGGTGTGGGCACTGACGCACTTTCCATGGTTTTCCAATAACAGCACGTCGGGCGTGATCAGCACCCAGAAAATCCAGATCATGGGCTACGCGTTTGACAGTCCGGGTTCCAAGTACCTGCTGACGCTGACCATCGTCGTGGTTCTCGCCGGGGCAGCGAAGAACATGGTGCGCAGTTCGGTCGGTCGCGCCTGGATGGCCGTGCGCGACATGGACGTCGCAGCGGCGGTCATGGGCATACGGTTGCTGAACGCGAAACTGCTGGCCTTTGCGATCAGCTCCTTTTATTGCGGCGTTGCCGGCGCCTTGTACGCGTATGTCTACCTTGGAACGGTGGAGCCGGAGGGATTCAACCTGGACCTTTCCTTCCGGGTGCTGTTCATGGTGATCATCGGCGGTGTCGGCAGCATCCTGGGGTCGTTCCTCGGCGCCGCCTTCATCGTCCTGCTCCCGATTTTCCTCAATACCATCGCGCCGGTGCTCGAGCACGGGTTGGGCATCCAGTTGCCTTCGGGACTCATGTCGAACCTGGAGTTGATCGTGTTCGGCGGGTTGATCATCTTCTTCCTGGTCGTCGAGCCGCACGGGCTCGCCCGCTTGTGGCAGATCGGCAAGGAGAAGCTGCGGTTGTGGCCATTCCCGCATTGATGATGCGTTGCAGCAATATCTT
Source organism: Betaproteobacteria bacterium (assembly GCA_031396395.1). Lineage (GTDB taxonomy): Bacteria > Pseudomonadota > Gammaproteobacteria > Burkholderiales > Casimicrobiaceae > VBCG01. Next base: position 15,100 of record JANNKR010000213.1, read on the forward strand.
GAATTGTCCCGCCGTGGAACGGTTCGCCGACGGCGAGGCATTGACAGGCGCTGGGGTGTGACGAATGCTGTCCAGGTTGTTTCCAATCCGGAATCGTTTTCTTGCCAGGAGGAGAATCATGAAATCAGCCAGATCGGCCCTGATGGGCTTGGCCCTGCTCTGTGTCGCCGGCGTGGGGCACGCGCAGAACGAGCAGTTCATTCCCATGAACGGATACTGGGTCGGACCGTACGCGCCCGGCGGATCCGGCATCTTCGGCGGCTTCATTGATTACGTGAACATGATCAACGCACGCGACGGTGGCGAGAACGGGGTCAAGCTCACCTACGAGAAATGCGAAACCGAATACAACAACGCGCGTGGCGTCGAGTGCTATGAGCGACTTAAGAAGAAGGGGCCGACTGGCGCGACGATGATCCACCCGCTGTCCACCGGTATCACCTACTCGCTGATCGACAAGGGTACGCAGGACAAGATTCCGATCGTTTCCGTGGGCTACGGGCGCACCGATGCGAGCGATGGCCGGGTGTTCCCCTACGTCTTTCCGCTGATCACGAACTACTGGTCGCAGAATACGGCCAAGATCAAGTTCATCGGCTCGAAGGAAGGCGGGATGGACAAGCTGAAGGGCAAGAAGATCGTGAACATCTATCACGACTCGGCCTACGGCAAGGAAACGATTCCCATACTTGACGCGCAGGCCAAGAAGTATGGATTCACGGTGACCCACATTCCGGTGCCGCATCCGGGCAACGAACAGGGCGCGCAATGGCTGCAGATCCGCCAGATCAAGCCGGATTGGGTGATCCTGCGCGGCTGGGGCGTCATGAATCCGGTGGCGCTCAAGGCGGCGGCCAAGGTCGGCTTCCCGAGCGATCACATCATCGGCGTGTGGTGGTCGGGCGCCGAGGAAGACACGATTCCCGCGGGCGCCGCGTCGAAGGGTTACATCGCGGCCGGCTTCAACGTTGCAGGCGCGAACTTTCCGGTGGTCCAGGAAATCAAGAAGTACATCTATGCCAAGGGCAAGGGTGAGATGGACGACCAGACGCGCATTGGCAGCATCTACTACAACCGCGGCGTCGTGCACGGCATCCTGACGGTGGAGGCGATCCGCAAGGCGCAGGAAAAATACGGCAAGAAGCCGATGACCGGCGAACAGATCCGCTGGGGACTCGAGAACCTGACGATCAGCGACGCGCGACTCAAGGAGCTCGGGGCCTCGGGCTTCATGCAGCCGCTGAAGGTAACGTGTGCCGACCACGAGGGCGGCGGCGCGGTCAAGTTTCAGCAATGGGACGGGAACAAATGGAACGTGATCACGGATTGGATCACGCCCGATCGTGAACTGGTGCGGCCGATGATCGAGCAATCCGCGGCGGCCTATGCCAAGGAGAAGAACATCACGCCGCGCGACTGCAGCAAGGAAAGCTGAACGCCGCGCACTGCGTCCCATGCCTCCGCGATGTGCGGGAAGGGCATGGGACCGGCGCAGCGCACGATCCTTCCACTCCCACAGGCGTTGGCGGGCAGCGGCCAGGTCCGCAATTTCCACGGCGCTTCATCGCGTCCGCCCATCCCATGCTATCCACGACCACCACCATTGCCGCGCACGACAAGTTGGCCGTCTCCTATCTTTCGGTCAACAATATCGAGGTCATCTATGACCATGTGATTCTCGTGCTGAAAGGCGTTTCGCTCGAAGTGCCGAAGGGCGGAATCGTCGCGCTGCTGGGGGCCAATGGCGCCGGCAAGAGCACCACGCTCAAATCCATTTCCAATCTGCTGTCCGCCGAGCGCGGTGAGGTCACCAAAGGCACCATCGAGTTCAATGGCAAGCGTGTCGACCGTCTGACCACCCATGAATTGGTGCGCATGGGCGTGTGTCAGGTGATGGAAGGCCGTCATTGCTTCCAGCATTTGACCGTCGAGGAAAATCTGCTTACCGGCGCATTCACGCGCAAGGTCCCGCGCGCGGAGATCGCCGTTGCGTTGGAAAAGGTCTACCACTATTTCCCGCGCCTCAAGACCCGGCGTACCAGCCAGTCCGGCTACACGTCGGGCGGCGAACAGCAGATGACCGCGGTGGGCCGCGCGCTGATGGCGGCGCCGGCGATGATCCTGCTGGACGAGCCCTCGATGGGGCTGGCGCCGCAGATCGTCGAGGAAATCTTCGAGATCGTCCGCGATCTCAACACCAAGGAAGGCGTGTCGTTCCTGCTGGCCGAGCAGAACACGACGGTGGCGCTGCGCTACGCCAACTATGGCTATATTCTGGAAAACGGCCGCGTGGTGATGGACGGCAAGGCCCAGGACCTTGCGGCCAACGAGGATGTGAAGGAGTTCTACCTGGGCCTGTCCTCGGGCAACCGCAAGTCCTTCCGGGACGTGAAGCACTATCGCCGGCGCAAGCGCTGGCTTTCGTAACGCGCGGCGGTTGCAGCCGTGCCCCGCATGAACGTCGACAAGCTGCGCCGCAATTGCGCGACGCTGCTGGGCGCTGCGCCGGCCACCGGAAAGTGACATGACCGAACACTACGACGAACTCGAAACGCGCGGGCCGGAAGCACGCGAGCGGGCGTTGTTCGCCGCTTTGCCGCAGCAGATCGCCCATGCCAAAGCGCACGCGCCTGCCTTTGCGACATCACTGGCCGAGGTGACGCCGGAAGCCATCACGTCGCGCGCCGCACTTGCGCGCCTGCCGGTGATCCGGAAATCCGAAGTCGCCGCACTGCAGAAGAGTGCGCTGCCGTTCGGCGGCCTCGCCGCCTCGAAGTGGGGCGCGATCCGCCGCGTGTTCGCGAGCCCCGGGCCGATCTTCGAACCCGAAGGCGCGCGCGTGGACTACTGGCGCGTGGCCCGGGCGCTGTTCGCCGCGGGTTTCCGGCCGGGCGATCTGGTGCACAACACGTTCTCGTACCACTTCACGCCCGCGGGATCGATGCTCGAGACCGGCGCGCATGCGCTGGGCTGCTCGGTCATCCCGGCCGGCACCGGCCAGACCGAGCAGCAGGTGCAGGCCATCGCGGCGCTGCAACCCACCGGCTACATCGGCACGCCGTCGTTTCTCAAGATCATCCTGGACAAGGCTGATGAACTGGGCGTGCCGTTGCCGTCGCTTGCCAAGGCACTGGTTTCCGGCGAAGCGTTTTCCGGCACCATGCGCGACATGCTGGCAGCGCGTGGAATCCATGGGTATCAGGCGTATGCGACCGCGGATCTCGGCAGCATCGCCTACGAATCACCGGCCCGCGAGGGACTCATCGTCGACGAGGGCGTGATCGTGGAGATCGTGCGCCCGGGCACCGGCGACCCGGTTGCGGATGGCGAAGTGGGCGAGGTCGTGGTCACGTCGGTGTACAACACCGACTATCCGCTGATCCGCTTCGGCACCGGCGACATGTCGGCGGTCCTGGCCGGGCCGTCACCGTGCGGTCGTACCAACATGCGCATCAAGGGCTGGCTGGGACGCGCCGACCAGACCACCAAGGTCAAGGGCATGTTCGTGCATCCGGGACAGGTGGCCGCGATCATCAAGCGGCACGCGGGTATCGTCCGCGCACGGCTCATCGTCGACAACCCCGACGGGGTGGACCGGATGACGCTGCACCTCGAATCCGCCGGCGCGGATGCGTCGCTGCAGGCGGCGGTGGTCGAATCGATCCGTGACGTGACCAAGTTGCGCGGTGAGGTGGCTATCGTGTCCGTCGGCACGCTGCCCAATGATGGCAAGGTCATCGAGGACCGGCGCAAATACGATTAGTGGCCTGAAACAGAGCAAGCCGGACACCGCCGTTTGCTCTGTAACAGGGCACTGACTGCCTGTAACTGCATCGGTGGCAGCCGCGGCCCCACCGGCATGGGGAGAACGGCCCATGCATGCTAGGATGGTCAGCATCGATGTTGGACTGAGGTTCGTTCACGTGACCGATATCGCCGATCCGCTTTCTCCGCTGCACGAAGAATCGTTGCGCAGGATTGCCGCGACGGGCGTGGTGCGCCACTTTCCCAAGCAGACGATCCTGATCCATGAGGGCGACGCGGGCGACTCGCTCTACATCATCGTGTCCGGCAAGGTGAAGGTGTACGCCAGCAGCGCCGCGGGCCGCGAAGTGGTGCTGGGCTTCCACGGCCCCGGCGAGTACGTCGGCGAGATGTCGCTCGACGGGGCCCCGCGGTCGGCATCGGTGATCACGGCGGAGCCCACGACCTGTGCGATCGTCACCCGGGTCCAGTTCCAGGGCTTTCTGGCGGCGCATCCCGAGTTCGCCCAGCACCTGATCGAGACGCTGATCCGGCGGGTGCGCATGGCCACCGAGGATGTCAAGAGCCTGGCGCTCTCGGACGTCTATGGCCGGCTGGTACGACTGCTCAACGCGCTGGCCACGGTCGAGAACGGCACGACCGCAGTGCGCGAAAAACTGACGCAACAGGAGATCGCCGACCGCGTCGGCGCCTCGCGCGACATGATCGGCAAGCTGATGAAGGACCTGGTGGCCGGTGGCTATCTGCAGGTCGAGGACCGCACGATCACGTTCCTGAAGAAGCTGCCGCCAGGCTGGTAGCCTGTCCGGCCAGTTTCGTCGCGGGAAAGTCCTGCTGCGCGCTGTGCAAGGCTGAAGCCTTGCCTACAACAGCCACTACCTCCCGCCATCTCGTAGGCAAGGCTTCAGCCTTGCGCAGCGCCACGAATTTTCCGCACGAGCGATCCGGTTTCCTCCCTCGGCATGATTGTGGTCTCCCCGTAGATTGTTCTCCACCGGCACCGTACTCATGCGGCGTCGGGGGGTCGACGGCGGCAATCCTGCGCACTGGCCCCGCGGGACTCTTTGATCGCTGCAAGGAGAACATCATGCGCAAGCCGAATTCAATGTATGCCGAGGGCAGTACGATGTCGGCCAGCCTCAAGGCCGCTGTTCTGGTCGTGGTCCTGAGCGTCGTTCTGGTCGCCGCGGATCGCACCATGTTGCGTCCGCACGACGCACTGCAATTGACGGACCGCGCAACGCCGACCGTGTTCGCCGCGACGGATCAGTCCGCAATCGCATTACCGCCGGAACTGCGGCCGAACGAAGGCGACGTGCCGCCCCCGGTCGCGACGTTCTGACGCAGCCGGTTCGCAGGGATCGGAGTCAGCGGTCGATGCCGCCGAAGCAGATGTACTTCACTTCGACGAACTCATCGATGCCGTACTTCGAACCCTCGCGGCCGAGGCCCGACTGCTTGACGCCGCCGAACGGCGCGACGTGGGTGGTGACAAGGCCTGTGTTGACGCCCACCATGCCCGCTTCCAGCTGTTCGGCGATGCGCCACGCGCGCCCGATGTCGCGGCTGTAGAAGTACGAGGCCAGCCCGAATTCGCTGTCGTTGGCCATCCGCACCACCTCCGCGTCGTCCTTGAAGCGGATCAGCGGCGCCACCGGGCCGAAGGTCTCTTCGCTGAAGATCTGCATGGCCGGCGTGACATCGGTCAGGATCGTCGGTTCGTAGAAGTTGCCGCCGAGGCCGTGCCGCTTGCCGCCGAGCGCAACTTTCGCGCCTCGCCCGACGGCGTCGGCCACATGCGCTTCCACCTTGGCCAGCGCACGAGCGTTGATCAGGGGTCCCTGCGTGACACCGGACTCGGTACCCACACCCACCTTCAGCGCCGCCACCTTGACGGCCAGCTTATCGGCGAACGCGGCATAGACCTTGTCCTGCACGAAGATCCGGTTGGCGCAAACGCACGTCTGTCCCGCGTTGCGGAACTTGGAAATCATCGCGCCTTCGACGGCGGCATCGAGGTCGGCGTCGTCGAACACGATGAACGGCGCATTGCCGCCCAGTTCGAGGGACAGCTTCTTCACGGTCGGCGCCACCTGCTGCATCAGCAGGCGCCCCACGGCCGTGGAGCCCGTGAAGGAGAGCTTCCGCACCGCCGGATTGGCGCACATCTCGTTGCCGATCTCGACGGGGTTGCCGCTGACCACATTGAGGACCCCCGGCGGAAAGCCGGCACGATGCGCAAGCTCCGCCAGTGCAAACGCGGAAAAGGGCGTGGCTTCGGCCGGCTTGATAACCACCGTGCAACCCGCGGCCAACGCCGGGGCCACCTTGCGGGTGATCATCGAGGCGGGAAAATTCCACGGCGTGATCGCTGCGCAGACACCTACCGGCTCCTTCACCACCACCAGGCGCCGATCGTTGCCGACGGTGGGAATCACATCGCCGTAGACGCGCTTGCCTTCCTCGGCAAACCATTCGACATACGCGGCGCCGATAGTGATCTCGCCCGCGGATTCGGCCAGCGGCTTGCCCTGTTCGGTGGTGAGGATCAGCGCGAGGTCGTCGATGTGCGCGTGCATCAGCGCAAACCATTTCATCAGGATCGCGCTGCGGTCCTTGGCCACCATGCTGCGCCACGCGGGGAATGCGCGCGCCGCGGCGTCGATCGCCAGCCGAGTGTCGGCGGCGCCGAACATCGGCGCCGTGCCGATGGTGCGCCCGGTACCGGGGTTGACGACCGGCATCGTGGCGCCATTGGCCGCGCCAGTCCACTTGCCATCCACATGGCATTGCTGGCGCAGCAGCGACGGGTCCTTCAGGGCGGGCAGATTGCGTTCGAGCGTGTCGGGGGGCATGGCGGCGCTGCCTTGTCGTTGATGGTCAGTCCTGCAGTCTAGCAATTGTGGCGGGCGGACGCGCCTTGAGCGTGACCAGCATCACCCCGGCCAGCACCAGCGCCGCGCCGGCGACCTGCACGGCGTGCAATGGTTCTCCCAGGATCACCGCGCCGAAGCCGATCGTGAATACAGGCCCCAGCGCGCCCACCAGCGATGCCGAATTGGCACCCATGCGCCGGATCGATTCCGCGATCAGCCACGTGGGCAGCACGGTGGAGAACACCGCCATCACCAGCACGATGGCGTGGACGCCCGCTGGCACGTCCAGCGCCGACCATGGACGGGTCAGTGCGAACGCAACGGTCACGAATACCGTCGATGCAAGCATCGCCCAGGAAATGAAGCGCAGCGAGCCAAGGCGATGGATTAGGCTGCCCGCCTGTACCAGGTACAGTGCGTAGAGAACGGCGCTGGCGAAGACCAGGCCGCTGCCGGTCAACGTGGCCGCCATGTCGCTGTTCACCGCCAGATCATGCGCGACGACCAGCGCGATGCCGGCGTAGGACAGGAGCAACGCCACGACAGTGCGCGCCGTGATGGCCTGCCGCAGCAGCAGCGCGGAGAGCAGGACCACGATCGTCGGATACAGGAAGAGCACCAGGCGCTCGAGCGACGCCGTGATGTACTGGAGACCCATGAAATCGAAGAGGCTTGCGAGGTAGTAGCCGATGAATCCCAGCCAGACAAGCCACATCCAGTCGGCGCGCTGCAGCGTCACGCCCTTGCCATGGCGCGTGGCCCACCACGCCATCGCCAGGAAGAAGGGCGCGGAGTAGAGCATTCGCAGCGTCAGCAGCGTGGCTGCGTCGACCGGGTGCGTCTTGTAGGCAAGCTTGATGAGGATCGCCTTGAACGAGAACCCGAGCACGCCGACGATGGCGCACAGCGGTCCGGCCCAACGCGAAGCCTGCGGGGCGGCGATCAATCCCACCGGACGATGCCCGTCCACGCCGTGACCAGGATCACTGCGCCGAAGAGGATCCGGTACCACGCGAAGGGGATGAAGTCATGCCGGCTCACATAGCGCAGCAGCCAGCGGACGCACAGGAACGCGGACACGAACGCGGCGGCGAAGCCCACGCCGAAGGCCGGCAGGTCGGCGGCGGACAGCAGGTGGCGGTTTTTCACCGTTTCATACGCGCACGCCGCGAACAGCGTGGGGATGGCGAGGAAAAACGAGAACTCCGTGGCCGCCCGCCGCGACAGGCCGAACAGCATGCCGCCGATGATCGTGGCGCCGGAGCGCGACGTGCCGGGGATCAGCGCCAGTGCCTGCGCGCAGCCGACCTTGAGCGCGTCGGTCCACTGCATCGCATCGACGTCGTCGATGCGGATCGTGTTCGGCTGCAGGCGCTGCCGGCGCTCGGCCCACAGGATGATGAAGGCGCCCACGACGGAGGCAATCGCCACCGGCACCGGCGCGAAGAGCGACGCCTTGATCATCCGGCCGAACAGGAATCCCAGCGCCGCCGCCGGCATGAATGCAATGACGAGATTGCGCACGAACCGGTTCGCGCGTTCCTCGCGAAAAAGCCCGCGTGCGACACCGAGCAGGCGTAGGCGAAACTCCCAGCAGATGGCGAGAATGGCGCCGGCCTGGATCACGATCTCGAAGACCTTGGCCTTTTCGCCCGTGTAGCCGAGAAGCGACCCGGCGACGATCAGGTGACCCGTCGAGGAAATCGGCAGGAATTCGGTCAGGCCCTCGACGATGCCGAGGATGAGTGCGACGACGAGTGAGGGAGGTTCCACGAGCGACGAGGGCACGTCGTTGCCGACAATGCGATGGCGATGATTCGAAGCCGAATTGTCGCACAGCGGCGCGCTCGTTCAGCGCGTGGCGGCTCGTCGCACTGCGTCATGGACATGCTATCGTGTTTGCGTGCCCGCACATCACGACTCCATCTTTTCCGCGGCCGCCAAGCGGGCGCGTGACGCCAGTTTGCCGCTTGGGGGCCTTCTCACCCCGGCCGAGGCGTGGACGCTCTTCAATGCCGGCGAGATCGAGCTGGTAGACACGCGCACGCACGCCGAGCGCGATCTGATCGGCTACGTCCCCGGAAGTGTCTCGATCGAGTGGTACGACTATCCGGCCAAGAAACGCAACGACGGCTTCCTCGAGCAATTGCGCGCGAAGGTGGATGCGCAGCGGCCGGTCGCATTCCTGTGTCGCAGCGGCGTGCGTTCGCAATACGCGGCGGTGCTTGCGACGGCCAGCGGCTATGCGGCTGCGTTCAACATCCTGGAAGGTTTCGAGGGCGACAAGAACGCGCAAGGCCAGCGCGTGATCGGCGGCTGGCGTGTTGCGGGCTTGCCCTGGCGCCAGGATTGACGGCAGCGTCGCTTGTTGCATCCCCAGCCGCAGGCGAAGCCTCAGCCGCGCACGGCAAGCTCTCCACCGGTAGGCGAGGCTTCAGCCGCGCGCGATGCGCTCTCCGCCGGTAGGCGAGGCTTCAGCCGCGCGCGATGCGCTCTCCACCGGTAGGCGAGGCTTCAGCCTCGCGCGATGCGCTCTCCACCGGTAGGCGAGGCTTCAGCC
>JANNKR010000224.1:0-26447 GCA_031396395.1 Betaproteobacteria bacterium
CAGCGTATCGATATCGTCGCTGGAGACGCCGATCACCGTCGCGCCAAGTGCCTCGAACTGCGGCATGGCTTCGGCGAACAGGTGGGCCTCGAGCGAGCAACCCTCCGAATACGCCGCCGGAAAGAAGTACAGTACGACCGGGCCCTTCTTCAACGCCGCGGCCAGCGAATAGTTGAAGACCACGCCTCCCTTGGCCGCGGTAGCGGTGAAGTCGGGGGCCGCCTCGCCAATGTCCAGCGCGGCATGGACCGACATCGACAGCGTAAGGGCAAGCAGCACAGAGACAACTAACCGGCTCATGGCACACTCCATCTCAATCCTTTCGAGCATTCTAATCCGGTTCGCAAACCGCGCAGGCTCGCGGACCTGTCGTCCGGCGGAACACGCATTGGTCGCGTCGGCGGAAGATTGCTTACATCCCGCCGCCCCGGCCGTCGTCGCCCGCGGGCGGCTGCCTGCCGTCGCCGGCGCGCTGCTGGCGGGTATGCTGCTGGCCGGATGCGGCGCGTTGCCGACGCGGCCCGAGACACCTCGGTCCAACGCTCTCCCAGCCACGGCGGCAAGCCCGCTGGCGCGCATTGCGGAGGCTTCCAGTCCCAATCCGGCGCTGTCAGGAATCCGCTTGATGCCCCTGGGCGCATATTCGCTCGACGCGCGCATCGAGTTGACCCTGCGAGCGAAGCAATCGCTCGACGTCCAGTACTACCTGATCCAGAACGACCGTACCGGCCACCTGCTCTTGCGCAGCCTGCGCGACGCCGCGGCGCGCGGCGTGCGCGTGCGGCTTCTGGTCGACGACCTGTACACCTTCGGCGGCGACGCGATGTTCATCGGGCTCGCCGCCTTTCCCAACATCGAGGTGCGTCTCTTCAATCCCTTCTGCTGCGGGCGCAGCGGGTTGGTGTCCAAATTCTCTGCATCGCTGCTCGACTTCAAGCGGGTCAATCGCCGGATGCACAACAAGCTCTTCATCGCCGACAGCTCGATGGCCGTTGCCGGGGGCCGCAACATCGCCGACGAATACTTCATGCGCAACACCACCGAAAACTTCGTCGACATGGACGCCTTCATCGTCGGCGCCGTCGTGCCCCAGCTCGTCGGCATCTTCGACCTGTACTGGAACAGCCCGCACGCCTACCCGGCGGCATCGATCATCGCGACCGACCTCGACCGCGCCCAGTTGCAGCGGCAATTCAACGAACTGGTCGACGAAGGCAGCCCGATGATGAAAGTCCCGTTGCCTCCAGTCGACATCCTCGGCTACGGCCCCATAAGCGACGATCTCGACGAAGGACAGCTCGGGCTGCACTGGGGCAAGGCTATCTCTTTCGCCGATCCGCCCGACAAGGTGACGGCCAAGACCGACGAGGAGGCGCGCAGCATGAGCGTCACCATGGGCGTGCTGGACCTCGTGATGGCGGCGCGCAGCGAAGTGGTGCTGTCGTCGCCCTACTTCATTCCCGGCGTACCGGGGGTGAAAACCTTCGGCGACCTTCGCGCGCGCGGGGTCAAGGTCACCATCCTCACCAACTCGCTGGCGGCCAACGACGAGCCGCTGGTGCACACGGGCTATGCCCGCTACCGTGTCGACTTGCTGCGCCATGGCGTCGACCTCTACGAACTGAGCCCTACGCGGGTGTTGCTGAACAAGCGCCTGGGCCTGGCGCTCCCAGGCGCGTCACTGGGACGGCTGCATGCCAAGACCGCGGTCATCGACCGCTCGGTGGTGTTCATCGGATCGATGAACCTCGATCCCCGCTCCGCCACCCGCAACACGGAGCTGGGTGTGATCGTCGAGAGTCCGGAAGTCGCGCGGGAGGTGCTGCGCGTCATTCACATCAGCAAACTGCAAAGCGCCTACCGGCTGCAGTTCGGCGCCGATGGCCAGAGCATCGAATGGCTGACCATGGACGACGATGGCGAAGTCATCCTCACGGCGGAGCCCGACACCTCGTTCCTGTTCCGCCTGCAGAATCTGCTGCTCAGTCCGTTCATTCCCGAGCAGGAGCTCTGACGCGCGGTCCGTGCCGGGCCGCATGCCTTCGTTGTCGTCTCCTGGCGCGGTGGAACCACGTGGCCCCGTTGGCGTAGCCCTGCACCCCAAGCGCATGCGCCGGTCATGCGAATACCGGGTTCACAGGCGCTAATGCAGTTCGGCGAAGATACGCTCTGCCAGCGCCAGCGAGATGCCCGGCACGCGCGCGATGTCCTCGACACTCGCCGCCTGCACGCCCTTGATGCCGCCGAAATGCGCCAGCAGAGCGCGCCGCTTCGATGGCCCCACGCCCGCAATTTCCTGCAAGGTCGACGTGGTGCGCGCCTTTGCCCGCCGCCCCCGATGGCCCTGGATCGCGAAGCGGTGCGCCTCGTCGCGGATCTGCTGCAGGAGGTGCAGCCCGGGATGGTCCGGGGGCAGGTTGAGCACCGCATCGCGATCGGGAAACACGATGTCCTCTTCACCCGCCTTGCGCTCGGGGCCCTTGGCGATCCCGATCAGCGGCACCCCATGCATGCCCTGCTCTTCCAGCACGTTGGCCGCGACCGCCACCTGCCCCTTGCCGCCGTCGATCACCAGCAAGTCGGGCGCCGGATACTCGCCCGCGACGATGCGCGCACAGCGCCGCGACAGCGCTTCGCGCATCGCCGCATAGTCGTCGCCGCCGGCGTCGGGCGTAACGTTGAAGCGGCGATACTCGGAGGATTGCATGCCAAGCTTGTCGAAAATCACGCAGGACGCGACGGCGGCCTCGCCCATCGTGTGCGACACGTCGAAGCACTCGATGCGCTGCGTGGACGTCGGCAGCGCCAGCGCCTCCTGCAGCGCGGCCAGCCGGTCTTCCTGCGTGGCCTTCTGCGCCAGCTTCTGGCGGATGGCCAGCGTCGCGTTCTGCAGTGCCATCGCCAGCCAGACCCGGCGCTCGCCGCCCGGATTGCCGACGATCTCCACCTTCTGCCCGGACTGCGCGGACAGCACCTCGGCCAGCGCCGCATGATCGTCGACATCGGGCACCACAATGGTCGGCGGCACGGGCCGCTCGACATAATGCTGCTCGAGAAACGCCGGCACGATGGTGGACAGCGCCTCGGGGTCCAGCGCGTCGGCGTGGCGTGGGAAAAATGTGCGGTCGCCCACGTGGCGTCCACCGCGCACCATCACCACATTCACCGCGGGCAGCCCGCGCTCCGATGCCGCCGCCACCACGTCGATGTCGCCCGCGGTGGCGCTCTCGACGAACTGGCGCGCCTGCAGTTGCTGCAGACGCGCGATCTTGTCGCGGATGCGCGCGGCGCGTTCGAATTCCAGCGCTGCGGACGCGCTTTCCATCTGCGCCTGCAGCTGCGTCAGCACTTCACCGGCCTTGCCGTGCAGGAACAGGGCGGCGCCTTCCACATCCTCGCGATACTCGGCCTCGCCGATCAGCCCCACGCAGGGCGCCGTGCAGCGGCCGATCTGGTGCAGCATGCACGGCCGCGAGCGATGCGCGAATACCGAGTTCTCGCAGGTGCGCAACAGAAACACTTTCTGCAGCAACGCGATGCCTTCGCGTACCGCCCCCGCGCTGGGAAACGGGCCGAAAAAGCGATGGCGCCGGTCGAGCGCGCCGCGATGAAAGCGCAGCTGCGCGAACGGGTCACCGCTGATGCACACGTAGGGATAGCTCTTGTCGTCGCGGAACAGGATGTTGTAACGCGGCTCGAGCGACTTGATGAAATTGTTCTCGAGCAGCAGTGCTTCGCCTTCCGACCGAGTCACGGTGGTCTCCACGCGCGCCACCTGCGCGACCATCGTCGCGATGCGCGGCTCGTGGCCGGTCTTCTGGAAGTAGTTGGACACCCGCTTCCTGAGATCGCGCGCCTTGCCGACGTAGAGCGTCTCCCCGGCCGCGTTCAGCATGCGGTAGACGCCCGGGCGATGGGGCAGGGACCGTAGCAGTTCGCTCGCGTCGAAGGGCGGCGGCGGGGATTGCGTGACGGCGTCGGTCATGCGTGGCGCCTAGGCGGCCGCGTCCGCGGGCCGAGCGCGGCCGAGATGATCGGCCACCGCATCGAAGACGGCACGGAACATCGGCGTGGTCAGCCGCCGCGTATTGGTGTTGTAGCGGCTGCAATGGTAGCTGTCGATCAACATCCGGCCGCGGGCAAGTGGATGCCGGGCCCCGTGGCCGAACGCGAATCCGGCCGCACGCAAGCCCAGAGCGCGCAGCGTCGCATCATGCGCAATCCGGCCAAGCGCCAGGATCGCGCCGTCCGCGGGCATGGTCTGCAGATCCGCCGCGAGGAACGCATTGCAGGTGCGCATTTCCGCGGGTGTCGGCTTGTTGTCCGGCGGCAGGCACTTGACCGCGTTGGTGATCCGGCAGCCGGTCAGTTGCATGCCGTCGCCGCGGCCGTTGACGACCGGCATATTGGCGAAGCCATAGTCGAACAAGGTCTGGTAGAGGAGGATGCCCGCGTGGTCGCCGGTGAACGGCCGGCCGCTGGCGTTGGCGCCATGCATCCCGGGCGCGAGGCCAACGATCACCAGCGGTGCGGCGCGGTCGCCGAACGGCGGCACCGGTCGGCACCAGTAGTCCGCGTGCCTGGCCCGCACGGTGTCGAGAAACGCCGCGAGCCGGCCGCATCGGCGGCAGTTCTCGTCATAGGTCGCCGCCTCAAGGGTGGCGTCTGGCACAATCGGGATGTTTTTGGCGGTGCGCATGGAGCGTGCGCATCCTACCAGCAGTCGCACCTATCATGGACGCCAATGGCCGCTCCGGAGTATCACCTCGAGGTACGCACGCGGCTTCCCGCCCGCGCCAGCCGCAAACCCCCTCTCCTCTTCATCCACGGCGGTTACTGCGACGCGTGGTGCTGGGAGCCTTACTTCCTGCCGTGGTTTGCCGCGCGGGGCTACCCCGCGCACGCCCTGTCGTTGCGCGGCCACGGCGCGAGTGGCGGCCGCGAGTCGCTGTACATCGCGAGCCTTGACGACTATGTCGCCGACGTCGAGCACATTGCCTCGACGTTCACCGCGCCACCGATCCTGATCGGACACTCGATCGGTGCCGCGATCTGCGAACGCATGCTGGCCACGCGCCCGATTCGCGGCGCCGCCCTGCTGGCGCCCGTACCCCCCTCCGGGTTGATGCCCGTGGCGGCGCGGCTGGCCGCAGCCAACCCGGACTACCTGCCGCACATGGCGCAGATGGACCCCGGGCGCATGTCGGCCGATCTGATGACCACGCTGCGCCCGTTCTATTTCAGCGACGGCGTCGAGCCGCATCTGCTGGCGGATGCGCTGCGCCACCTGAACAGCGAATCCCCCCGCGTGCTGTTCGACCTGTCGTTGCGGCTGCATTGGGCGCCGGCGCAGCGGCCCGCAACGCCGATATTCGTACTGGGCGCGGAAGGCGACCGGATCTGCACGCCCGACGATACGCGCGCCACCGCATCGCATCACCACACGACGGCGACCGTCCTGCCGGGGATGGCGCACATGCTCATGCTCGACCCCGCATGGCAGACCGCGGCCAAGGTACTGGCCGCATGGGTGGCCACCGTGGACTGAATTTTTGCAGTTCCGTCGCAGGCGCGGCGCCCGTGCGTGGTCGCTGCAACGCCAGGCGGCGCTGTTCAGGCGACTACTTTGCGACGACGGCGACGGACTTCGTGCTGACGTAGTCGAAGAACGCATCGGCCGGCAGCGGCTTGCAGGCCCAGAACCCCTGGAAGCAGTCACAGCCCCGCTGGTCGAGGAATTCAAGCTGCTCGCGCGTGCCCACGCCCTCGGCGACCACCTTGAGGCCGAGGCCACGGGCCAGTCCGATGATCGCTTCGGTGATCGCCGCGTCCTGCGGATCGGTTTCGAGATCCGCGATGAACGAGATGTCGATCTTGATCGTGTCGATGGGAAAGTGCTTCAGGTGGGTCAGTGACGAGTAGCCGGTGCCGAAATCGTCGATGGCCACGGTGAATCCCTCGTCGCGCAGCTGGTGCAGCACTTTGCGGATGGCATCGATGTCGTGCAGCAGGCTGGTTTCGGTGACCTCCAGTTCGATCCACGATGGCTCGCAGTCCTCCGACCTGACGATCTCGGACACGCGCTGGGCCACGTCCTCGCGGTAGAACTGGCGCGCGGACATGTTGACCGACACGCTCAGCGCCATCCCCGCCCGCCGCCAGGCAACGCACTGGCGGGCCGCGTTGCGCAACACCCACTCGCCGAGCGCGTGGATCAGGCCGGATTCCTCCGCCAGCGGGATGAAGACCTGCGGCGGCACGTTGCCATGCTCGGGGTCGTTCCAGCGCAGCAGCGCCTCGGCGCCGACGATCGTGCGGTCGTGGACGCGCAGCACCGGCTGGTAATGCAGATGCAGCGCGTTGTCGGCGAGCGCGGTACGCAGCGACGTTTCCAGCGTGTGCTGGCGTACCCGGTGCTCGGCCAGGTTGGCATCGAGAAACTGGTAGGTGTTGCGGCCGAGATCCTTTGACCGGTACATCGCCACGTCGGCGAATTTCAGCAGTTCCTCCGGCTCGTCGGTGTCGTCGGGGTAGACTGCGATGCCGATCGATGACGTGACGAAGATGTCGTGCGACTCGATCTCGAACGGCTGCGCGATGGCATCGAGCAGCTTCTGCGCCACCCGGCCCAGCACGGCGCGATCATCGAAGTCCTCGACGATCACCATGAATTCGTCGCCACCCAGCCGCGCCAGCAGATCCGTCTCGCGCAGGGCGGCGGACAGGGCCGCCGTGACGCGCTTCAACAGTTCGTCGCCGATCCGGTGGCCCAGCGTGTCGTTGACGTTCTTGAAGCGATCGAGGTCGATGAACAGCACGCCCACGCGGCGGCCGCCGCGCTTGGCCAGCGCGATGGCCTGGTTCAGACGCTCGTGCAGCAACAGCCGGTTGGGCAATCCGGTGAGCGCGTCGCGCGTGGCCAGGTACTGCAGCCGTTCCTCGGCCTGGATCCGCGACGACACGTCCTGCACGAACGATAGGATCGAGACGATCCGGCCTTCCTCGTCCAGCAGCGCGGAGTGGTACCACTCGCACCAGATCGTTTCGCCGTCACGACGATGATTGCGGGTGAGACCCGTGGCGCGCGGCTCCTCGCCGCTCATCAGCCGTCCGACCAGACTTGCGAACCCGGCGCGATCCTCCTCATGCAGCAGCGGACTGTTGTCCAACGGCACGCCCAGGATTTCTTCGGAGCTCCAGCCGAAGATGTTCTCGGCCTGCGGTGACCACCGCACCAGCTTGAAGTCGCGATCCCACTCCAGCACCGCCAGCGGCGTGTTGTTGATGTGGGAGGACAGCATCCAGTTGACCCGCTTCAACTCCTCTTCGTTGCGCTTCTGGTCGTGGATGTCCGTATGCACGGCGTAGATGCCGGTGACGTTGCCGTCGCCGTCCACCTTGGGCGCGAAGTGCAACGCCTCCCAGCGCTGCTCGCCGTCGGGCTGGATCAGCTCGCGCTCGGTGATGACAGTCTCGCCCAGCAGCACGCGGTCGAGCAGCGGGCCCAGCTGGTTGGCCCGCTCGTTGCCCATCACGTCTGCGATGTGCCGTCCGGTGATCGCATTGCGGGATTCGCCCAGCCACTCCTCGTTGTGGCGGTTGACCACGCGATACTTGTAGTCGCGGTCAATCGATGACACGCGCGCCGGGACATTGTCCATGATCAGGCGCAATTCGGCTTCGGAGTCGCGCAGGGCTTCCTGCGCCTGCTTCAGCCCGTGGATGTCGTTCATC
Source organism: Betaproteobacteria bacterium (assembly GCA_031396395.1). Taxonomy (GTDB): domain Bacteria; phylum Pseudomonadota; class Gammaproteobacteria; order Burkholderiales; family Casimicrobiaceae; genus VBCG01. The sequence continues at coordinate 7,735 of JANNKR010000224.1, forward strand.
AGCACGAAGGCGCCGTGCACCTCGCCCGACGGCGCGGCGTCGGGCACGACACGAATGGTCATCCAGCGGCGGACGGCATTGGCTCCCTGCACCAGCCGGTCAAAGGCGGTGGACTCGCCTTCCAGCGCGCGCGTGAGCATCGCCTGCGCGCTCTGGTAGATTGCGTGACCGACCACGTCGCGCAGCCGCATTTCGCTGGACTGCTCCTGTGTCAGCCCGAAGAACTGCAGGAAGGTGCGGTTCACGTAAAGGCAACGCTCGTCACGATCGATGTACGCCACCGGCGCCGGCACGCCGTCCATGATCGCGCGCAGCGTGCCGCTGCGCGCGGCCAGCTCGTCCTGCGCCTGCTTCAGGTCGGTGATGTCGTGGCCGACGACGTACTCGCCCTTGGCGGTGCCATCGAAGCGCAGGTCGGGCACGCAACGCACGCGAATCCAGCGCTCGCGGCCCGACGCATCGATCAGTGAGCGTTCGTAGATCACCGGGACATTGCTGTCGGCGCGGTCGCGCCGTGGCGTCAGAGCCGCCGCGAGTTCCGAGCCGAGCACCTCGTCGGTGGTCTTGCCCACGACCTGCTCGCGCGTCAGGCCGACAAGCCGCAGGAACGCCTCGTTGACGAATTCGTAGCGGCCGTCCTCGCCCACGTACACGATCGGCTCGGGGATGTTGTCGTTGAAGAGGCGCAGCTGCTCTTCGCGAGAGGCCAGCGCCTGCTCGGTCTGCTTGAGATCGTGGATGTCGTATTCGGTGCAGTAGAGGCCGCGCACATTCCCCGAGACATCGAGGTCCGGCACGATGCGGCCATGCAGCCAGCGTCGCGCCCCCTGGGTGGTATTGCCGACCCGCTCGTACTCGACGTGCTCCCCGGCCTGCGCGCGCTTCAGGATCGGCCGCAGGAAAGACGCCACGTCGGCGGTCATCACCTCGAACGGCGTCTTGCCGTAGATTTCGTCCTGCGGCTTCAGGACCGCATTGGCAAATGCCTGATTGACGAACGTGTACTTGAGGTTCCGGTCGATGTAGGCAACCGGACCGGGAATGTTGTCCGCGAAGAGCCGCATCTGCGCTTCCTGCGACTTCAGCGCGTCGCGGATGCGGATGTCCTCCTCGATATCGGTCATGACGGCAAAGGCACCGCCGACACGACCGGCCAGCTCGCGGTCGGGGAATAGCGTGATGCGGGTCCAGCGGCTGTCGCCATCCAGCTGCAGTTCGCGGCGCTCGTACGAAACTGTGGCACCGGCGAAGGCGCGCTCGGCGTAGCCCTGCATCTCGGCGAAGGCATCCGGCGCCAGCACATCCTTCAGATGGTGCCCGGGCACATCGTCGGCCGGCGCGCCGATGCGGGCACCAAAGGGCTTGTTGGCGAAGCGGACCTTCAGCTGCCGGTCGAAGTAGAGGATCGGCACGCCGACGCTGTCGGTGACAAGACGCAGCCGGTGCTCGCGCTGGCCGGCCTCGAGTTCGAGCCGCTTCAGGTGATCGACATCGCTGTAGGTCACGACGAAGCCGCGAATCTGGCCCTGCGGACTGCGATCCGGGTAGTAATCGACACGGATCCATACCGCCGGGCGCCCGACGGTGATCAGCTGCCGTTCGTAGGTCGTGCGCTCTCCGGCCAGCGCCGCCTCGATGTAGGCGCTGTAGAGCTGGAAGACCTCGCGGCCCAGGACCTCGATGGCTTCGCGGCCCAGGATCTCGGCTTCACGTTTGCCCAGCCATTCGAGGTAGGCCCGGTTGACGAACCGGTATCGCTGGTTGCGGTCGATATAGGCCAGCGGCAGGCCCAGCGCGTCGAGCTTGCGCCGCGACAGCGCCGACAACGAACCGCGCTCGACCGGTTCGCCGATGGTTTGCGCCGGGAAATCGATGCGGTTTACGGATCGCGACAGGGCCATGAGTTCGCCGTGGTGGGGAGTGGACCGGCTGCGGCCATGGCTGACGGCGATGCTAGGTTGCCAGCACCGCCGCCAACCGGCCATTGAGCCCGGGTACCACATGATTTTCGATACATAAAGCAAGGATCGCGCCCGGGATTGACAATACACTCATTGCATATTGCGGTGCAGCATGTCCTGGCAGCCCACAGGGTATCCCCCCTGCCTGGCCCCATGGGTCCGCGAATCCGTGGTGAGACAGCGACATCCACCGGCCGAGCCGGGATTGCGCGCGGTTACAATCCGCGTCACCGTTCTACGCCGGACGGCACTCGCAATCGACCCGGGGGGGCGGTTCAAGCGCGAATGCCGCATCGGGGACAGGCCCGTCCTCCCGGACTGTGACGCAGGCGTATCGTCCAATCCCCGAAGAAAGCCCGACCGATGCCCCGCTCCGCATTGACCACTTCGCGCGCCCCCGCCCGGATCGCCCGTCACCTCACCACATGGGCTGCCGGTGTCGCGGCGGCAATATTTTCTGTCAGCGTTGTCGCTGCAGCCGGCCCAGTGGATCCGCCGTCAATTCCGCCCGTCCCCATCGATTTCCTGCTGTTCGCGGCCACGTTGCTGGGGGTCGCGCTCTACCATCACCACACGCTGCGGATCGCCGTGGTCGGTCTGCTGGTGATCACGGTGTACAAGGTCTACTTTTCGCCGTTTGCCGAAGGGCCGGGGGTTGCCGGACTCCTCACGCACGTCGGTCACGAATGGGTGCTGATCGCCAACCTGCTCGGACTGCTGCTCGGCTTCGCGTTGCTCTCGAAGCACTTCGAGGCAAGCAAGGTCCCAGCGACGCTTCCCCGCTACCTTCCGGACGACTGGAAGGGCGGCTTTGTACTGCTGTGCATGATTTTCGTGCTGTCGAGCTTTCTCGACAACATCGCGGCGGCCCTGATCGGCGGCACGATCGCCAAAGTCGTGTATCGAGACAAGCTGCATATCGGCTATCTTGCGGCCATCGTGGCCGCGTCGAACGGGGGGGGGTCGGGCAGCGTCGTCGGCGACACGACCACCACCATGATGTGGATCGATGGCGTGCACCCTGCGCAGGTACTCCCCGCCTACATCGCCGCGGGCGTAGCGCTGTTCATCTTCGGCATTCCCGCGTCCATCGTCCAGCAGAAGGCATCGCCGATCATCAGGAATGCCAGTGCGCGCATACCCATCGACTGGGTGCGCCTCGGCATCGTCGCGCTCATCCTCGTCGCTGCTGTTGTCGTCAACATTGTCGTCAACACCCATTACAACCATCTCGCGGACCGCTTCCCGTTCATCGGTGCAGCGGTATGGGTGGCCATCCTGGCGTGCATCCCGCTGCGCCGGCCGCACTGGGAGGAAATCCCCGGCGCGTTCAAGGGTGCCGTTTTCCTGTTATCGCTGGTGTTGGCGGCGTCGATGATGCCCGTGCACAAGCTCCCGGATGCGTCGTGGCCGGTTGCCCTGGGACTCGGCTTTGTATCGGCGGTATTCGACAACATCCCGCTGACCGCGATGGCCTTGAAGCAGGGTGGCTATGACTGGGGATTTCTCGCTTATGCGGTCGGCTTCGGCGGCTCGATGGTCTGGTTCGGATCTTCCGCGGGCGTTGCGCTGACCACCATGTTTCCCGAGGCACGCTCCGCCGTCGCCTGGGTGCGTGGCGGGTGGTATGTCGCAGTGGCCTATGTCATCGGATTCTTCGTCATGCTGGCCATCGCCGGCTGGCACCCGGAGCCCAAGAGGAAGCCATCGACCGTGCAGCCTCCAGCCGTTTCGCAATCGATGCCAGCCGCGCCCGCGGAGCTCAAGGGACCCCATGCGCCACAGGTTTAGAATAGTCGCCAACCCACTTCACCGCACTGACACACCGTCGCCGCGATCACTCTCGAGGAGATGAATATGAAATGCGCTTTCGCGCTGCTTGCCCTTGCGCTGCCAACCATCGCAATGGCGCAGGAAATCACGGTCTATCAATACGAGAATTTCGACGGAGCAAACTTCACTGCCAAGGCTTCGATCTCGAACCTGGGCGAGACGGAATTCAATGACCTTGCGTCGTCGGTGCGTGTCAGCAGCGGCTCGTGGCAACTGTGCGCCGATGCATTTTTCCGCGGTCGGTGCATCACGCTGCAGCCGGGCAACTACCCCAGCCTGAATGCATTGGGGCTCGGCAACGCGGTGTCGTCGATTCGCGAAGTCGGCTGGAGCACGGGCGGTGGGGGCGGCGGCGGCATGGCGGGTGGTGGGGGTGGCGGTGGCGGTGGTGCGATCGTTCTGTTTCAATCGCCCGGGCTTTCGGGCTCGTCGATCTCGCTGTCGGGTCCGGTCGCCAATTTCGATGGCATTGGCTTCAATGACCGCGCGTCGTCGGCGATCGTCAACCGCGGTACCTGGCAGATTTGCGCAGACGCCGATTACCGCGGCACCTGCGAAGTGTTCCGCCCCGGGCGGCACGAATATCTTGGCTCGATCACGGGTCAGGCAAGCTCGGCGCGGCCGCTCGACGGAGGCGGCAACAACAGCGGCGGCGCCGTTATCGGCGGCGGCAATTGGGGCGGTGGCGGCGGCCCGGGATCCGGCAATCCGCGCGTCGTCATGTACGAGGGTTCCAATTTCTCCGGTCGCTACTACGTCGTCACTTCCGATATCCTGACCAACCTCGGCAATAGTGGGTTCAATGACCGCGCCTCGTCCTTGCGTGTCGAGCGGGGCTACTGGATGTTCTGCACCGACGCCAACTTTGGCGGTGAATGCCGGACGCTCGGCCCGGGCGACTACGCGACACTGCCGTACGGCCTGACCAATTCCATCTCGTCGGCGCGCAAGATTTCCAACGACTATCCGTACACCCAGCCGCCGCGATGGTAGGACGAGGCACATCGCCGCGCCCGGGAGCGCGTATCGCGGATTTGCTTCGCCGCACCGATGCCGCTCATTGACGACATTGCCGGCCTGCGCCGCATCCTGGCGCAGACGCGTACGATTGCGGTGGTCGGGTTGTCGGCGCACTGGCACCGACCCAGCTACTTCGCGGCGAAGTATATGCAGGATCACGGCTACACGATCATTCCCGTGAACCCGGCGTACCAGCAGGTGCTGGGGCAGACCTGCTATCCCGATCTCGCGGCGATTCCTGTTCCGGTCGACATGGTGGACTGCTTCCGCAAGCCCGCCGACATCGAGCCGATTGCGCGCGACGCCGTGGCCAAGGGTGCCCGCGTGCTGTGGATGCAACTCGGCATCCGCAACGACGCGGCCGCGCAGACTGCGCTGCACGCGGGACTCGATGTCGTGATGGATCGCTGCGTCAAGATCGAGCACGCGCGTATCCTGGGCGGGCTCAACTTCGCCGGCGTCAACACGGGCATGATTTCCGCCCACCGCGCCGGTTGATGGAGCGGGCGCGCCATGGCTGATCGAAAATTCGGCTTCGACACGCTGTGCCTGCACGCGGGCCAGATCCCCGACGCCGCCACTGGCGCCCGCGCGTTGCCGATCTACCAGACCACTTCCTTCGTGTTCGACAGCGCCGACCACGCCGCCAGCCTGTTCAATCTGCAGACCTTCGGCAACGTCTACTCGCGCATATCCAATCCCACCGTCGCGGCGCTCGAGGAACGAATCGCCGCGCTGGAGGGTGGCCGGGCGGCGCTGGCCACTGCCACCGGGATGGCGGCGCAAATGGTGGCGTTGCTGACACTTTGCCGCGCCGGCGACCACATCGTGGCGGCACGCACGTTGTATGGCGGCACCTATTCGCAGCTTGCGGTCACCTTCGCGCAGTTCGGCATCGATGCCACCTTCGTCGACGGGGACGATGCGGCGAACTTTCGCGCCGCGCTGCGGCCCAACACCAAGGCCATCTACGCCGAGACACTCGGCAATCCTCAATTGAACGTTGCCGATCTTGCCGCGATTGGCGCGGTGGCCCGTGCCGCGGGCGTCCCGCTGGTCGTGGACAACACGCTCGCCTCGCCCTGGCTGTGCCGACCGTTCGAGCACGGCGCGGACATCGTCGTGCACTCGGTCACCAAGTACCTGGGCGGCCACGGCACGACCATGGGCGGCATCGTGGTCGAATCCGGTCGGTTTCCATGGGACAACGGCAAGTTCCCGCAGATGACCGAACCGTCGCGCGGCTATCACGGCGTGCGCTTCTTCGAAACCTTCGGCGATTTCGGCTTCACGATGAAGGCCCGGATGGAGACGATGCGCACACTGGGTCCCACCCTCGCGCCGCATTCCGCGTTCCTGCTGATGCAGGGTATCGAGACACTGCACCTGCGGATGCCGCGGCATTGCTCATCGGCGCTGGCGGTGGCGCGGCACCTGCAGGCGCACCCGGCCGTGGCGTGGGTGCGCTACCCGGGGCTGGATGGCGATCCGTACCATGCGCTGGCCGCGCGCTACCTGCCCGAGGGCTCCGGCGGCATCCTCACCTTCGGCGTCAAAGGCGGCGCGCCTGCGGGCGTGCGCTTCATCGAAGCCGTCCAGTTCCTGTCCCATCTTGCCAACGTCGGCGATGCCAAGTCGCTGGTGATTCACCCCGCTTCGACCACCCATCGGCAGCTAGCGGAAGACGAGCAGCGCGCCGCCGGCGTGCTGCCCGAAATGATCCGACTGTCCGTCGGACTCGAATCACTGGACGATATCCTGTGGGACATCGACCAGGCCCTGATGAAAGCGATTGCCTGATGCGCGACATGACGATTCCCCTGCCCTGGGCCGGACTGGTCCTTACCCTCGCCTTGCTTGGCCAGGAGGTCCTGTTCCGCATGTGGGGCAGCGAGCCCTCGTTGACGATATCCCTCTATCGTGTGGCGGTGATGGCGATTGGCGTCACGTCGCTCGTCCTCATCCTGCTGCCGCGCCGCCGGCTGGGCTACCTTCTCGGCTTCCTGCTCTGCGCGGCGCTGATGGGCTGGGCGTTCTGGCTGCAGTACGGCATGGGACTCGAGCCGTGTCCGCTGTGCATGTTCCAGCGCGGCGTGGTCGTGGTGATCGGGATCGTGTTCCTGCTCGCGTTGATCCAGAACCCGCAACGCTTCGGCGCGGCAGTCTATGCCGGACTGATCGTGTTGCTTTCGGGTATCGGGATCGCGTTCGCTTCCCGTCACGTCTGGCTGCAGGCGCTGCCGAAGGATCAGGTGCCGGCATGCGGCATGGGCATCTCCTACATGCTGGACACGCTGCCGTTCCTCGACGTGCTCACCAGGGTGTTCGCGGGCAGTGGCGAATGCGCCGACAAGGCGTGGGTGTTCCTCGATCTCTCCATCGCCAGTTGGACCTTCGTGTTCTTCATTGCCGTGGCAATCTACGCGCTGGCGCTGATCCGCCGCGACTGACCGAAGGCCTGCCCATAGCCCGGCAGGCGAGGCTTCAGCCTCGCACGTCCAGTTTTGCGCATCCATGCGAGGCTGAAGCCTCGCCTACAGTAAAGCTGGAGCCGGGCTCCAGCTTTACTTCGGCGCCATCCTGATCGCGCCGTCCAGCCGGATCACCTCGCCGTTCAGCATCGGATTGCGGATGATTTCCCCGACCAGCGACGCGAACTCTGCCGCGTCGCCGAGGCGCGAGGGAAACGGCACCATCTTGCCCAGAGCCTGCTGCACGTCGTCCGGCAGGCTTGCCATCATCGGCGTACGGAAGATGCCCGGCGCAATCGTCATCACGCGAATACCGAAGCGCGCCAGTTCGCGCGCGATCGGCAGCGTCATCGCCACAATGCCCCCCTTGGACGCAGCGTAGGCCGCCTGCCCGATCTGCCCATCGAACGCCGCCACGGACGCAGTGTTGACGATCACGCCACGTTCGCCGCCTGCATTGGGTGTCCCCATGCTCATCGCGTGCGCCGCCACGCGGATCATGTTGAACGTGCCGATCAGGTTGATCGTGATGGCGCGCGTGAACCCTGCCAGGTCGTGCGGGCCTTCCTTGCCCACGACCTTCTCGCCGTGGACGATCCCGGCGCAGTTGACGAGTCCCGATAATCCGCCGAAATGGTCCCGCGCCACCGCCACGGCTGCCTCCGCGCTCGTCGCGTCCGCCACGTCGGTACGTACATAGCGCGCTGCCGCGCCGAGTTCCGTTGCCATCGCCCCGCCCTCGTCGGCCTTCAGGTCCGCCAGCACCACGCGCGCGCCGCCCGCGACCAGCATCCGTGCCGTGGCGGCACCCAGCCCCGACGCGCCTCCGGTCACAATGAAAGTGCTTCCCTGCAGATCCATGCCGCCCCCGTGCATGCACCGCGCGCCATGGCGCCGGCGCTATGATTTTGGTTGTTCCTGTCCCTTGATCACGGACATCGCCGTCGCGATCAGCCCGGCCATGTCCGAAACGTTGGACGGCACGATCAGTGTGTTGTTGGTTCGCGCCAACAGCCCGAACGCGTTGATGTAGTGCTCGGCCACCTTGAGGTTGACCGCCTGCAGGCCCCCCGGGGCCTGGATCGCATCGGCGATCTGGCGGATGGCCGATGCATTGGCCTCGGCGTTGAGGAGCGTGGCCTGCGCCTCCCCCTGCGCGTTGTTGATATCGGCCTGCTTCTCGCCCTCCGACTTGGCAATGGCGGCTTCCCGCGCGCCGAGCGCGACGTTGATCTGCTCCTGCCGGCGACCCTCGGACGTCGCGATCACCGCGCGCTTCTCGCGCTCGGCCGTGATCTGTGCCTGCATCGAGCGGAGGATCTCCGCCGGCGGCGTCAGGTCCTTGATCTCGTAGCGCAGCACCTTCACGCCCCAGCTCCGCGCCGCCGAATCGAGCGCCGCGACGACCTGCGTGTTGATCTGGTCGCGCTCCTCGAAGGTCTTGTCCAGTTCCATCCGCCCGATGATGCTGCGCAGGGTGGTCTGCGCGAGTTGCGTGATGGCCAGCAGATAGTTCGATGAGCCATACGACGCAAGCTTCGGATCGGTCACCTGGAAATACAGGATGCCGTCGACCTGCAGCTGCGTGTTGTCGCGGGTGATGCAGATCTGGCTGGGCACGTCGAGCGGGACCTCGCGCAGGTCGTGCCGGAACATCACGCGGTCGACGAAGGGGATGACGAAATTGAGCCCGGGCTCCAGCACCGCGTGGAAGCGTCCAAGCCGCTCGACGATCCAGGCGCGCTGCTGCGGCACCACGCGGACGGCCTTGACCACGACGATCAGCGCAACGACGAAGAACGCAAGCGTAACGATCGACGAACCGAGCCACATGGAAATTTCTCCTGGGGACTGCATCAGCAAGGAAATCCTGGTGGCCGACTCATGGCCGTTGCCCCGCAATCAGCAACGTGGAACCACGGGTACCCACGATGACCATCGTTTCGGCACGCGCGGCCGCGGCGTCGGCCAGTTCGGCATCCCACTGCGTGCCGCGGTACTCCACACGCGCCGAGCCATCGTCGCGCCACGTCTGCACGCGCACGGTCTGCCCGAGATCGAGGGACGCCTGCGGCGGCGGCAGTGCGCGGCGCAGGCGCCATTGGTGTGCGACGATCACACCGACGACGCTCAGTACACCCCCCACCACGAGCTGCATCGGCAATGAACCGCCGAACCATGCGACCACGCCGCCGGCGATGAAGGCAAAACCCACCGCGAGCAGGTAGAACGTGCCGATCATCAGCTCGATCCCGACCAGCACCGCAGCCAACACCCACCAGACCCAGTATTCGAACATCGCGTCACCTCCGCGCACGTTGCAGCGGGCAATGGCGCGAGCATAAAGCAACTTGGTTGCCGGCCACCACCGCTCGTTCCGCCAGAACGGCAGGTCGTCTCGGCCCCCTCCCGCCTGGCGACCGGAACACGGTATAATGAAAAGCTAATATTTCATTGCGAATCAAGCAGTTTGGCCTTGAGCCCCACCAATCGCCGCGTGCCCGTCCCCGCGGCGGGAGTTCCTTCGATGCCGATCTACGAATACCGTTGTGATGCCTGTGGCCACGAGCACGAGGCCATCCGCAAATTCAGCGATGCGCCGCTGACCATCTGCCCTGCCTGCGCCAAGGACACGCTCGTCAAGAAAGTCTCGGCGGCCGGTTTCCAGCTCAAAGGCAGTGGCTGGTACCAGACCGACTTCCGCGGCGGCGCCAAGCCTGCGGCTACGGCGCCCGATAAGTCCGATGCGGCGCCGTCGGAAGCGAAGTCCGGCGGCGACGACAAGGGCGCGACCTCGACGCCGGTTACAGCAGCCGACACGCCCGCCCCCAAGGCGGAGACGAAATCGTCGCCGACCGGCGGTTCTTCCGCGCCGGCCTGAGCCCAACCACGATCCGCGCCGCGCCATGAAACGCTACATCGTCCTGGGCTTGCTGGTCTGGGTGCCGCTCGGCATCACGATCTGGGTATTGCACTTCCTGGTGACCACCCTCGACCAGACGCTGCTTCTGTTCCCGGCAAGCACGCGCCCGGATGCCTTGCTGGGCATGCACATTCCCGGCTTCGGCGTATTGCTCAGTTTCGTGATCCTGCTTGCCACCGGCGTCATTGCCGCCAATTTCTTCGGCGCGCACCTCATCCGGTTCTGGGAGGGGATCCTGGGCCGCATCCCGGTGGTCAAGCAGATCTATTCGTCGGTCAAGCAGGTCAGCGACACGCTGCTGTCCGATTCCGGCCACGCCTTCCGGAAGGCGCTGCTGGTGGAATTTCCGCACCAGGGATCCTGGACCATTGCGTTCCTGACCGGGATGCCGGCCAGCGCGGTCACCCGGCATCTCACCGAGGAACATGTCAGCGTCTACGTGCCGACGACCCCGAACCCGACCTCCGGATATTTCCTGATCGTCCCGAAGTCCCGCGTCCGCGATCTCGACATGTCCGTCGACGAAGCGTTGAAGTACGTGATTTCGATGGGCGTCGTGGCACCGCGGGCCGGCATCGCCCCCCCGCCCAACGCCGGCGCCCGGCCCTCCCGAAATTGACCGGGCTGCGTGGCGTGGCGGTCGCAGGCGACCGCGCGCTGCGGCAGCCCGTTGCCGGAACCCCTGTGAAACCGCTGCACGCTTCCTGCGCGTAAACATTTCGTCTGGAGAATTTGCCGTGAAACGTACCGATTACTGCGGTCGCATCGACCGCCGCTTCCTTGAACAGACCGTGACCCTGATGGGATGGGTCCAGCGCCGCCGCGATCATGGTGGCGTCATCTTCATCGACCTGCGCGACCGCGAAGGCCTGGTGCAGGTCGTGTGCGACCCCGACCGCGCCGCGACGTTTGCCATCGCCGAGACGCTGCGCAACGAGTACTGCATCGCGGTCACCGGCCGCGTGCGGCCACGCCCGGAGGGCACCGTCAACGCCAACCTCGTATCCGGCGAGATCGAGGTTCTCGCGCACGACATCGAGGTGCTCAACGCCTCGCTGACGCCGCCGTTCCAGATGGACGACGACACGCTGTCGGAAACCGTGCGCCTCGAGCATCGCGTGCTCGACCTGCGCCGGCCGCAGATGCAGAAGAACCTGATGCTGCGATATCGCGCCGCAATGTCCGCGCGTCGCTACCTCGATGGGCTCGGCTTCATCGACATCGAAACACCGGCCCTCTACAAGTCAACGCCGGAGGGCGCGCGCGAATTCCTGGTGCCGTCACGCATCCATCACGGCCAGTTCTACGCGCTGCCGCAGTCGCCGCAGCTCTTCAAGCAGATGCTGATGATGGCGGGCTTCGATCGCTACTACCAGATCGTCAAGTGCTTCCGCGACGAGGATCTGCGCGCCGACCGGCAGCCCGAGTTCACGCAGATCGACGTGGAGACGTCGTTCCTCGAAGAGCTCGAGATCCGCCAGATGATGGAGGGCCTGGTCCGCACGATGTGGAAGGAGGCCATGGGGGTCGATCTGCCCGACCCGTTTCCCATCATGGCGTTTGCCGAGGCGATGGACCGGTACGGCTCGGACAAGCCGGACATGCGCATCCCGCTGGTGCTGACCGAACTCACCGACCTCATGAAGACCGTGGACTTCAAGGTATTCCGCGCCGCGGCCGACCTGCCCAATGGGCGCGTCGCCGCGTTGCGCGTGCCGGGCGGTGGCACGCTGTCGCGGAAGGAAATCGACGACTACACGACATTCGTGAAGATCTACGGCGCCGGCGGGCTTGCGTACATCAAGGTCAACGACGTCAGCAAGGCCAACGACGAGGGCCTGCAGTCGCCGGTGGTGAAGTTCCTGTCCGAGCCGGTCCTGCGCGAAATCCTCGCGCGCACGGGCGCCGCCAACGGCGACCTCATCTTCTTCGGTGCGGACAAGGCGAAGGTGGTCAACGATGCGCTGGGCGCGTTGCGCGCCAAGGTGGGCCACGACCGCGGTCTCGCGGTGCCCGGCTGGAAGCCGTTGTGGGTCGTGGACTTCCCGATGTTCGAGTTCGACGACGACAAGAGCACGTGGGCCGCGCGGCACCATCCGTTCACGGCGCCCAAGGACGGCCACGAGGAGCGCTTCAGCAGCGACCCGGGCAACGCCATCGCCAAGGCCTACGACGTCGTAATGAATGGCTGGGAAATCGGCGGCGGTTCGGTGCGCATCCACCGTCCCGACGTACAGGCGAAAGTCTTTGCGGCGCTCGGGATCTCCCCGGAGGACCAGCAGCGCAAATTCGGCTTCCTGTTGAACGCGCTGCAGTATGGCGCGCCACCGCACGGCGGCATCGCCTTCGGTCTCGACCGCATCGTCACGTTGATGTGCGGCGCGGAATCGATTCGCGACGTGATCGCGTTTCCCAAGACGCAGCGCGGGCAGGACCTGCTGGTGGACGCTCCCACGCCGGTGACCGAGCAGCAGCTGCGCGACCTGCACATCAAGGTGCGGCCGACCGATGCGGTGAAAGTCACGGCAACCTGAAGTACACTGCGGCGGATGAGCCGCGTTCAACGCCTGGTCCGGCACGCCGCCGCGGGATTCGTCCTTGCGGCGGCGGTGGCGGTTGCGTCCCCGCTGGCTGCGCGGGCGACCCCCGATGCACTGCCGGAAATCACGTTGGCCGGGTTGCCGGCGCAAGGCCGGGAAACACTCGTGTTGATCCGCGCGGGCGGGCCGTTCAAGCACGAACGCGACGGCGTCGTGTTCGGCAACCGCGAACGCATCCTGCCGGCCAAGCCGCGCGGCCACTATCACGAGTACACCGTGCGCACCCCCGGCGAGCGCAGTCGCGGTGCCCGGCGCATCGTCTGCGGCGGACCCAAGACCGCGCCCGACGTGTGCTACTACACTGCCGACCATTACCAGTCGTTTGCGAGGATCCGCGAATGAAGGCTCCCGATCTTTCCGTCGTCGATGAAGCCGCCGTCCTGGCATGGTCCGGCGCTACCGCGCCACTTGCGACGGCGGCGTCGCACGCGCACCTGCAGTTCTCCACGGTCAATCTCGGACACGCCAAGGACCGCACCGACGTGTTCGGCGAGCTCGACCGGGCATTGAAGCTGCCCGATCACTTCGGCCGCAACTGGGACGCGCTGGCCGACGTCATGGAAGACCGCCAGTGGCTGGGCAAGCATGGCCGGGTGGTGGTGGTCACCGGAACTGCGGCCTACCGCCGCGACCATCCCAACGACTGGGCGACGCTCGAGGAGATCCTGGCCGAAGCCTGCGAGTTCTGGAAAGAGCGCCATGTCGCGTTCTGGGTCTTCACCGCCTAGCAGACTGCAACCCCTTTTCGCCTCCACGTCCGTTTCAGTCCTTGAGCGGCACCACGCAGCGATGTCCTACAAGATCCCGATTTCCACGCTCGTCGTCGTCTACACGTCCGACCTCGACGTGCTGCTGATCGAACGTGCCGATTTCCCGGACCATTGGCAATCGGTGACTGGCAGTCAGGATCCCGGCGAAACGCTGTTGCAAACGGCCACGCGCGAACTGCGCGAGGAAACCGGCATCGACGCCTTGCAGTACGGCGGCCTTGCCGACTGGAAGATGTCCAACGACTATGAAATCTTTCCCCAATGGAAGCATCGCTACCCTCCCGGCACCGACCGCAATACCGAGCACGTGTTCGGGCTGGCACTCGCGCGACCGGTGCCGGTCACTCTTGCGCCACGCGAGCATATCGCCGCGCAATGGCTGCCATGGCGCGAAGCGGCCGCGCGCTGCTTCTCCTGGTCCAATCGCGCCGCGATCGAAACACTGCCGTTCCGGGCGACAACTTCTACGCCAGCCACCGCGTGAAGGCACGACTGGCTGCCGCCCTGGTTGGTGCGGCCGTGGCGTTCGCCGGCGTGGCACGCGCCGCGGATCCGCCCCCGGCGACTGCCCCTGTCGTCAGCCTGTCCGCGTCCGCCACTTTGTCGGTGGCCAACGACCGCGTCTATGCCTGGTTGCGGGCCGAGGTCGATCACGCCGATCCGGCACGGGCCGCCGCCGACGTCAATGCGCGGATGGCCAGGGCCCTGGCGCGCGCCAAGGCGGTCCCGGGGGTGGATGCCGCCACGTCGGGCTATTCGTCGTACCAGATCGCCGACAAGAACCAGCCGCCCCGCTGGCGGGTCGCGCAGACATTGACGCTGGAAGGCGCCGACTTCGCGGCAATGGCGGCGCTCGTATCCAAGTTGCAGGTCGACGACGCGCTGGCGCTGTCGGGGATGAATTTTGCCGTGAGTCCTGAAGCGCGCCGGCGCGCCGAGGACGCCCTCACGCAGCAGGCGATCAAGGCTTGGCAGGCGCGGGCGCAGAATGCGGCGAACAGCTTCGGTTTCCAGGGCTGGCGCATGGGCAAGGTAAGCGTCCAGACGGGCGATTTTGCGCGGCCCGCGCCCATGTTTCGGCAGAGCAGCGCGATGGCGGCGAGCGCGCCGCCGATTTCCATCGAAGCAGGAAACACCGATGTCACGGTGAGCGTTGCAGGCGAGGCGGTGCTCGACACCCCGCGCCCCGGCATGCGCTAGCGGCGCGTCACGCGACGAGCGTCAATCGCCGCCACGACCGCACCAGCAATGCGAATTCACCGGCCGGCAACGGCCGGCTGAGGAAATAGCCCTGGCATTCGTCGCAGCCGTGCTCGCGCAGGAACTGCATCTGCTCGCGCGTCTCCACGCCTTCCGCGATCACGCGCATGCGCAGGCTCTGGGCCATCGCGATCACCGCCCGCGTGATTGCCGCGTCGTCCTGATCGTGCGGCAGGTCCTTGATGAAGGAGCGGTCGACCTTGACGTTGTCGATCGGAAAGCGCTTCAGGTACCCCAGCGAGG
Organism: Betaproteobacteria bacterium; assembly: GCA_031396395.1. Classification (GTDB taxonomy): domain Bacteria; phylum Pseudomonadota; class Gammaproteobacteria; order Burkholderiales; family Casimicrobiaceae; genus VBCG01. The sequence continues at coordinate 22,816 of JANNKR010000224.1, forward strand.
AGTAGCCGGTACCGAAGTCATCGATCGACACCGAGATACCCAGCTCCCGCAACCGGGTAAGCGTCGTCACGGCCCGCTCCGGATTCTGCATCACCATGCTCTCGGTGATTTCGAGTTCGAGACCGTTCGGCACGAGGCCGGTCTCCTCCAGGATGTCGGCAATGTCCTGCAGCAGTCCATCATGCGCGAACTGGCGCGCGGACAGGTTCACCGCGACACGCAGCATCGGAAGTCCCTCCCGCTGCCACGCGACGGACTGCGCGCAGGCGGTTCGCAGCACCCAGCGGCCGACCGGCACGATCAGGCCCGTCTCCTCGGCCAGCGGGATGAACTGATTGGGCATCACCATCTGCAGGTCGGGATGATTCCACCGCAGCAGTGCCTCCACCCCGACGATGTCGCCACTGGCGATGTCCACCTTCGGCTGGTAGTGCAGCACGAACTCCGCGCGCTCCAACGCATGCCGCAGCGCAGACTCGAGCGCCAGTCGTTCGAAGGAATGCGCGTTATGCTGCGGCGAGTAGAACTGGAAATTGTTCTTGCCGCGATCCTTGGCCAGGTACATCGCGATGTCAGCGTTCTTCAGCAGGGCGGCGGGATCCTGACCATCGGCAGGATACGTGGAGATGCCGATGCTGCCAGTGACGTGGTACTCCTGCCCCGACAGCATATACGGACGACCGACGGCATTGAGGATGTTCTGCGCGATCGCTTCGAGCTCGCGCGCATCGGCGCAATCCTCGACCAGCACGACGAATTCGTCGCCGCCCAGCCTCGCCACGGTATCGCTCTCGCGGAGGTGGTGGCGCAGCCGGCGCGCCACGTCCTGCAGCAGCCGGTCACCGGCCTCGTGGCCCAGACTGTCATTGATGTTCTTGAAACGGTCGAGGTCGATGAAGAAAAGCGCAAACGATTTGTTGCGCCGCTGCGCCAGGCTCAAGGCCCGCTGCAGCGTGTGCATGAACATCGTACGGTTGGGCAGTCCCGTCAATTCGTCGAAATGCGCCAGCCTGCGGATCTTTTCCTCGGCCTGGCGGGACTGGGTGACGTCGCGGGCAATGCCACGATAGCCGATGAAGCGTCCGTCGGCGTCCGTCATCGGTTCACCGGAGAAACTCCAGTACCGCCATTGCCCGTCCGTGTCGCGGGTGGTGTAGCACAGGTCCTTGAACGGTTGCCGGGCTGCGGTCAGGGCGCGGTGGCGCGCAGCATCGGTTTGGTCCACCTGCATTTCGCCGGCCTCGAAGCCGGTCCTGCCGAGCAGCTGGTCGACCCCGATGCGATGGTTCTGCGAGTCGAGACCCGACACCTTGGTGAAGCGCAGCGCTTCGTCCTGCTCCCAGTACCAGTCGGAAGACAGCGCCAGCAGGCTGCGGAACCGCGACTCGCTGTTGCGCAGCTGCTCTTCCGCGAGCTTGCGCGGCGTGACGTCCTCGTTGATCCCGGCCAGACGCAGGGCGCGACCATAGGCATCGCGTTCGACCACGCGGCCGCGACTGCGCACCCAGCGCCATGTTCCGTCATGCGCGCGCACCCGGTGCTCGATGTTGTATTCGGCGGCGCGGCCAGTCAACGTGTCGACGTACTGCTGCAGGATGGCGTCGCGGTCGTCCTCGTGGGTCAGCGCCGTCAGCGCATCGAAGGTCGTGTGGGTTTCCTGGGGCGGGCCGCCGAGCAGCACGTTCCAGCGCTCGGACAGGTAGACCACTCCCTGCGGGTCGACGTCGACCAGGATCAGGTTGGAACCATGCATGGCGGTGTTGAGGCGCTTGGTGGCCTGGTCGCGCTCGAGTTCGGCCTGCTTCTGGCGCGTGATGTCGTGCAGCGTCCCGCGCAGCAGGACTACCTTGCCCTCGCTGTTCGTGAACGTTTCCTCGATCGCGTGGAGCCACAGCACCTGTCCGTTCTCGCGCACGATCCGGAACTCGGTATCCGCATTGGCGCCGAGCTTGTGCGCCGCGACGATGGAATCGCGCACCCGCTGGCGATCATCGGGGTGGGTCAACTCGAGCACCTGCGCGAATGGTGGCGCGGCATTCGATTTTTCCAGTCCGAAGAGGCGATAGCACTCGTCGGTCCATTCGGTGGCGCCCGTCTGCACATCATGAGACCAGCTGCCCAGCGTGGCGATCCGCTGCGCCTCCGACAGGTGCGCCTCGGACAGGCGCAGCGACCGCGTGCGCTCGTCCACCCGCGACTCGAGCGATGCCTTTTCCGTTTCGAGCGCGCGATTGACGTCCAGCAACTCCGCAGATGCGAGATCCTGCGACCGTTCGAGCAGATAGCGGTCCTGCTCGGCCTCCACATACGCACGGCTGACTCGCGCCAGCAGCAACCGCCACTGCTCGGGCGAGGTCGGGCAGGCATCGGCGTCAAGATCAAGCCGAGCCAATTGCCGCAGCAGCAGCGGATGCTGGTCGCTCATGTCGCCCTGGGCCATTCGTCCACCAGGGTCACGGTCATCGTCTGGTTGTGCAGGTCGCAGCCGCCGCCGGCGAGGGCGGGCGACATTTCCCCGTAGGAGTAAAAGCCGACCTGTCCGGTGCCTTGCGGCAGCGCATCCAGCACGCTCTCGATCTCCTCGTCGGTACGCTCGCCCAGCACCAATCGTCGACCCACGCATGAGATCGCGAGCGCAAGAGGAGTTGCCCCCGCCGGAAAATCAGCTGCCGCATCGCGGGCGGCAGTGGCTGCACTCTGGATCAGGCGCTCGGTGCTGGTGCGCATCAGCCGCGCGCGATGGCCCTCGGGCACATCGCCCGCGAAAGTCAGCGACTGCGAAGCCTCGTCGATGCCGAGGATGGTACGTATCAGCGGATGTGCGTCGTCGTCATCGCGCCGGATGGAGAGCGGAAAGAGCAGCGCGGTTGCCGGCAGACCCGCCGCACGATCACCAAGGTATTCCCGGTAAAGTCCCAGCGCAGGTTTGCCGTCGAGTTCGAACAATACGTTTCCCGCGGCCGCGGTAATGCGCCTCTCGGGACCGAAAGGCGACCACCCCGCACTGCAACCGTGTCCGACCCTGAGTCGGTCGCCATAGAGGCCGACTGCGGTGACCCAGTCCCCGCGCAGTTCGTTTTCAGCCACGACCCACGTCGACTTGAAGTGCTCGCCATCACCCGCGAGCCCACCGGTCACCACCACGGCGGTAGGCAGCATCGAATTCATGCCCGCTGCGAGCTGACTGCCGTTGACGCGCAAGCCATCGGACAGCACGAATATCGCCCGCAGGTCCGGCGTGGCCAGCATCGTCGCCAGTTGCTGGCCCACCGCGCGCGATTGATACGGATCGGCAATGGGCAACGCCGCCTTGCGCAACGTGACCTCATCGAAGCGGGCGATGGCAACGGTAAGGCCGCCGTCCTGCACCCGGTCGGCACAGATTTCACCCGCACTCGAACACCCCATCAGCACCGAATTGGGCAGCCGCGCCGCGACCTCCGCAACCGCACTGCGCGCTCCGACCGTCGTCCCGCCGCCAAACATGACTGCCAGCGTGCGGCTGGAATCGAGGCCTTCGCGCCAAGGCGCCGACCATCCGGCGCCCTCCTGATGACGGATTGTTTGAAGTAACATGTTAATTTATAACAATAATTATTTTGACTGATGGATTCAGTACGGAATGAGCCCAT